>CAVDXW010000039.1:0-15158 GCA_963613145.1 Bacteroidaceae bacterium | reverse complement strand
TCGCTATGTATGTCGGCATGGCTCTGGCTTCCGTCACCGGCTCCGCCGTCGTGATTGGCAAGAAGAAGGAGTTCTAATTAAAGCTTCGGCTGATTAGTGTAACCCCAAAAAAAGAAAGCCCGCAAGGGCTTTCTTTTTTTGGGTTGACAAACGCCGCAGGATGGGTATAATAAAGATAGAGCATCACAAACCTCTGCGAACGGTTGTGGCTCATGATTGGGTTTAATTTTCGGCTAATTGTTTAGCCAAGCAAAACCGTCACTTTGCCGAGTGGCGGTTTTGGCATTTTTTAATGCGAATAGTCACTGTTAGACCAAAGATATGGAATGTCAGTGTAATCGGCATTGTACCACCTCCTTTCGGAGATGTAGCCACAACCGCCCGCCTATGTATGCAGCGTCCCTACGACACATTATACAGGACATGGCAGGCTTTGTCAATTAAAGTCGCCTTGCTCCGCACAATAGCAGCAAAAAAGACCGCCGAGGCGGTCTTTTTTTTTGTTTCGTCGTTTTTATGCTTTTACATATTGTGGATGTCGTCCAGCAGGTCGTCGAGAGACATGGTGCGCACCTCGTCCTCATCGGCCTGTGTCGGCTCGTCCGCCGCGCTGCGCTCGGCGGGTCGGTCGGGCATCTCCGCCGATACGGGAGCCGGTGCTGTCTCTGCGGGAGGCTCTGCGGGGGCTTCGAGCGATTCCTCCTCGCGGGGCACAAGGCGCGGTACACGCGCCGTGTAATGCTCCTCGGGGAGCAGAGGCTCGATCGGCTTGCGCGGCGTATCCTTGCCGTCGTCACCGCTGTCATCGTCGCCGCTGTCGCCGCTGCCGCGCCCGATCAGGAAGCCCAGCAGGAACAGCACGATAGCCAGCAGCACCGCCGCGCCGATGGCGACATAGGTGGTCTTGACCTCACCCACAAGGGGCAGCGTTATCGTGCCGGGGATCTCCAGCGGGGGAACGGCGGGAATGGTGTCGGGGTCGATGACCTCCACCGTGGGGACAATGCCCGTGTAGGCGGGCATACGGAGGACATGGACGGTGTATGCCTGCCTGGTCGTGCCGTCTTCGGCGGTGGCGGTGACGGTGAGAACGGTCTCCGCCTCCGTGGTGGAGAGCTTGACCGCGCCCGTGCCGCTGACACCCTTGGCCTTCTCGTCCTTCGCCTCGGCTGCGACCGTCACCTGCTTGACTTCATAGGGGACATAGGCGATGTAGTCCGTGACCTTGGCGTTGAAGGTCGGGGAGAGGGTCGCGCCCTCTAAGGTGAGGGAGGAGAGCGTGGCATCGGTGGAGGGCTTGTAGTTGGGATCCTGCTGGCGGGTGACATCGATGGTGTAGGTCTTGGTCGAGCCGTTGGCCGCCGTGACCTTGAGGGTGACGGTGTTCACACCGACCACCAGCGCATCGTTGCCGCTGACGGACACGCTCGCGCCGCTGTCGGACTTCTTATAGCTCAGCTCCAGCTTGCTGACCGCGTAGGGTACGGTGGTGGTGTAGTAGGTCGTGCCGGAGGAGAACGATGGGCTGAGCGTGGCATTGGAGCAGCTCAGGGAGCTGAGAGTGCAGTCCCCGCTGGGTGCTGCGCCGATCTTGCCGGACCACGCGGCACTGCCGAGGTCGGTATCGCTGCTGCCGTCCGACACCGTGATGTTGGAGAAGGTGGCGGACAGGGCATCGCCCTGCTTGGCAGAGCCGGAGACCTTCATCTTGATGGTCACCACGCCGCCGCTGGAGGCGGAAGTCCCGTATACGCTGAATTTATTGTTGTTGACGATGATGCTCCAGCCGCTGACGGAGCAGTTATAGTTGGTGAAGGAGAGGTTGCTGCTGTAGCTCAGATCGGCGGTCAGGCCGCAGACCTTGCTGGGGACGGAGAGCGTGAGCGTCACCGTGTCGCCCGCCAGCAGCTCCGATGTGCCGGTCAGTGTCGCTCCGGCGGCGTGTGCCGCCTGCGGCAGCAGCGTCAGAACCAGCAGCAGCGTCAGCAGCGCGGAGAGGGCAGAGCGGAATCGTTTTGTTTTCATGTGTTATCCTCCTGTCAGCCGATGGTGCGCTGGCCGACCGTGACCTGCGCGGCCTGCACCACATCGGTGATGGTGATCTTGCCGTCGCCGTTGATGTCGGCGGCCTTGGCATACGCGCCGCTGAGACTGTTTGCGCCCACAACGCTGTTTTGCAGCTTGACCACATCGGTGATGGTGATCTTGCCGTCGCCGCTGACATCGCCCGTGACCACAATGGTGACGGAGGCGGAGCTGCTGGAGGCGGTCATGCCCGTACCCAAAAGCCCGCTCGTGACCTTCGTGCTGCCGTCGTAGACGGTGTAGCCCTTCGCGGTCAGGGCACTCACGCTCGTGCCGGGGGTGATGCCGGTCAGATAATTGCCGCTGATGTTGTCGCCCGTGTTGGTGGACTTGGTGAACACGGCGGTGTAGGTGATGTCACTGCTGCCCATGTAGGTGCTGCCCGCCGTGAAGCGGTTGCCGTTGGCATCCTGCCAGTAGCTGAAGCTGTAGACATAGCTGCTGTCGGCGGCCTTGACGGGCGTGGAGGGTGCGGTGATGAGGCTGCCCTCGGCCCGCTTGAGAGTCGTTATGGTCGTACCCTCGGAGACGAAGGTGACGGTGTGCAGGTCGCCGAAATGGGCGGTGACCCTGTGATTCTCCGCCGCCACGATGGAGTTGGAGGTGATCTCCGTACCATCGTCGAGGAACCAGCCCTGGAAGCCCTCGGTCTTTACCGTGGGCAGCTCGCCGTAGGTGGCACCCAGCTTGTAGGTGCGGGTGACCGTTTCGCTGCCGTAGATGAAAGTGACGGTGTAATTTTCGTCTTTGCCGTCCGTGGTGCTGCCGCTCTCCTTTGCGCCCACCGTAATGGTGGAGGAAACAAGCTCTACCGTATTGCCTTTGCCGTCTGTTGCCGTGATGGTCAGGGTATGTTCACCCTGCTTGAGCTGACTGAACTTTGCGCTCTCGTCCAGCTCCCACAGGTCGAACCATGTGCCGCTGCAATCTTTGGGGACAGTGAAGCCGCCGCTGCCGTCCACCTTGACCGTCACGCTCGTCACACCGTTGGGATGGGAGATGATGCCGCGCAGGGGGAAGGAGGAGTTGCCCTCGGTCAGCTTGTGCGTCACGGTGTTGCCTTGTCCGTCACTGTCCGCACAGCCGGGGTAGAACAGCCCCACGGTCGTCCAGCCATCCGCTCCGGAAACAGGGGCAAAACGCCATGTCGCGGCGGAGGAGGCAGCGGAAACGGTGTTGTCATCATTGACAGAGAGATACCTGTCGCTGCCGTAGTTTTTCAGCGTGTCATTTTCTATCGTCCAGAACTGGTTATTGTCGGCGGCCGGGGTGGCCAGCGTAACCTTGCCGCCGTTATCGGTGAGGCGATCACCATTGGAGGCGGTCAGGGTGTACTTGCCGGAGCTGTAGTAGGTCAGCGTCAGGAGGGTGGCGGCGTCTTTCGTGTCAATTTTTGCATCGGAGCTAACCTGAAGCCCCAGTGTTTGGTCGGAGTTGTACAGCAGGGTGTACTTACCTTCGGCTTTATTGTTGTCGATGTTGCTGTAGCGCATCACCAGCGCATCCGCCGGCTCGTTGACATGCAGGCGGCGGTACACGGCGGTCTGCACGCCGCCGGAGTTGGCACTGTAGTAAGCCATGGAGCGGTTGCTCACGCCGTACTTGGCCGCCGTCTGGGTCGTCATATCCTTGTTGGTTTCGTCAAGCTTGCTGCACTCGGCGTAGATGGCCTGAATCAGCTCAGCTTCGCTCTGGTTCTTGAAGCCGCCCAGCCGATTGGCAAAGGCACGGTAAATCACGCCGGTCGCACCGCTCTTGCCATCGGTACTGTTCGCGCCCGAGGTCGCGCCCACGCCGTGCTGCACGCTGCGGCTCCAGAACACATTCTTGAGGGCGATGGAATAATTGTCGATGTCAAAGGCAGGAAACAGGGCTTTGATGTTGCTGATGAGCTGGGTGTACTGTGTCGCTTCCCAATAGTCAGTCTGCGCCTGTGCAAACTCGCTGCGGTTGTTTTCGGCGATAGTGCGCCAGTGATTCTTGAAGTTGCTGCCGAAGCCAGGGTAATACTCGCCCTTCGTATTGTAGGCGTAGGCGTTGTAAAGGGTTTCGCCGAAATTTTTATACACGGCGTTGTCAGACTTCTTCAGCCAGTCCATAAAGCTGACAACGGTGCTCTCCACGAACATATAGATGCCGTAGGATGTGCCGCCGCTGTCGCCGGTAACGGTGGAGATGTAGCCGGGGTCGGCGCTGTTGCCCGTCTCGTAATACTGGCTCAGGTCGCCCAGCTGCGCACCATTCCAGCTTTTGCTCGCGGCAATCAGTATCGTGGTGACGCAGCTCACCAGCATCACCGCCGCCAAGATCAATGCCATGCCCCGTTTTGTCCTTTTCATGTCAAACACCCTGCCTTATCTGTAAGTTGTATGGAAAGGTTCGGCAGAGGGAAAATGCCACTCCACCGATTTACATAACAATATTCACGGTTAGTATACCATCCGTATTTGCGCTTGTCCACCGAAAAAACGAAAAAAACACAAAAAATATGAAAATTTTGTCGCTATCACCACAATATTTAGGTGGAATTTTAACGGCGGATGTCGTATAATGGCCGCAGAACGGCAAATTACGCGAGGAGAAGTAAATTTATGTCAACGAATACAAAGACAAAACGCGGCAGCGGCGCGGCGGTGGTCATCCTTGTGCTGTGCCTTTCCGCGCTGGGCGCGGTGGGCTACACCGTGTACAGGCAGCTCTACCCCGCCGTGCCGGACACGGTGACGGCCTATGTCGCCTCTGCCGAGAGCTCCGCCCCTGTGTATGACGAAAACGGGGAGCAGTTAGGTTCCCTCGTGCGCGGGACGGCGGTGCAGTGTATTGCCGAGGACATGGACGGCGGTGCGGGGCGTGTCCGCACGGTCAACGGGACGGGGTATGCGTATCTCGACCGTGGCAATATAGCCGCCGACTTGGGCGGCGCGGTGCTGACGGAGACGGTATACGCCTATCGCGGCATGAGCCTTTTGGACGAGAGCGGGACCGTGCCGGGGTGCGCCGTGGAAAAGGGCATGGCACTCGCCGTCACAGGCTTTGACAATCTGGACGAGAACGGCGAGGTCACGCGGTGGAGGGTGTCCTGCGAGCGCGGCGAGGGGTATATTTCCGCAGAGAATGTCCGCATGACGCAGGACGAGGCGGCGGCGCAGTACGACGGGGAAAAGTATAGCATTCACGCCGCACGGGGTGACGCATGGGGCGGCGGCGACGCGGCGGAGCTGGACTATACGCCCACCGAGAAGCCGCGCCTTGAGGGGAACACCATGCCCGATGAGGTGCGCGCCCTGTATCTCAACGGCAGTGCCATTCAGTATGCCGACAGCTATCTGCGTCTGGCAGAGGGCAGCGGCATCAACGCCTTTGTGGTGGACATCGTGGACGGGACGGCGGTGTCCTACGCCTCGCCCGTCATGCAGCAGTACAGTCCATCGGCCTACGCTGCCGCACAGGACACGATGGAGGGCTTTCAGGCCAATGTGCAGAAGCTGCGTGACGCGGGGTACTATGTCATCGGGCGCATCACCGTGTTCAACGACGCGCACCTGGCCGCCGACCATCCCGAATATGTGATCTCCGATTGGAACGGCACGCCGCTGAAAATCAGCTCGATGTACTGGCCGAGCGCGTACAACCGCACGGTGTGGCAGTACAAGACGGAGCTGGCACTGGAGGCGGCCGCGCTGGGGTGCAACGAGATACAGTTCGACTACATCCGCTTCCCCGATGGGGCGTATAAGTACGAAAAGGCGGGGACGATCGACTACAAGAACACCTACGGCGAGAGCAAGGCACAGGCCGTCCAGCGGTTTCTGATTTACGCAGCGCAGCGGCTGCACGAGGCGGGGTATTATGTCTCGGGCGATGTGTTCGGCGAGTGCGCCAACGCCTATGTCACCGCCTGTGGGCAGTACTGGCCGGCTATCAGCTCCGTGGTGGACGCGATCTCGGGGATGCCCTATCCCGACCATTACAGCGCGCAGGGCGACTACAAGCCGTGGGAGCATCCGTACACCACCGTGCATAGCTTCGGCGAGAGTGCCATGGCGCGGCAGAGCGAAACGCTCTCTCCCGCCGCCGTGCGCACATGGATACAGTGCTACAACGCCATCCGCGAGCCGTACAACCACTACGGCGCGGAGGAGCTGGCGGACGAGGTGCGCGCCCTGCGTGACGCGGGCTGCACCGGCGGCTTCATG
Organism: Bacteroidaceae bacterium; assembly: GCA_963613145.1. GTDB lineage: Bacteria > Bacillota > Clostridia > Oscillospirales > Oscillospiraceae > Vescimonas. Next base: position 8,877 of record CAVDXW010000039.1, on the reverse strand, counting down.
ACATGGAACGGCGCATCGGACATCGACAAGTACGCGGAGGTCATCGAGGCACTGCGGTGAGGGCGTTCGTATAGCGGACAGGTGCTTGTCAAAAATAACAAAATTTGAGACGGGAGTTGGTCATAACATGGAAAACGGGATGATTTCCCAAACAATGCGTGACAATCCACAAAATATGTACTAAAATAGGGCATATCCATACGGGTACGGGCGGTACCGCCCGTATGGCGTTTCAACGGAGTTGAAACGATCACACCTACAAAATTTCAACAAAGGAGAAGAACGCATGAAGAAAATCACAAGTATACTGCTGGCGTTTGTGCTTGCGCTGACGCTGGTGCCGACCGCGTGGGCGGACTTGGACGGCGGAGGTGACACGCAGCCAATAATAGGCGAGGAAGTAGAGGAGACGGATGCGGTAGCGTCTGTTACAGGAACAGTGAAGGACGAGAAGGTCACCAAGTATTTCGGCAATCTGATTGCTGCATTTGCCTATGCAGACGAGAATACTGTCGTGAATCCGACCGTCAAACTACTATACAATTGTAGTATAGACGACTGGAATGGAACCATTCCTGAAAATATAACTGTAGACCTGAATGAAAAAACACTTTGGGTTAACATGACACAGCTTAAAGCTTTGACTGAAAAATTCAGCGGAACGGGTACGGTTGAGACGGTAGACGATTATGAAAGCCCAACACATGAAGAATATTGGGAGTACAAAGACGGTGAGTTGACAGAAAAAACTGTGACAACCATCACCTATGCATCGGACGCGAGTTTAAGACAGTGTACAAATGGACACACGCCTGTTCCCGACGGCATTGATGAAAGCAATACTATCCCAAGTTATACCTGCGCTGTCTGCGGAGATTATACAACAAATTTTAACGACTATATTCCTGAGGATAAGAACGACATACAGTTTGTAGAAGACAATATTGGCTTCTGGAATGGTGCTAAGGTTGTGGCGGGAAAGGAAAAGGCAACCATAAAGACAGTCCAAACAGACGGAAGTGGGAAAACAATATTCGAGGAGACAATGGTAGCCATCAATTACGGTAAAGGTCTTTTCTCCGAAGTGAGCCGGACACAAACGGAATATAAAGATGACAAAACGATATTTACCTCTTGGGAAACCAAAGTGGATGGAAATGCGGTAACACAGACCTATACAGACGAAAATGGAAAAACATACCAGACCGTGACTTCAATTAAAGATGGTACTTTGACTATACGCAGCCAGTCCGGCGAGAATGGCCAGTTAAATTCAGGTGTGCACACCGAGACCTACACCGTAACTGGGCGGAATGTTGAGCTGATTGGACGAGAGTTTACCACATTAATGTTCAATGAAAAAACCAGATGGACAAGCGTGCTCGTCGTTAATGGAAATACCGTAACCGTGACGGAGACGGAAGAATCTACGGATGGTACTTATAAAAGTGTAACAATGTACCAGTATGATAAAAAGTTCCTTGACGACACAGAGGCTAAAGAGACGAACCAGCCCAAGAGTCAAGTAATTACGGAAAAAGATTCAAATGGTAATATCGTCAGAGTAATCTATCATGAATACACATACAAAGAAGATGTGCAGTGCAGTGACGAGACTGAAACGGACGGTAAAGCCATCGTTGAGAAAAGATGGAGTGAATATAGAGAAACCGAAAAAGGATATGAGCAAACAACAACTTATTATGATGCTTACGGAAATTGGAAAGCGAAAGACAAAATAATTATCATATACGCGAAGAATGGCTACGAATGTACAACGATCGTGTATGACATAGAAGACAACGTAACAGAAACATGGGTAGAGAAATGCACCTACAACCTAAATGATGATGGGAAAAAAACCGGGAGTACCATTGACAAAAAAATATATACAGGTGTAGAGGACGAAAAGAATCTCTTTGAGATTTGGAACACAGTGGAAGTTGAGAATGAGGATGGCTCGACTACCTCAACAAAGACGATAAAGGATGCTAATGAAGTAGAAAAAGGCGTTGAAAAGTCTACATGGAAGTATGTTGACGGTAAATATGTTGAGATAAGCCGAGAATATACCCAAAAAGGCACAGCTGCGGAGACAACGGTTAAAACCAACAATGAAAACGGTAAAGTGACAGCCACCGCTACTGTAAACAGTGTAGATACTGCAGAAGCGGTAGATAAGACCTTGACGATGGACTTTGGCAACACTGAAGCTATCAACGGTACCGCTCCGACAGAGATCAAGGTCAGCATCTCTGAAGAGAATACAGGCAAGTTGGAAACTGCGGTGGAGAATGGGTCTGTCAAAACTGTAGAGGTAAAGACCGATGTAGCCACATTGTCGATTGATAGCACCGCAATAAAAGCGTTGACCCAGAATGTCGAAAATGGACAGTCTCTGGAGCTGGCCGTGGCCAATACTTCGGCTGAAAGCAAGGAAGTCCAAAATACCGCAAGCGATGTCAAGGCGGAATATAAGCTGACCGCTACGGTGGGCAATGAAAATGTGTTTGATAAGAGCACTGCCGATACAAACGGCGAAATCACTGTGTCCGTGCCTTATGAGAAGAGCACGAACGGAACCGTTGCGGTGTACTATGTGGACGAAGCGACGAATGCAAAAACAAAAATGCCCAGCAGCTATGCGGACGGCGTTTTGAGCTGGACGACCAACCACTTCTCCACCTTCCAAGTGGTTGAGACCGTGCAGAGCAGCAGCTCCGGCAACCGCCACTACAGTGCGGTGCTCGCCAGCAAGACGGCCGACACGACCACCGCTGCCAAGGTCAACTCCGCGAATACCTTTGACGCGGGCGTGGGCATTTACGCGGCGAGTGCCATCCTGTCCGTCACCGGCATGGCCTGGGTCGGAAAGAAAAAGTTCTGAGCGAAATTCAAACTGCGACAGCAAAAAGAGAACGGCGCGAGCCGTTCTCTTTTTGCTGCCGGTGGGCGGCTTCTTTCACTGTCCCCGCAAATGCGACCGTGTCCGGCAGGGGCGACACCATCAAGGGCGAATCCGTCAGGATCGGCGGCCGTATAGCTCCGTCATGCGGCGTATTTTTTCGCTCAGTGTGTCCGTTAGCTCATCGGGCAGCAGCCGCCACTGCCAGTTGCCGCTCTGTGTGCCGGGCGTGTTCATGCGGCTGCCCGCGTCCAGCCCCAGATAGTCCTGCATCTGCGCCACGAACAGCTCCGCCACGCTGGACATGCCGCCGCGGATAACACCCCAGCGGAAGCCCTCCTGCTCGGTCAGGGCAAAATACTCCTGTGCGTAGGCAATGGTCTCCGCCTTTGCCTCCTGCCGCCACAGGGCAAGCGGGCTGTTGTCGTGCGTACCCGTGTAGCACACGCAGTGCTCCGTATAGCTGTGGGGCAGATAGCTGTCGGCCTCGCGGGAGTCGAAGGCGAACGCCAGCACCCGCATCCCCGGCCAGCCGGAGTCGCGCAGCAGCGTCGTCACCTCCGGCGTGAGATAGCCGAGATCCTCGGCGATGAAGCGCAGCTGCGGGAACCAGCCGTTCAGCCGCTCGACGAGCTCCATCCCCGGACCCGTGACCCATCTGCCGTTTTTCGCGGTGACCGCTCCGTAGGGAACCTCCCAATAGGCGGCAAGGCCGCGAAAATGGTCGATGCGTATCACATCGTACAGCTTGCCCGCGCCGTCAATGCGGCGTATCCACCAGCCAAAGCCGTCGCGCCGTATGGCATCCCAGTCGTACAGGGGGTTGCCCCACAGCTGGCCGTCTTCGGTAAAGTAGTCCGGCGGTACGCCCGCCACGGCCTTGGGCACAAGCTCCTTGTCCAGCCGGAAAAACTGCGGCTCTGCCCACACATCGGCGGAATCCAGCGACACATAGATGGGCAGGTCGCCGATGATGCGCAGCCCCTGCGCATGGACATAGGTGCGCAGCTTCTCCCACTGGCGGAAGAACAGAAATTGCAGATAGGTGAAGAAGTCTATCTCCTCGCGCAGCAGTGTGCGGTACTTTCCCAGCACCGTCTCGCTTCTGCGCAGGCGGAGATCTTTGTCCGGCCACTGTGTCCACGGCCTCATGCCGAAATGCCGCTTACACGCCATGTACAGCGCGTAGTCGGGCAGCCAACGCTCATTTTCGCGAACGAATGCGGCCACTGCCGCCGCGTCCCGCGTCCAGCCGCGCTCGTATGCCCTGCGTAGCAGGTTGAAGCGGCTCTCGTAAATTTTCCCGTAGTCCACATGGCGCGGGTCGCCGCCCCAGTCGCAGGATTCGCACTCTGCCCTTTCCAGCAGGCCGTCCTCCGTGAGCATCTCCAAATCGATGTAGTACGGATTGCCCGCGTAGGTGGAAAAGCTCTGGTACGGCGAGTCACCGTAGCCGGTGGGACCGAGCGGGAGCATCTGCCAATAGGACTGCCCCGCACTTTTCAGAAAATCGGCAAAAGCATACGCTGCCCCGCCCAGTGTACCGATACCGTAGTGCGAGGGCAGGGAGGATACCGCCATTAAAATACCGCTGCTCCGTTTCATTTGTTCGCCTCAATGTTGTTTTTTACTCTCATTCCCGGCTCAGCGGCGCAGCAGTGCGCGGCGAGCCCGCCAGTCGGGGAGATATGTCTCCACCTCCCGATAAAAGGCAGGGGAGTGGTCGTGGTGGCGGATGTGCGCCAGCTCATGCACCACCACATATTCTATTGCCGCCGTGGGGTAGTCCATCAGGTACAGGGAAAAGCTGAGACGGTTCTTCCCGGAACAGCTGCCGAAGCGGGTGCGGGCGGCGGTGACGGTGATACCGGCGGGCTGCACGCCCATGCGCCGCGCCCACTGCGCGACCATCGGCGGCAACAGCTCCCCGGCCTGACGCCGCCACGCCGCCGTCTGCTCCGCGGACGGCTCAGGGCGGGCGGCAAGATACGCCTGCCGCGCCGCGAGGTGCTTTTGCAGCCACTGCCGGTGGCTGTCCACAAACCGTGCTATGTCCGCATCGGAGGCGCACAGCGGTGCGCGCACCAGCGCAGTGCCCGTGCGCGTGACCTCAAGTGCCATCGTTCTGCGGCGGGAGCGGAGCACGGTGTAGTCCGCCATCACGCGTCCTCCGCGATGAAGCGCGCTCCGCGATAGCCGTCGCGCTCCACTATCTCGTCCCACATGGCGGCGGGGCGCACCCACAGCTCCCCATCGCCGTACAGGGCGCGGTAGACCACCAGCTCCTCCAGCGTTTCGGAGTGTCGGGCGGTGCCGATGACCTCATATTCGTTTCCCTTGAAGTGCCGGTAGCGGCCGGGCTTGATGTCGGACATACGATCCCTCCTGCACATTGGCTTGCATTGATAACGGAAACATTATATACTATCCGGCAGAAAGTGTAAATAGGAGGCGGCACAATGAAAAACACCACCCTGTGCTATATCGAGAACGAAAAGGGCGAATACCTGATGCTGCACCGCGTGAAAAAGCAAAATGACCTGAACCACGACAAGTGGATCGGCGTGGGCGGCAAGTGCGAGGAGGGCGAGAGTCCGGAGGAGTGCATCTGCCGTGAAACGCTGGAGGAGACGGGGCTGACGCTCACGGACTATCGCTATCGCGGCGTTATCACCTTTGTGTCCGACGAGTGGGAGGGCGAGTATATGCACCTGTTCACCGCCACGGGCTGGACGGGTGAGGTGCGCGAGTGCGACGAGGGTGTGCTGGAGTGGCTGCACAAGGACGCACTGGCCGCGCTGCCGCAGTGGGAGGGAGATAAGCTGTTCCTGCGGCTGATCCGCGAGGAAAATACGCCGTTTTTCTCCATGAAGCTGCAATACGAGGGCGACCGGCTCGTCTGCGCCGCGCTGGACGGCAAGCCGCTGCTGTGCGGGTGAAAATGGCGCAGCATGAAAAAGCTGCCCCCTGTTGCGGTGGGCAGCCTTGCGGCGGGGTAAGCTCACGCCGCTTTTTTTATCCGCATGATGCCGCGTGAGAGCAGAAACGCCGCCAGATTCACCAGCACTACTGTGGCTCCCACGGGGGTACTCCACAGGTAGGATTCCGTCAGCCCCACGCAGAAGCACACCACGCTCAGCACCGCTGCGCACACCACCACGCCGCGAAAGCTGCGCAGGAGATTCATGGCACTCAGCGCGGGGAATATGACAAGGCTGGAGATGAGCATGGCTCCCATCATCCGCATACCCAGCACGATGGTCAGTGCCGTCAGCACGGAGAGAATGGTGTTGTACAGCCCCACCCGCACGCCGGTGGCGCGGGAAAAGCTCTCGTCAAAGGTGATGGCGAACAGGCGGTGGTAAAACAGTACATACAGCACCAGCACCGCCGCGCACAGCACCACGCTGAGCGTCACATCGGCACTGTCCATGGCGAGGATGGAGCCGAACATGAAGCTGTCCACATCGGTCGTCATGCCCGTGGTCAGGCTGGTGACGACCACGCCGACCGCGAGTGCCGACGCGCTGACCACGGCAATGGCGGCATCCGCCCCCATGCGGCTTTTCTCCGTCATGCGCAGCAGTCCCAGCGCGGCCAGCACCACCACAGGGATGGACACGGGCAGCGGAGCCCAGCCGCAGGCCAGCGCGATGCTCAGCGCGCCGAAGGACACATGGCTCAGCCCGTCGCCGATCATGGAGTAGCGTTTCAGCACCAGCGGCACACCCAGCAGGGCGGCGCACAGTGCCACCAGTATACCCACCACGAACGCCCGCAGGATAAACGGGTAGGTGAACATCTCCCAAAGCAGACTCATACGCCGTCACCTCCGAACCGCTTGCCCCATGGCGAAGCGAGATACTCTGCCGCCGTGCCGCAGAACCACCTGCCGTGCCCTGCATGGAGAATGCAGTCGGCGTAGCGCAGGGCGTTGGGCATGTCGTGCGTCACCGTCACGATGGCGATGCCCTCGCTCCTGTTGAGGTATTCCAGCGTGCGGTACAGCTCCTGTGCCGCCGCCGGATCAAGCCCCGTCACGGGTTCGTCGAGGATCAGCAGCTCGCCCGCGGCGCACAGAGCCCGCGCCAGCAGCACCCGCTGCTGCTGGCCGCCGGACAGCTCGCGATAGCAGCGATCCTTCAGCTCCAGCACGCCCAGCTTGCCCATGTTCATCAACGCCTGTGACTTCTCCTGTGGGGTGTAGAAAAAGCGCAGTCCCTTTCCGCTGAGGAAGCCGCTGCGCACGACCTCCGTCACCGTGGCGGGAAAGTCCTTCTGCGCCTGTGTCTGCTGCGGCAGATAGCCGATCGCCCCGGAGCGCAGGGACGGGGCGCGGGCGATCTCGCCCGCCATGGGGCGCAGCAGCCCCAGCAGGCTTTTGACCAGCGTGGATTTGCCGCTGCCGTTCTCGCCCACGATGCACACATAGTCACCGCCGCGTACCTGAAAGTTCAGGTGCTCCCACACGGGCTTTCCCTCGTAGCCAAGGGTCACATCGCGGCAGTCCAGCAGTATTTTCTTCTCCCGCTCCATCAGGACAGTCCCTCCCTCAGCACCGCTGCGTTGGCGGTCATCAGACTGATATAGGTCGCGCCGCCGTCAAGCTCCGTGCGGCTCACCGTCTGGCAGGAGTGGAATGTCCGCACCTGCGCACCGGTGGTCTCGGCGATGGCGTTTGCCACCTTCTGACTGCTCAATTCTATGGTGTACACCACGGGTATCCCCTGCTCGTCCACCAAGTCGATGAGGTATTTCAGCGTGGCCAGTGACGGCTCCGTGTCTCCCGCGCAGCCGTGGAACGCCGCACGGTAGTCCAGCCCGTACTCTCGGCAGAAGTACAGCAGTGGGAAGCGGTCGCCGAACACGACAAGCCGCCGCGTACCGTTCGAGACGATCTCGCGGAAGGTGTCGTCCAGAGCTTGCAGCTCCGTCAGGTAGCTCTCCAGCCGCGCCCGATAGCCATCGGCATGGGCGGGGTCGGCAGTACACAGCGTGTCGCAGACGGCACGGCAGAGCGTCATGGCGTTCACGGGCGAGGTCCAGATGTGCTCATCGTACTCTATCTCCTCCTCGTGTCCGTCGTGCAGATGGCCGTCATCGCTGTCGTGGTCGTGGCCACCCTGCATCCCCTCGGAAAACTCCTCGGCGCGGGTGTCTACCTGCTCCATCATGGCGAGGCGGTAGGGGATGTCCTCCCCCGCCGCGTCCAGTATGTCCTCCACCCACTGCTCGCTCTCGCCGCCGTTGTAGATGAATACCTCCGCTTCGCTGACGGCGATCACATCCAGCGGCGTCGGCTCAAAGCTGTGCGTCTCCCGTCCGGCGGGCACCAGCAGCGTGGCGTTCACATCATCCCCGCCGATCTGCCGCACAAAGTCGTAGTAGGGGAACAGGGTACACACCACCCGTAGCCGGTCGTCGTCGGGCTCCGCTCTGCGGGCGCAGGCGGTCATCGTCAGTGCCAGCACCGCCGCCAGACCCAGCGAAACTATGCGTCTCATGCTCCCTGCCTCCTTGTCGCGCAATTCATGTCAGTATACCACACTTTTCGGGAAAAGGGAAGTGATAACTGCGGCGGGAGGACGGTTCTACGGTTCAGCATTTTTCCTTGCGGTTTTGCAAAAAATATGTTGACAAAAGGCGTGGGTATATGGTATAGTAATTCGTGCCTGTCGAGGATGACATGGCGGCGTAGCTCAGTTGGCTAGAGCATGCGGTTCATACCCGCAGTGTCACCGGTTCAAATCCAGTCGCCGCTACCATATCGGAGAGACGCACCCGCGTCTCTCCGATATATCCCTCGAAGGACGGCCCGTTGGTCAAGAGGTTAAGACACGGCCCTTTCACGGCTGTAACATGGGTTCGATTCCCGTACGGGTCACCATGTCGGCACCCCGAGGGTCGCCGACAATTCGGAGGCTTAGCTCAGCTGGTTAGAGCGCCTGCTTCACACGCAGGAGGTCACTGGT
>CAVDXW010000038.1:0-15545 GCA_963613145.1 Bacteroidaceae bacterium | reverse complement strand
CGTGATAACCCTTACGGGCAGGAAGTTCGTGGCGCACCTTCATCCGGCTGGGGCTTTCGCCCCCGATCAGGAATGTACCTGTTGAATGTGTATTCTGTTTTCAAGGTTCACGAGGTTTTTGCCCTCACTAACCAATTGGGAACTTTTTTTCGATTTGAACGAAAAAACTTTTGATTTTTTCAAAATTTCTTTGACCGCCTCTCCGAAACAAAAAAACACCTACTAACATCACACGGATGTAGTAGGTGCTGAAAACAGAAAAAGCCCGCTGACCGAAATCAGCGGGCTTGAGTAGTATGAAATTGTCGGAAGCTATCTTAACTTATCTGCCGTCGCAGAATTTCAATCGCATTTTTGGCGTAAGTTCGGCTTAAATTGGCGTAAGAATTGGTGTAAATCCCGCCGACAAGCTCCGATAGCTTCAGGTGCAGACAGTTATAGAGATTTACTTGTCCAGCGGCTTCATTGTCGGGAACAGTATCACATCCCGTATCGAATCCGTGCCGCAGAGCATCATGGCGCAGCGGTCGATGCCGAAGCCCAGTCCGCCCGTGGGCGGCATACCGTACTCCAGTGCCATCACAAAGTCCTCGTCCATCATGTCGGCCTCCTCATCGCCGTTGGCGCGCTTCTCGGCCTGCGCCTTGAACCGCTCGTACTGGTCGATGGGGTCGTTCAGCTCGCTGAAGGCATTGCCCATCTCGCAGCCGCAGATGAACATCTCATACCGCTCCGTCAGCTCGGGCTGCGTGGGACTGCGCTTGGCCAGCGGGCTGACCTCCACGGGGTACATGGTGATGAAGGTCGGCTGCACCAGCGTCTCCTCGACCTTCTGGTCAAAGGTCTCATACAGTGCGTTGCCCCATGTGTGGGGCACGCCGTCCATGTCCACGCCCACGCTTCCGGCCAGCTCCACGCCCTTGTCGGCATCGCCGATGCAGGCCATGAAGTCCGCACCCGTGACCCTTTTCACCGCGTCCGCCATGGTCACGCGCTGCCACGAGGGGGTCAGGTCGATGTCGTGCCCCAGCCACTGCACATGGTAGCTGCCGAGGATTTCCTTCGCCGCGCCGGTGAGGATGCCCTCCAAAATGTCCATCATACCGTCCAGATTGGTGTACGCCTGATACAGCTCGCAGGTGGTGAATTCGGGGTTGTGCTTGGTGTCCATTCCCTCGTTGCGGAAGATGCGTCCTACCTCATACACGCGCTCCAAACCGCCCACGATGAGCCGCTTGAGGTGCAGCTCGGTGGCGATGCGCATATACATGTCGATATCCTGCGCGTTGTGGTGTGTGATGAACGGGCGGGCGTTCGCGCCGCCGGCGATGGGGCTGAGCACGGGCGTTTCGACCTCCATGAAGCCCAAGCCGTCCAGATAGCGGCGCAGGAACGCCACGAACTGACTGCGTATCTCGAAATTCCGTTTGCTCTCGGGGTTCATGATAAGGTCAACATACCGCTGGCGATAGCGTATCTCCTTGTCGGTCAGGCCGTGGAACTTCTCCGGCAGGGGGCGCAGGGACTTGCTCAGCAGCGTGATCTCGTGGGCGCGGACGGACATTTCGCCGCGCTGGGTGCGGAACACCTCTCCCTTGACGCCCACAATGTCGCCGATGTCGTACTTCTTGAAGCGGTTGTAGCTGTCCTCGTCCATCTCGTCCTTGCGGGCGTAGATCTGCATCCGTCCCGACTTGTCCTGCAAGTCGCAGAAGGATACCTTGCCCATGCCGCGCTTGCTCATCAGGCGGCCGGCCACAGAGACGCTCTGCCCCTCCATGGCATCAAAGTTGTCCTTGATGTCCTGCGTGTGGTGCGTGACATTGAATTTTGTAATGGTGAAGGGATCGCGTCCCTCGTCCTGCAATGCCTTCAGCTTTTCGCGGCGAATGCGCAGCAGCTCGCCCAGATCCTGCTGGGACTGCTGTTCTGTCGTGTTGCGGTTTGTCTCGTCTGCCATAATGCAGCCTCCTTCGTCTATCCGTGCCGCCAGACGGCGGTTGTTATCGTTCGATGGTGTCAATACGGTAGTGGATCACACCCTTGGGTGCCTCCACGGTCACTTCCTCGCCCGCCTTGCACCCCATCAGTGCCTTGCCAAAGGGGGAGTCCTCACTGATGGCGCGGCTCATCACATCGGCCTCCTGAGAGCCGACGATCTTATAGGCGGGCAGCTGCTTTCGCGTGTCCAGATTTGTCACGATAACGGTGCAGCCGATGGAGATTTTGTCGGAGTCCGTCTCGGACTCGTCCACGATCACAGCGTGGAGCAGGATGTCCTCCAGCTCGGCGATGCGGGAGTAGAGCTTGCCCTGCTCGTTCTTCGCCTCGTCATATTCGCTGTTCTCGCTCAGGTCGCCGAAGCCGCGTGCCTCCTTAATGAGCTCCGCCACCTCGTCGGCGCGGGTGGTCTTGCTGTAATCCAGCTCCTGCTTCAGCTCGTCATAGCGAGCCTGACTCATTTTGAATTCCTTAGCCATGCTGCACTTCCCTTTCTATCCGCGGGAGAAGCCCTCCTGCGGGATATAAACAATATGTCATGGTGCATTATAGCCATTTTCACCCTGTCTGTCAAGCAAGGATGTGATATGGATTTCCGATACCTGCCATTTCCCCTCCGCCACCAGCGCGGCGGCGAGAGGCTCCGTCACCGCTACGGGCACTTCCGATGCCCGCCGCGCCGTCCAGATGAGCGTCTGCCGCACCGCGCAGTCCGCCGTCAGCCACAGCGCCGCGCCGCCCTCCGGCATCGGCGGGTCGTCCCCGCACAGCACCGTCACCGCCGCGCACCGCCCTGCCGACCCTGCGGCGATACCCCAGCGGTAGAGCAGCTCCCGCTCCAGCAGCTCCGCGTGGCTTGCCTCCACGCGCACATACCGCGCCCGCGCCGCCAGCACGGGCAGCACCGCCCATGCCGCGTCCTCGCCGTTTCGCCCGCAGTGCAGCGCGGCGCAGCCGTTCTCCAGACCTGTCGGACACAGCAGCGTCAGCAGATCATTCAGCAAAGCGAGGCGCAGCGGCAGCACGGAAAACGGCGTGATCCCCGCAGCGCAGGTGAGGGCGCACAATCCGCCGTCCGCGCAGATGCACCGCCGCACGCCGCGCTCATACAGCCCCTCCAGCAGGCGTAGTGCCCGCCTTCGCGCCAGGAAGCCCCGCCCCACCTCCAGCCGCCGCATCTCCAACCCCTCTACCGTCATGCGAGAGAGCCCCGTTTTCCGGCCTTTCGCGATATAAACCAGCATAGCATCCCCCCCCTACGAAAAACACCGCCGATGGCGGTGTTTTCAGTCGTTGACATCGTAGAATATGCGCTCGCCCTCCTCGGCAAGGCCGAGCTGGTCGCGTGCGAGATCCTTGATGAAATCCTCATCGTCCTTCCGTGCGAGGTCGGACTCCAGTGCCGCATTCTCCTGCGCCTGCTGCTGAAGCTGGCGGGTCAGGGCGGTCTCCTGCTGCCTCGCCTCACTGAGGCGGGTGTTCACCCGTATCAGCTCGATGCCCAGAAACACCACCAGCGCGGCGATGACCAGCAGCACTGCGGTGTTGCCCCTGCGCTTCGGCCCGGCTTTTTTCGCCACAATCGATCGCCTCCTTTTCTGCGCGGCTTTTCCTTATCATAGCGCACTTCCGGCAGAAAATAAAGGCTTTTTTCGCGGCGCGGGCAATTTTTTTCGCCGCAGCCGCCAGCCACAGTGCGGGGCGGCACAAAAGCCGCACCGTGGCCGCCGCCGCGCCCAGCCAGAAATCCCACAGCGGCAGCACCAGCGGCGACAACACCCACAGATACACCATCACGCCCACGAGCATGGCGCAGAGCATGACGAGCCGCAGCTCGCCCTGCCCCATCCGCAGAGTGTACCACAGCAGGGCGGGAGACACCGCCAGCAGAAAAAGCGCGTCCAGCGCGTGGGTGAGCCTCCTGCTTTTTCGCCGCCGCAGGCGCACCGTACGCAGCAGGTCATACACCGCCGCAGCCGCCGCGCCCAGTGCCGCCGCCGTCACCCAGCCCTCCAGCTGGGCGGAGACTTCCGTGCCCACCTCAGCCGAACAGCCGACCGAACAGCCCACCGCCGCGGCTCTCCGGCGCGTCCTCATAGGTAAGGGCATCGATGCGCCCGTCCACATGGAGCTCGCCGCCGTCCAGACTCAGCTTGCCGATGTGCAGTCCCTCGCCGCTGACCACCAGTGCTCCCGCACCGGTGCGCAGCACGATGCACTGGTCGTCGAACCGCTCCACATCCTCTACGCCGGAGACGGTGAGCCGTTCCCTCCCGTCCAGTGTCAGGCGGTGCGCCTCCGCCCCGCCGGTCATGTCATACGCCATAGGCATAAAAATTCCCCCTCATACGGTTTTTTCCATCGTATGAGGGGGCTTGTTCCGTTATGCCTTATACTTCCCGATACATCAACGCCGCCGCGTCCTTGCCCACGCTCTCCGTGACGGACAGCACCTCCACCGTCAGCGTTCTCGCGCCGAAGCGGATGGAGATCACATCACCCGCCTTTACATCGTAGGACGCTCGCTGTACACGGCCGTTGACGGTGACGCGCTCCGCGTCACACGCCTCGTTCGCCACGGTGCGGCGTTTGATCAGGCGGGAGACCTTGAGATATTTGTCCAAACGCATGGTACTTCTCCTGTAAGAAAGGCCGGTGCATCGACACACCGGCCTCCTTTGTATCGTTCTATTTACTCCGCGACGGCATCCTTGAGAGCCTTGCCTGCCTTAAAAGCGGGCACCTTGGAGGCGGGAATCTCGACGGTCTCCTTGGTGCGGGGATTCAGGCCGGTGCGGGCGGCACGCTTCTTGGTTTCAAAGGAGCCAAAGCCCACGAGCTGGATCTTCTCATCGGCCTTCAGCGTCTCGGTAATGGTGTTCAGAACGGCGTTGACGGCAGCGTCAGAGTCCTTCTTGGACAGGCCGGTCTTTTCGGCAACGGCAGCGATAAGTTCAGTCTTGTTCATGTTATTTCCTCCAAAAGAATTTTTCATTGGTATCGCCGCATGGGGCGGCTATCCTAAAACGATCTTTCCATCGCATTAAGAACATTCCTTTGCCCCGTTCCACAGGGCGGTCATCTCTTCAAGCGTCAGTGCAGACAGCTCGCGCCCCTCTGCGGCGGCGGACTGCTCCATGGCGCGGAAGCGGCGGATGAATTTCTCGCAGGCCGCGTGGAGGGCTTTCTCGGAGTCGTGACCGCAGAAGCGGCCGACCTTCACGGCGGCGAACAGGACATCGCCCAGCTCCTCCTCCGTATTCGTACCGTCCTCCACGGCGCGGCGCAGCTCGGCCGTCTCCTCGTCCAGCTTGTCCAGTGCGCCGGAGACATCGTGCCAGTCAAAGCCCGCGTCCGCAGCCTTTTTTTGCAGCTTCTCCGCCCGCCATGTTGCGGGCAGACTACGCGCCACGGCGTCCAGCGCGTCGGCGGTGGTCTTCTGCCCCTTTTCCTGCCGCTTCAGCTTGTCCCAGTTGACAAGCACGGCCTCCGCCGTCTCCGCCCGTCCGTCTCCGAACACATGGGGGTGGCGGTAGAGGAGCTTTTTCACTACGCCGTCGCACACATCGTCCATGGTGAAGCGTCCCGCGTCCTTTTCGATATCCGCGTGGAACACCACCTGCATCAGCACATCGCCCAGCTCCTCGCGCAGCAGCGCGGTGTCGCCCGTGTCGATGGCCTCCGCCGCCTCGTAAGCTTCCTCCAGCATACCGCGGCGGATGCTCATATGCGTCTGCACCCTGTCCCACGGACAGCCGTCCGGCGAACGCAGCAGACGGATAATTTCCAGCAGGTCGTCATAGCCGTAGTGCGGCTTCCTTGTAAAATTTACCATACTTACACTCCTATTGCAAGAGGTTTTCCTTTGTGCAGCGAAAAAAGTTGGCCGCAGCCCGCGTTCTTTACCGCAGATGCAGCCGCTCGGCCAGCTTTTCCCCCTTGGGCAGGGCAAGGATGTCCTGCCGCGTCACCGCGCCGGTGGCCAGAGCCAGCAGTGCGTACACCGCCGCCGCCGCTGCTACGGCGGGCAGCACCGCCCACCGCTCGGACAGAGCACGGCAGCAGAGACCGTAGACGGACTTCGCCGCCAACGCCATCACCGCCGTCAGAAGCAGCGGCTTGGTCAGCAGCGCGATATACCCCGGACGCTCCGGCACCAGCCGTGCGATGGCGATCAGATTCAGCACCGCGATCAGTGCATAGCAGTACAGCGTGCTCACCGCCGCGCCGCGTATGCCCACGGACGGGTCTCCCACCATCAGATAGTTGGTGACAATCTTCAGCGCACCGCCGCACAGCAGCGTACCCACCGGCAGCAGCGGATGGCCGTAGGCCTGCAAAACGCCGCTTGTCGCCACCATCAGACATACGAACACGCAGGCGATCCCCAAAAATGTCAGGTGATACGCAGCGGCCTCCGCCGCCTCCGGCACGGCCGGATACAACAGCAGGAGTATCGGCCTTGCCAGCACGGACAGTCCCACCCCTGCGGGCAGTGCCGCCAGCACCGTCAGCTTCAGTGCCGCGCCCGCCGCCCGTCCCGCCGAGACACGGTCGTGCCGCGTCAGGGCGGCGGAGACCGCAGGCATCAGGCTGACGGTCAGCGGATAGATAAAGGACGGCGGCAGCAAAAACAGCGTCATGCCGAAGGTGTACTCGCCGTACAGCGCGGCGGTTTCCGCTGCGCTGTAGCCCAGCGTGTCGTGCAGCGTCGTTGTCACGAGCGTCTGGTCGAGCAGTGTGATAAGGCTCGTGCTCGCCGCGCCGAGGGTGATGGGTACGCCCGTGCCCAGCAGCTCGCGCAGGAGGCTCCCGCACGGCACCGGCGTTTCCCGCAGCGGCGGCAGCGTCGTGCGCTTCGCCAGCAGCAGTGCCGTGACGCACAGCCCCAGCACAGCACCCGCAGTTACGCCGCCGATGGCTCCCGCCGCGCAGAGGGGGGTATCCGCGCCGCGGTGCAGTAGCACAAGGCACAGTCCCAGACCGACACACAGCTTGCCGCAGGACTCCGCCACCTGCCCTGCCGCCGTGGGCACCATGTCGCCCAAGCCCTGCGAATAGCCACGCAGGGCGGCGGACAGGCACACGGGCAGCACCGCAGGGCCGAGTGCCAGAAGCGCGGGCGCGGCATTGCTGTCACGCAGCATACCCGCCAGCGTCTGCGGCAGCAGGCACATCACCGCACTGCACAAAAGTCCCATGCCTGCCAGCAGCGCAAGCGCAAGGCGCAGGCAGCGGCGCACCGTGCCGTACCGCCGCTCGGCGGCGGCGCGGGACACCATGCGGCTCAGCGCAGGGGGCAGTCCCGCCGTGGAGAGCATCAGCAGCAGGCTGTAAATGTTATAGGCGACATAGAAGTGCGCCATGCCCTCCCTGCCCAGCAGGTTGCCCAGCGGGATCTTGTACAGGGCTCCCAGCAGCTTCGTCGCCGCCACGGCACCCGTCAATATCGCCGCGCCGCCCATGAAGTTCTGCCGTGTCCGCGCCATGACCGCCCTCCTCGGTGATTTATTTCATGCTCTCGTGGAAGCGGCGGAATGTCTCCAGATTCTCCGCTATCTTCTCCGGCCTGTCGATATACTCCTGCGGGAATTTGGGGTGGAACACCCGCTCGATGCGGTTGTGCGCCGCGTCCACCATCTTGGTGGAGCCGCCTGCACCGAGGGAGAGGATGCTGTGCAGCTCCTCCATGATGTAGATATTATACAGCCCCTCCGCGCCGGATATGCACCAGCCTACATTTTCAAAGCTGCCGGACATATATTTCTGCCGGTACAGGTAGTAGGGGACAAAGCCCTTTCCGCGCAGCGTCGGGTCGGCGTAGTCCAGCATGGCCGCCACCTCCTCCGCCGTCGGTATGGGCACTCCCTCCAGCAGAATGCGGCTGCCCTTTTTCAGGCTGAGCGTGTGGACGGTGATGTTGTCCGCACCGAAGGTCAGGCATTTGTCCAGCGTCCGCCGGAAGCCCTCCGGCGTGTCGGCGGGCAGTCCGGCGATAAGATCCATATTCACATGCGGAAAGCCCATGGACACCGCCAGCTCCATCGCCCGCTCTATGTCCTGCGGGGAGTGGCGGCGGCCGATGGCCTCCAGCACCTGTGATTCGAGGGATTGGGGGTTGACGCTGATGCGATCCGCCCCATGGTCGAGCAATACCTGAAGCTTCTCGCGGTCGATGGTGTCGGGTCGCCCCGCCTCGATGCAGTATTCCGTGCAGTCCGACAGGTCGAAGCTCCGCTCCACCGCCGTCAGCAGTGCGTCCATCTGCCGCGCTGACAGCGTGGTGGGCGTACCGCCGCCCATGTAAAACGACTTAATGCGCAGTCCCTCCTCGCGCACCATGCGTCCCGCCGCCTCCACCTCCGCCGTCAGAGCCGCGAGATACGGCTCCATCAGCTTGAAGGACTTCTCCACCGAGGCGGAGACGAAGCTGCAATACGCGCAGCGCGTGGGGCAGAACGGAATGCCGATGTAGAGCGAGATGTCGTTGGAGCAAAGAGCCTCCTTCGCCCGCAGTCCTGCCTGTGCGCTCTCCATCGCCAGCCGCCGCCGCGCAGGGGAGACACAGTAGGTGTCCCGCAGTATGCGCTCGGCCTGTGCGGGCGTGCTGCCCGCTTCCAGCATATTCCGCACCAGCTTGGCCGGGCGGATGCCCGTCAGCGCACCCCACGAGGGCGTGACCCCCGTCAGGTGCTGCGCGGCGCGGAAGAAGGACAGCTTCAGCGCACGCTGATACAGGCGTTCCCGCTCATACGCATCGGAAACGCCCGCCGTATACACGCGGGCTTCGCCCCGCGCCCTTCCGCCGCCGTGTGTCAGCTCCGTGATGCCGACGGCGTAGGCTTTTCCCACGCGGAGCGTCACCGCTGCGTGGCTGTCCCCGTCCTCGCCGTCATAGACGGGGCGTTCGTCGGGGAAAAACGCCAGCAGACTCTGCTCGATGGCGTAGCGGTCGTCATGACCGCGAAAGTACAGTCTCATTGTGCCGTTCCCTGCCGCATGTAGGGGTTGACGCGGCGTTCGTAGTCCAGCGTCGTCTCGCGGTCGTGGCCGGGCAGCACCCGCCAGTCGCCCTTCAGCGCAGCCAGCCGCGCCAGCGATACAAGCATTCTGCGATAGTCCCCACCGGGGAAGTCGCACCGTCCGCACGAGCAGCGGAACAGCGTGTCACCGGCGAAGATAACGCGCTCCCTGTCCAGCAGCAGGCAGACCGAACCCTCGGAGTGCCCCGGCGTCTCCATAACGCGCAGGGTGAGCCCGCCCAGCGGCAGGGTGTCGCCCTCCTTATAATACCGCTGGTGCGCCGCGTCCACGCGGGTGAACAGCAGCTCGCCGCCTCTGCCGTCCACGCTGTCCCTTTCGTGGATATAGACAGGGGTGCCCGGGTGCTTTTCCAGCAGAGAACGCACGGCGGAGGTGTGGTCAAAGTGGCCGTGCGTCAGCAGGATATATCGCAGTGTGCAGCCGCTCTGCGCCACCAGCTTTTCCAGCTGCGGCGCGTCATCGCCGGGGTCGATGAGGGCGCAGACCTTCGCGCTCTCGTCGCACAGCAGGTAGCAGTTGGTCATGATGGGGCCCACTTGCAGTGTCGTGATGGTCATGGTGTCCTCCTTACAGGGTATCGGTATCCAGAATGATGGTCAGCGGGCCGTCATTCAGGCTGTCCACCTGCATATATGCGCCGAACTCGCCCGTCTCCGTGTGGAAGCCCTTCTCGCGGCACAGTGCCACGAATTTTTCATACAGCGGGATGGCGACCTCCGGCCGCGCCGCCGCCAGAAAATCGGGGCGGCGGCCTTTCTTGCAGTTGGCGTACAGCGTGAACTGCGACACGATCAGCAGCTCGCCGCCCACATCCGTCAGGCTGCGGCTCAGCTTCTCGTTTTCGTCCTCGAATATACGCAGTCCTGTCAGCTTGTCTGCCAGCTTTTCTGCCTGTGCCTCGGTATCCTCATGGGTCACGCCCAGCAAAACGAGAAAGCCTTCACCGATCTGTCCGATGACCTTTCCGTCCACGGACACGCCGGCATGTTTCACACGGGTCAATACAGCGCGCATAATTTTGCCTCCTTTATACTATTTGTAATCACTTTTTCTCATCCGGCGGGTCGTGTGACACGCATCACGCCCGATATCTGCTCCAGCCTCCGCATGACGGTCTGCAATTGTTCCCCGTCGTGGACATCAATATCCAGCGACAGCAGGGCGAAGCCGTCCGGCGTGCTGCGGGCGTTCATGGAAGAAACGTGGGTCTTGGTGCTGGACAGCACCGTGGACACGTCCATGATGAAGTTGATGCGGTCCTTGGCGGTGATCTCCAGAGTCGTGCGGTAGTTTTCTCTGGTGTCGCTGCCCCAGGATACCTTGATCCACCGCCCCGCCTCGCTTGCCTTGCGGCGGGCGGGGTCGGCGTTGGGGCAGTCTGCGCGGTGAACGGAGATGCCGTACCCGCGTGTGATGAAGCCCACAATGTCGTCCCCCGGCACGGGGGTGCAGCACTTGGAGAACTTTACAAGGCAGTTGGTCAGTCCCTCCACCACGATGCCCTGCTCGCTCTTGGCGCGCTGCGGCACGGCAGGACGCATGACCTGCGGCTGGTCGGCCACGGGCACCTCCGCCTGCCGCTCCGTCTGGTGGCGGTGGAGGATGCGCTGGATCTCCTCGCGCAGCCGCCCAATCACCTTCAGCGTGGAGACGCCGCCGTAGCCGATGGCGGCGTACATGTCGTCCAGACTGTTGTAGCACAGCTTTTTCAGCACGGCGGGCAGGTTTTCCTCGTTCGTCAGCTCCTTGAGTGTCACGCCGGTGCGCTTGAGCTCCGCCTCAAAGCTCTGCCGCCCGTTGACGATATTCTCGTCGCGCTTCTCCTTCTTGAACCACTGGCGTATCTTGCTGCGGGCGTTGCTGGAACGGGCGATCTTCACCCAGTCGCGGCTGGGGCCGTGGGCGGACTTGCTTGTCATTACCTCCACTATGTCGCCGTTGTGCAGCCGGTAGTCGAACTGCACGATGCGCCCATTGGCCTTTGCTCCCACCATGTGATTGCCGATGGCGGAGTGGATGGTGTAGGCGAAGTCTATCGGTGTCGCGCCCGCCGGCAGATTGATGACATCGCCGTTGGGGGTGAACACGAATACCTCGTCTGCGAACATATCCACCTTGAGCGAGTGGATGAAGTCCTCCGCGTCCGCGTCCTCCTGATTCTCCAGCAGGCGGCGCACCCACTCATAGCTGTGCTCGTCTCCCGCGCCCTGTCCGTTCTGCTTGTACTTCCAGTGCGCGGCAATGCCGTACTCCGCGACCTCGTGCATCTTCTTCGTGCGTATCTGCACCTCAAAGGGGATGGCACTCTCGCCCACCACCGTGGTGTGCAAGCTCTGGTACATATTGGGCTTGGGCGTGCCGATATAGTCCTTGAACCGCCCCAGAATAGGCTTGAACAGGTCGTGGATAATGCCCAGTACATTGTAGCAGTCCGCCACCGTGTCCACGATGACGCGGAAGGCGAACAGGTCGAACACATCCTCCAGCCGCTTATCCTGTGTGTATATCTTGCGGTAGATGGAGTAGGGGTGCTTCATGCGCCCGTAGACCGTGGCCTCGATGCCCTCCTCCTTCAATCGCGTGACGATGCGGTCGTGGACGGCGGACATAAAGCCGTCGTACTCCGCCGCCTTGTCGTCCAGTGCCTCGGTGATCTCGCGGTAGCCCACGGGGTCGAGGTATTTCAGCGAGAGATCCTCCAGCTCCCACTTCATCTTCTGCATACCGAGACGGTGGGCGATAGGGGCGTATATCTCCATCGTTTCAAACGATTTCTGCTTCTGCTTTTCCGGCGTCTGGTACTCCATCGTGCGCATGTTGTGCAGCCGGTCGGATATTTTAATGAGGATCACGCGGATGTCCTTGGCCATTGCCATGAGCATCTTGCGCAGATTCTCCATCTGCTCCTCCTCCTTGGAGGTATACTGCACACGGGTCAGCTTGCTCACACCCTCCACCAGATCGGCCACGGTGGGGGAGAACAGCTTGGCCAGCTCCTCATGGGTGGCGGTAGTGTCCTCGATGGTGTCGTGCAGCAGCGAGGCCACAATGGACTCCGTATCCAAATGCAGCTCCTCCGCCACGATCTGCGCCACCGCCAGCGGGTGCGTCACGAACGGCGAGCCGTCCTTGCGGTTCTGTCCCGCGTGGTGCGCAGCGGCGTACTCATAGGCGGCGCGTATCTGCTCAAAGCCCGCCGACGGGTTATATTCCCTGACCGTTTCGACCAGTTTGTCGTACATCTCCTGCGGTGTCACAGCGTACCGCCTCCCCTCTCTCCGTCATGTCTCAGTGCCGCCATCATCGGCGATTCGTCCAGCGACACGCGCTTGCCGCGGCACAGATGCAGGGCAACGCTGTCGCCCTCGCGCCGCCATTCCAGCAGCTCCACCTCTCCGAACACGGCGGCACACACCGCCGCACGCAGAAACGGCTCGGCACCGCCGATCGCCGCTGCCATGTGCCGCAGCAGCGGCAGTCGGTCGGCCGTCAGGCCGTCCTCCGGCACGCTGCGCTCCAGAAACCGCCACGCGGCGGCGAACTGCTCCCTCGTGGGCAGGGCACGGCGGGCCTCACGGGGCGGCAGTTCGTCCCCCGCAGTGCACCGCTGCACAAGGGTAAGTGCCTCCTGCTCCCGCCCGCTGGCACACAGCGAGGGGCGCATATCCACCATTTGCAGCTGCACGGTGCGGCTGCCGCGAAATTCGTTGATCTGCAAGTAGAACGCCGCGTCCACGCGGTCGCCCACGGCGCAGCCACACCGCTCGGCCACGGTGGAGAAGAAAATCCCGTCAAACTGTGCGCAGCCCTTGCCGAGCCGCAGCTTTAAGTGGCGGTTTTGCCCGACATTCTGGGTGCGCAGCAGTGTGGCTCCCAGCAGGCAGAACAGCGGGCGGGCATTGCCGCTGCCGTAGGGCTCCAGCACGGACAGAGCCTCCAGCTCGTCCAGCGTCACCTCCGCAGGGCAGGCGATGGCCGCGTCCACCTCCAACGCCGGCTCCGGCTGATGGCCGCTGCAGTAGTCGCGGGCGTACTCGTTCATCCTGTCGCGGAAGGCGGGAATATTGTCACGGTCAATGGTAAAGCCCGCCGCCAGCTCGTGCCCGCCGAAGCCCAGCAGCAGGTCCTTGCAGCTCTCCAGCGCGGCGAACAGATTAAAGCCGCCCCAGCTGCGGCAGCTCCCCTTACCCGTGCTGCCGTTCAGGTGTATCATAAAGCTCGGGCGCGAATATTTCTCGGAAAGGCGGCTGGCCACGATGCCCACCACGCCCTGATGCCAGCGGCCGGATTCCAGCACCAGCGCGCTGCGCTCGCGGTCGGGCAGACGGCCTATCATCTCCTCCGCCTGCGTGTATATCTCCTGCTCCACATTCTGCCGCTCGCGGTTGAGCTCGCACAGCTCCTTTGCCATGCGCTCCGCCTCGACGGGGTCGCTGCACAGCAGCAGCTCCGCCGCCTTGTCCGCCGCGCCCATGCGCCCTGCGGCGTTGATGCGCGGCGCAAGCACAAAGCCGATCTGTACGGAGGATACCTCCCGTCCGCTCAGTCCCGCCTCGCGCAGCAGCGCGTGCAGGCCGATGAAGTCTGACCGCTCCAGCGCGGCCAGACCCTGCGACACGATGGTGCGGTTTTCGCCGGACATCTGCATCACATCCGCCACCGTGCCGATGGCGGCCAGCGTGCAGTAGCGTGCGAACAGAGCCGCCTCGCGGTCGGCTCCGCCCAGTGCCAGCACCAGCTTCAGTGCCACGCCGCAGCCCGCCAGGTGCTTGAACGGATACGCGCAGTCCGCCCTGTGCGGATCGACCACCGCCACTGCGTTGGGCAGCACCTCGCGGCACTCGTGGTGGTCGGTGATGACCACATCCAGCCCGATGGAGTTGGCGTAGTCCACCTCCTCCGCGCCGGTGATGCCGCAGTCCACCGTCACCAGCAGGCGCACTCCCTGCTCGTGCAGGCCGTGTATCGCCTCGCAGCTCAGGCCGTAGCCGTCCTCGATGCGGCGCGGAATATAGTGTACCACATCCGCACCGCGCCCCTTGAGATAGTCCACCAAAATGCAGGTGGCGGTAATGCCGTCCACATCGTAGTCGCCGAACACGGCAATCCGCTCCCCGGCGGCAAGAGCCTGCCGGATACGCTCCACGGCTCTGTCCATGTCCTTCATCAGGAGGGGGCTGAGCGTCAGCCCGTCCTCCCGCTCAAGGAAGGAGGCCGCCTGCTCCGGCGTCGTCACGCCGCGGGCGGAGAGCACCGCGGACACGAGATAGGGATAGCCCGCCGCACGCAGACGCGCCTGCGCCTCCGGATTTTCCGGCGCGATGTGCCACTTGCGGTATTTCACGGCGAGACCTCCCTTCTCCGCGCTGGATAAAAGAAACTTTCATCCCACGTTAATTTTAATGATGTTCTATTATAGCAACAGCGGCGGAAAAGGTAAAGAAAAAAATGTACCTTCCGCCCATAAAAACGGAATAAAAGCACATTGTCTTGCAATTGCGGCGGATATGCGGTATGATGGAGCTAATACAGACAGAATCGAGGAACTGCACATGCGTCCTGACGGAAAGCGCGTAAAGGATCTGCCGCCCATCGTGGCGGCCATCCCGTACATCATGCCCAAGCGGTACGATGCATGGAACACCATTACCGAGAATATCGACGAGGAGGCTATCAAGGCCTACATCCGCGAAAAACGCCGCGAGGGTGTCCGCATCAACCACATGGCGGTCATCATCGCCGCCTACTACAAGGCGTACCAAACGAACCCCAAGCTGAACTGGTTCGTGGTCAACAGCCACCTGTACGAGCGCAACCACTTCTGCGTGTCCTTCGTCATCCTGAAGAAGCGGGCGGACGGCTCGCCCGACGAGACAACGCTCAAAATATATCTGGAGCCAAGCGACAGCATATTCACCATCCAGCGGAAGATCACCGACGCCATCGAGGCCAACAGCCAAACGGAGCAGAAGAACAGCACCGACAAATTCGCCAAGCTGATGTTCTCCGTACCCGGCCTGCCCAAATTCGTTGTCTGGCTGGCGTACCATCTGGATAAACACGGACTGCTGCCCCGAAGGATTATTGACCTCAGCCCGTTCCACACCAGCATGTTCATCACCAATCTCGCATCCATCAAAACCAGCTATATCCACCACCACTGCTATGAATTCGGCACAACCAGCGTCTTTGTCTGCATGGGCAAGCCCGTGCCCGACTATATGAGCGGCGACCTGCACAGAAAGATGATGCCGCTGGGCATCGTCATGGACGAGCGCATCTGCACCGGCTACGAGTACGCGGCCTTCTGTCACGACTTTCGTAAATGCCTGCGCGACCTGTCCTGCCTCGAGCAGCCCTTTGACGGCAGCACTGCGCAATCGCCGAAGTAAGCGCATCCCACCGCACAGAGGAGCACCCTTGGGTGCTCTTTTTCATACGCCGGCGGCGGCTGCGCTGCACGAGCGTCCTCGCCGGCCAGCCGTGCGATTCTTAGCGAA
>CAVDXW010000037.1:0-16250 GCA_963613145.1 Bacteroidaceae bacterium | reverse complement strand
TGTACGAAGACAAGACCTTAGTGTGCAAAGAGTGCGGCAACGAGTTCGTTTTCACTGCCGGTGAGCAGGAGTTTTACGCTGAGCGCGGCTTCCAGAACGAGCCCCAGCGTTGCAAGTCCTGCCGCGATGCCCGTAAGAACGCCGCCCGCGGTCCCCGCGAGTACTTCACCGCTGTCTGCGCTGCCTGCGGCGGCGAGGCCAAGGTGCCCTTCGAGCCCAAGAGCGATCGTCCTGTGTACTGCAGCGACTGCTTCGCCAAGATGCGTGAGAACGGCTGATCTGCTGACTGCACACTGTTAAGTAGATAGAAAGACCGCCTTCCGAAATATCGGAGGGCGGTTTCATATATCCCGCGCCGCAAAAAATTCTGTTGAAACTTTTGCCTTTTTGGGATATACTATCAGTACAATTCAATTTTGGAGGTTTCTCAACATGATCGAGATCACGAAAGACACCATTATCGGTGATATTCTGGATGTTGCGCCCCAGACCGCACCCATTTTCCTGTCCATCGGTATGCATTGCCTCGGCTGCCCGTCCTCCCGCGGCGAGACGGTGGAGGAGGCCTGCGCCGTGCATGGCATCGATGTGGACAAGCTGCTGGAGGTGGTGAACGAGGAGGCCAACAAGCCCATCGCCGAGTGATGTAAGGCAATCGCCACGCATACGCAAGCGTATGCGTGGCCGTTTGTGTGGAGGAGTATGGAGAAGCAACTGCAACTACAACCGCGCCTGCGATTGCTGGCGGAGATGGTTCCCTTGGGAAGACGTCTGGCGGATGTCGGCACCGACCACGGCTATCTCCCCGTATGGCTGCTGCAAAGCGGCCGCATTCAAAGTGCTATCGCGTCCGACATTGGCGCGGAGCCGCTTGCCCATGCGCGGCGCACTGCGCAGGAAAGCGGCGTGACGGGTATCGACTTCCGCCTGTGTGACGGGCTTGACGGCATCGCACCGCAGGAGGCCGACACGGTGGTCATTGCCGGCATGGGCGGGGAGACGATAATCTCCATTTTGTCGGCAGCCCCGTGGACGGGAGACGGAGCGCATACGCTGCTTCTTCAGCCCATGACAAAGGCCACCGAACTGCGCCGTTGGCTGGCTGTAAACGGGTATTGCTTTACAGAGGAACGGCTGGTGTGGGACAAGAATTATCTCTACCCCGTGCTGTGCGTGACGGGCGGTGTGTGCGCGGAGCTGACGGAGGCAGAGGCTCTGACAGGCGTGCTGCTGCGCAGCGACCCGCTGTACGGCGACTATCTCGCCCAGCACGAAAAAAAGCTGCGCCGCGCCGCCGAGGGTCTGCGATGCAGCGGTAGAGAGGACGCACTGCACCGCGCCGAGGCGTTGGAGCGTTTGGCACAGCAGCTTGAGGAAGAGAGGAGCAGCCTATGACGACGGTACGCGAAATAGAGAGCTTTCTGTATACATGGGCTCCCCGCGAGCTGGCGGAGAGCTGGGACAATGTAGGGCTGCTGGTGGGCGACCCCGATGCCGCTGTGGAGCGCGTTCTGGTGTCGCTGGACATTACGCCGCAGGTGGTGGCCGAGGCCATCGAAAGGGACTGTCAGCTCATCGTGTCGCACCACCCGCTGATGAACTGCGCGTGGCATCAGGTGCAGACTGTCCGCACCGACGACCGGCAGGGGAGAGTGCTGACGCAGCTCATCCGCCACGGCATCGCGGCGATCTGTATGCACACCAATTTGGACGCGGCGGAGGGCGGCGTCAACGACATTTTGGCGCAAAAGCTGGGACTTTCCGAGCTCACCGCGCTGACAGAGGAAAAAATCGGGCGTGTCGGCACATTAAAATGCGAAATACCCCTTGTGGAGTTCACCCATTTTGTGATAGAATCTTTAGGATGCAACGGTCTTCGCTATGTGGACGCGCTGCGCCCTGTCCGCCGCGTGGCGGTTGGCGGCGGTGCCTGCGGCTGCTATATCGCGCAGGCCATCGCAGCAGGCTGCGATACCTTTGTGACCTCCGACCTCAGATACAACGACTTTCTGGATACGGAGGGGCTGAACCTTATCGATGCAGGGCATTTCCCCACAGAGAATGTGGTTTGCTCCACACTGCGGGGTCGGCTGCACAGAGCGTTTCCCTCGGTCGATGTTTTATGTTCGACCTCGCACAGCCGCGAGATCATCCAATACTGTACAAAGGAGAAGTAAACCATGTCAGGACATTCCAAATGGCACAATATTCAAAAGACGAAGGGTGCTGCCGATGCAAAGCGCAGTGCCGCGTTTACCAAGATCGCCAAGGAGATCATCGTGGCGGTCAAGCAGGGCGGCAGCGGCGACCCCAACAATAACTCCCGTCTGGCAACCGTTATTGCCAAGGCCAAGGCCGCTAATATGCCCAACGATAACATCAAGCGCACGATCGACAAGGCACTCGGCTCCGGCAACACCGACAACTACGAGTCCGTCACCTATGAGGGCTACGGTCCGTGCGGTGTGGCCGTTATTGTGGAGGCTCTTACCGACAATCGCCAGCGCACCGCGCCGGAGATCCGCCACTATTTTGATAAATTCGGCAAGGGCATGGGTGCGCAGGGCTGTGTGAGCTGGTCGTTCGACCGCAAGGGTGTCATCGTCATCGACAACGAGGAAGGCGAGCTGGACGAGGATACCGTGATGATGGACGCGCTGGATGCCGGTGCGGAGGATATGCAGGCGGACGGGCCTGTGTTCGAGATCACCACCGACCCCGACAGCTTCAACGATGTAGTCAAGGTGCTGGAGGAAAAGGGCTACACCTTCGAAAGCGCGGAGATCGAGATGGTGCCGCAGAACTACATCACCATGGCGGGCGAGGACGATGTGCGCAGCATGACCAAGCTGCTGGACATGCTGGACGACAACGAGGATGTCCAGAATGTGTGGCATAACTGGCAGCAGGACTGAGGATATGGACATACAAAGGCGGCCTAATGGCCGCCTTTTGCTTATAAATTTCAGACAAAAGATGAAAAATGTGTTGTGTTGCGGCAAATTATAGGTTACAGAGGAGTGATACAATGATAATAGAACGAATTGAGCACAACGGCAAAGCGTGTGCCGCCATACGCGGGACAGAAAAGGTCATCACCGATGCACAATCTGCGCTGGAATTGCTGATGAATGTCCTTGCGGAGACGGGAACAAAAAGTCTCGTGGTACCCAAGAAATTGGTTGCGGAGGAATTTTTCATCCTCAGCAGCGGTCTGGCCGGAGAGGTGCTGCAAAAGCTCATCAACTACGGTGGACGCATTGCCGTTTACGGCGATTTCTCCCATTACACCAGCAAACCACTGCTGGATTTTATGTATGAGAGCAATAAAGGGTGCGATGTGTACTTTGCTTCCACGGAGGACGAGGCTGTCGCAGCTATGACACGATAAAACAGACAGGGCGTTTGCCCTGTCTGTTTGCACATAAATTTGAGGATTTAACCGAAGCATGGGCAGGCTGTATAGACTTCTAAACCACGCACGGGGTGCATAGATATAGGCCAACAGACAGGATTCGGAGGAAGGCATTATGAAGGAGACGACATCCATTTATCAGGATATGGCGCAGCGCACGGGCGGCAGTGTATACATCGGTGTGGTGGGTCCCGTGCGCACGGGCAAGTCCACCTTCGTCAAGCGGTTCATGGAGACGCTGGTGCTGCCGCATATCGACAATATGTACCGCCGCGACAGGGCACAGGACGAATTGCCGCAGAGCGGCTCTGGACGGACGATTATGACGGCGGAGCCGAAATTTGTCCCCGAGGAGGCCGTGCAGATCGAGCTGGACGAGGGTGCAACCTTCTCCGTGCGTCTGGTGGACTGCGTGGGGTACATGGTGGACTCCGCCGTCGGCCAGTTTGAGGATCTGGCTCCGCGTATGGTGATGACACCGTGGTTCGACCACGAGATACCCATGACCGAGGCGGCGGAGCTCGGCACGCGCAAGGTCATCACCGACCACGCCACGGTGGGCATCGTGGTGACGACCGACGGCACGGTGACGGACATCCCGCAGGAGGACTATCGCGAGGCGGAGGAGCGGGTCATACGGGAGCTTCAGGACATAGGCAAGCCGTTTCTGGTGCTGCTCAATTCCGCCCAGCCGGACAGTCCCCACGCCTTGGCTGCGGCGGAGGAGGTGCGCGAGCGGTACGGCGTAGGCTGCCGCTGCGTCAATTGCCTGACGCTGACAGAGGAGGACATCGGCGACATTCTGCGCGACCTGCTGTATCAGTTCCCACTTCAGGAGCTGGATGTATTCCTGCCGCCGTGGGTGGATGCCCTACCGGGTGACCACCCCGTCCGCAGTGGCCTGTATCAGGAGATCGGAACCGCGGCAGGGCAATTGATGCGGATATGCGCCCTACAGCCCTGCCTTGCCTCGCTTGCGCAGGGAGAAAATGTCGAGAGCGCGTCTGTCGGAGCCATCGACCTCGGCAGTGGGGTGGCGCAGGTGGAGATATGCCTGCCGCGAAAGCTGTTCTTCGATACGCTGAGCCAGCGCAGCGGCCTGCATGTGGACGACGACGGCGATCTGATGCAGCTCATCGGCGAGCTGGCAGAGGCCAAGCGCGAATACGACAAGATCGCTCCCGCCCTGCAATCCGCCAGAGAGACGGGCTATGGCATCGTGATGCCCGGCGTGGAGGAGCTGAATCTGGAGGATCCTGAAATCGTGCGGCAGGGGGGACGCTACGGTGTGCGTATGCGCGCCAGTGCCCCATCGATTCACCTGATCCGTGCGGATATCGAAACGACCGTGTCGCCCATCGTGGGCAATGAAAAGCAGTCCGAGGACATGGTGAACTATCTTTTGCAGGAATTTGAGGGGAACACCGGCAAGCTGTGGCAGTCCAATATTTTCGGCAGAAGCTTTCACGAGATCGTGGGCGAGGACTTGCAGGCCAAGCTGAAGCGTATGCCTGCCGATGCGCAAGCCAAGCTGCGGCAGGCGTTGGAGCGCATTATCAACGAGGGCGGCGGCGGACTGATCTGCATCATCCTGTGACACCGATGGTTTCCTCCATAGGCGGCAGTCCGGCATTTTCCGGACTGCCGCTTTGCCGCTGAATTTAAGCAAAATATGTTTTATTTTGGATGAATCGGTACATATTCAAGGTTTCAAATGTATGGAACATTCAGTGCGGATAGTTCTGCTTTTTGAACTTTTCAGCAGAAATAGGCGCATAAAAATTGAATAATTGTCCATTATTTTTTATTTTTATAGTGACAAATGATTTATACCTGTTATAATTGTATTTGGAACAAATACAACCGCCATGGGCGGGGATTTAAGGGAAGGACGAGCACATGGGAATCAAGATCGGTATCAACGGCTTTGGCCGTATCGGGCGGGTGGTGCTGCGCATACTGGCGGACGACCCGGAGCGTTTTGAGGTATGCGGTATCAATCTGCGCAAGGCGGATGTCGATTACATGGTCTATCTGCTGAAATACGACTCCGTTTTTCGCAATTTTCCCGGCATCGTGGAGCACGCCGGAGGTGATTTGGTGGTCAACGGGCGAAAAATCAAGGTGTACAGCGAGTCCGATGCGGCCATGATCAACTGGGCGGACTGTGGCGCGGAGTACATCATTGAATCCACGGGTGCGAACAACACCACGGACAAGGCCTCCCGTCACTTCAAGGGCGGTGCGAGGAAGGTCATTCTCACCGCTCCCGCCAAGGATGATGCCACGCCGACCTTCGTGTTCGGCGTAAACAGCGACGACTACCGCAGCGATATGCGCGTGGTGTCCAACGCAAGCTGCACCACTAACTGCCTTGCTCCGCTGGCGTATGTCATCCATAAGGAGTTCGGCATCGAGCAATCCCTCATGTCCACCATCCACGCCTCCACCGCCAAGCAGAAGGCTGTGGACTCCCGCGGCGGGAGCGACTGGCGCACGGGGCGTTCCATCCTGAACAATATTATACCCACCTCCACCGGCGCGGCCAAGGCAGTGGGGCGCGTGATACCCTCCCTCAAGGGCAAGATGACCGGCATGGCGTTCCGCGTCCCCACGGCGGATGTCTCCGTGGTGGATCTGACGGCGCGTCTGAGCAAGACCGCATCCTATGCCGACATTTGCTACGAGATTAAGCACGCCTCCGAAACCTACATGAAGGGTATCATCGGCTACACCCGCGATCAGGTGGTGTCCACCGACCTGATCGGCAATCCCTGCCCCTGCATCTTTGACGAGACGGCGGGCATCCAGCTCGATCAGGATTTTGTTAAGCTCATCGCATGGTATGACAACGAATGGGGCTACAGCAACATGGTGGTGCGTATGCTGGAGCACATGCACACCGTGGACGAGGCGGACGCCTTCATCGAATCGAAATAATGTGTTTTTTGGAAATATCCCTCGGCACGACCGGGGGATATTTCTTGCCCGCGCCCTTGCCAAGCCGCCCGCGCCGTGGTATGATAGATAAAAATAGAGGCAGGGAGGGCGGATATATGCTTTTGGCGATCGATATTGGCAACTCTAACATTTCCGTGGGACTGTTTGACCGTCAGCGAGAGCTGCGCTTTTTGGCGTCTCTGGACACCGACAGCCGCAAGACGGCGGATCAGATCAGCATCGACCTGATGAATCTGTTCACGCTGTATGACTGCGACCTCCGCGAGGTTGGCGGCGCGATATTGTCCAGCGTAGTGCCGCCCATGAATTTCATGATGGAGAAGGCTCTGACCCGCTTGCTGGGCAAGCCGCCTATGGTGGTCGGTGCGGGCATCAAGACCGGCCTGAATATCCGGATGGAATTCAACAGCCAGCAGCTCGGCGCGGACATCGTGGCCACCGCCGTGGCCGCGCTGGAAAAGTACCCCGTGCCCATCATTATGATCGACATGGGCACGGCCACCATCATCTCCTACATCTCTGAAAAGCGCACCTATGAGGGTGGGCTGATGTTCCCCGGTGTGCGCCTGTCGCTGGATGCGCTATCCCATCACACGGCGCAGCTCCCCAACATTTCCTTGGAGCACCCCAAGCAGCTCATCGGCAAAAACACCGAGGAATGTATGCGCAGCGGCATCGTTTACGGCACGGCCGGTATGCTGGACGGCGTGATCGACCGCATTCGTGAGACGCTGAACGGCGCAGAGCCGAGCATCGTTGCCACCGGCTCCAATGCGCCTGTTATTGCGCGCTACTGCCGCAACCATGTGGTGTACGATAAGTACCTGCTGATGGAAGGACTGTGCGCCATCTATCAGAAAAACTGCAAATAAGCATAACAAGGGCCGGAAAGTATTTTCACTTTCCAGCCTTTGTTAAATAACGCTTTATCCTTATTTCGCGATGATCTTCTTCAGCTTGGCAAAGCGGGGGAGGGAATCCTGCTTGGGCAGATCGGGCTCGCCCTGAATCAGCGGCAGCGCGTACTCGATGAACTGGTGGTTCACGCCGTTGCCCTCGGCATTGATCCACTCGCGGGGGATCTTCTTCTCCACATTGGCAACCTCCGTCAGGGGAATCAGCTTGGTGCGGCAGGCGTACTTGCCGTCCTGTACGCCGCGCTCGAAGCCGATCATGCGGCCGTTAATGCCGTTGACCGCGTTCTCAACCGCCGCTTTACCGGCCATGTAGGATTCCTCAATGTCGGTCTCGCTGGCCAGATGCGCCGCGCAGCGTTGCAGCAGATTCAGCTCGATGCCGCGTACCTTGGCTCCCGTCTCCGTCTTCAGCACCTGCGCCAGAATAGCCGCCAGACCGCCCAGCTGCGCATGACCGAAGCCGTCGTTGGCTGCCACCTTCGCCTCGGAGACGAAGTCGCCGTTCGCGTAGTGGATACCCTCGGACACGGCAACAATGCAGTTGCCGTTGGCGGAATAGACCCTCTTGACATCCTCGATGAACTTAGTCATATCGAAGTCGGTTTCCGGCAGATAGATCAGATCGGGACCCGCGCCGTACTCGCCGGCCAGAGCGGAGGCGGCGGTCAGCCAACCGGCGTGGCGGCCCATGATCTCCACCACAACGATCATGCCCTTGTCGTAAACATGGGCGTCCTGATAGACCTCCATGATGGAGGTGGCAATATACTTGGCGGCGGAGGCGTAGCCGGGGCAGTGGTCGGTGCCGAACAGGTCATTGTCGATGGTCTTGGGAACACCCATCACGCGGCAGTCGTAGCCGACGGACTGCATATACTGGCTGATCTTGTTGCAGGTATCCATGGAGTCGTTGCCGCCGTTATAGAAGAAATAGCGCACATCATGCTTCTTGAACACCTCAAGGATGCGCTTGTAGTCCGTGTCGTCCACGGCGGGATCGGCGATCTTGTAGCGGCAGGAACCGAGGGCGGAGGAGGGCGTGTACTTCAGCAGACGAAGCTCCTCGGGATCCTCCAGACCCATGTCGAACAGGCGGTCATTCAGCACACCCATGATGCCGTGCTCCGCACCCAGCACCTGCGTGATGGCAGGGGACTTCAGTGCCGTGTCGATAACACCGTAGGCACTGGCGTTGATAACGGAAGTGGGGCCGCCGGATTGACCGATAATACATGCGCCGCGTAGTTCTTTCATATTCTTTTACCTCCATAAATGGAATTTAGGTGTTTCACTTTGGGTATTCTACCATGTAGAATAGCGGTTGTAAACACTTTGTGCTTGCAAAAAGGAAAAAATATGATACAATAGGAACATTCCATACAACAGGCGGGAAATTTACAATTTTTTATAAAGGAGACTTTGACATGGCACTGGTAACTTCCAAGGAAATGTTTGAAAAGGCCTATGCCGGCGGTTACGCCATCGGCGCGTTCAATGTCAACAACATGGAGATCGTGCAGGGCATCACCGAGGCGTGTCAGGAGGAGCGTGCTCCTGTCATCCTGCAGGTCAGCAAGGGTGCTCGCGCCTATGCCAACCACACCTATCTGGTGAAGCTGGTGGAGGCCGCCGTCCTCTGCTGCCCCGACATCCCCATCGTGCTGCACCTTGACCACGGCCCCGATTTCGAGACCTGCAAGAGCTGCATCGACGGCGGCTTCACCTC
Source organism: Bacteroidaceae bacterium (assembly GCA_963613145.1). GTDB lineage: Bacteria > Bacillota > Clostridia > Oscillospirales > Oscillospiraceae > Vescimonas. The sequence continues at coordinate 7,231 of CAVDXW010000037.1, read as the reverse complement.
CGTGATGATCGATGCATCCTCCAAGCCCTTCGCCGAGAATATCGAGATCACCCGCAAGGTGGTGGAGTACGCCCACGACCACGGCGTCGTGGTAGAGGCCGAGTTGGGTACGCTGGCGGGCATCGAGGATGATGTGAAGGTGGCCGACCACGCCGCATCCTACACCCGTCCCGAGGAGGTCGAGGAGTTCGTGTCCAAGACCGGCTGCGACTCTCTGGCCATCGCCATCGGCACGAGCCACGGCGCGTACAAGTTCAAGCCTGAGCAGTGTACCGTCAACGAAAAGGGCATTCTGGTGCCGCCTCCCCTGCGCTTCGATGTGCTGGAGGAGGTCAGCAAGCGTCTGCCCGGCTTCCCCATCGTACTGCACGGATCTTCCTCCGTGCCGCAGGAGTATGTAAAGATGGTCAACGAGCACGGCGGCAAGATGCCCAACGCCATCGGCGTCCCCGAGGAGCAGCTGCGTCAGGCTGCCCGCCTGTCCGTATGCAAGATCAACATCGATTCCGACCTGCGTCTGGCCATGACCGGCACGATCCGTCAGTTTATGGACGAGCACCCCGACAAGTTCGACCCCCGCGAGTATCTCAAGCCCGCCCGCGCCAACATCAAGGAGCTGGTACGCCACAAGCTGGTGGATGTGCTGGGCTGCGCCGGCAAGGCATAAAATTTTTACAGGAAAAATAAGAACCATGCCGCTGGGCATGGTTCTTATTTTAATTTTAACGACATTACGGCGGCAGCCGGCATGGCAATGAAAGTAAGAAAAGCCTCATGCGTCTCCGTAAAAGCGGGGAAAAATGCACCGCAGCAGGGGAGAGCGCATAGAATGGGGCAAAAGGGGGGAGGGCGCATGTTTTTTCGTCCTTATAACCGCATAGAGGCGGTGATCTATGCCCACCGCTGGGCCTACAGCCGCAATCCGGCGTTCTACGACTTTGAGGAGATCGGCGGCGACTGCACGAACTACGCCTCGCAGTGCATCTACGCAGGCACCGGTGTGATGAACTTCACGCCGACCTTCGGCTGGTATTACATCGACACGAACGACCGCTCGCCGTCTTGGACGGGTGTGGAATACCTGCGCAATTTCCTTGTGCGCGGGGAGAAGTCACTCGGCCCCGTGGCGCAGGAGACACAGGAGCTATCCCGCGCCCGATTGGGCGATGTGATACAATTGACCTTCGACGGCGGCGACACCTTTCAGCACTCGCCCGTGGTGGTGCAGCCCAGCTCTGACGGCGATCCCGCGAAAATACTGGTGGCGGCGCACAGCGCGGATGTGGACTGGCGACCGCTGAACACCTACGATTTTACCGCCTGTCGTGTGCTGCACATACTGGGTGCGTATCTGTCGTGAGGGGAGAGACACAAAAGCCGGAGGATCATTCCTCCGGCTTTTTTCGGTCCGTATTCTCAATTTTCCCTTTCATTTTAACATGTGACAAGGGATTTGCCTTTGCAGCCACACGCAGTGCCTCGTTGTCTATATGCGTATAAATTTCGGTGGTGTTCAGATGCTCATGCCCCAGAACCTCCTGCACCGCCTTGACATCCACGCCGTTTTGCAGCATCAGCGTGGCGGCGGTATGCCGCAGCTTATGGCTGGAGTATTTATCGCTGTCCAGACCGGCGGCGGACAGATGCTTTTTCACCAGCGCGTGTACCATAGAGCGGCTGATACGCCTGTTCTGTCCCGACAGGAACAGCGCGTTTCTGTCCCGTCCCGTGATGGGACGGCGCACCGCCATATACCGCGCCAGCGCGTCCTTGCAGGCCTGATTCAGATACACGATACGCACCTTGCTGCCCTTACCGAGAACGCGCAGCGCATCATCGTGAATGTCCGTGATGTCCAGTCCGATCAGCTCGGAGATACGCAGTCCGCAGTTGAGAAACAGCGTCAGGATGCAGTAATCGCGCTCGCGGTTGACCCCGTCCACCGCGTCCAGCAGGGAGAGGGATTCATTCAGCGTCAGATAGCGGGGGAGGGACTTCATCTGCTTGGGAGTGTCTACATCTTTGCAGGGATTATTCTTCAAAAGATGCCGTTTATTGCAAATATAGTTGAAAAACGAGCGGATTGTCGCCAATTTGCGGGCGCGAGAGGCAGCACTCAACCCTTTGTTAGAATTTTCACTATGTTGGTGCTGCACACGATCGCGGCTGAGATATGTCATATAGCTGTAAATGTCCGTCAGCGTAATGCGGGAAATGAAGTCGATGTCCACATCGCGGATGTCTATCTCGTCGAGCGGCTTGTCTGCCAAGGACGGCTCGCGCTGCTGCTTCAGATACCGAAAGAAATTCCGCATATCCAGGTAGTATTCATCCACAGTGCGCCGCGAGTGCGCCTTGATGGTCTCGTGATAGCTGAGAAAGTCCAGCAGAAGCTGCGGCGAATCCAAGCGATAGTCCATAGTACATCTCCGTAATAGCTTTGCGCCCATGGCGCAAAGAGATCAGGCTGCGTCTTGCACAGCTGCAAATGGTGTTTTCCCTCCACTCGATTGAACAAAATTTTTATTTTGTTCAATCATACATATCTCTTCAAAAGCGTCTCCCCTCTGCATTATACAAAACTCCCCGATGGAACACAAGTCCCATCGGAGAGTTTTTTGTTCAATCGTCAGGAAGTCTCAGCCGTGTTACGCCTTCAGGCAGCGCAGGACGGCCATCAGGATGGAGTAATACTTGCTGTCGGGCGTGTCGGCGCGGCTGGTAATGACCACCGGGCAGGACGCGCCGCAGATGGTGCTCGCCATGGTCTTACCGGCGATATAACTGCAAGCCTTATAGAGCACATTGCCTATCTCGATATAGGGCACCAGCAGGATGTCCGCCTGACCCGCCACGGGGTCGTGGATGGCCTTGTGCTTCACGGACTCCATGGAGATAGCGCCGTCCAACGCGAGCGGGCCGGAGATAATGCAGCCGGGCACACCGTGTTCGGCAATAGCCTTGGCGGACACGGTGGAGGGCATCTTCTCGGTGACATTCTCCACGGCGGACAGCACCGCCACCTTGGGGCACTCGATACCCAGCGCGCTGGCGACAGGCAGCGCATTCTCCACGATGCCGATCTGCGTGTCCACATCGGGGGCGATATTGATGGCGGCATCGGTGATCATCACGAAGCGTCCCTCATATTCAAAAATACCGCACTGGCTCACCAGACGCTTGCCGCTGGCAGGGATCAGCCCCGTCTCCTTATTCAGAATGGCGCGGGCGAAGTTGGAGGTTTGCAGGATGCCTTTCATGGGGATGTCCGCCTTACCCTCGCGCACCAGCTGCACCGTCAGCTTGGCGGCCTCCAGCTCCTCGCCGTCGAAATCCACGATCTCATAGTCGTTCTCGCTCTCACCCATCTCGTGCAGCATGGCGATGATCTCCGCCTTCTTGCCCACCAGCGTACCCTCGACCACACCCTTGCGGCGGGCGTTGACCACGGCGGACAGAGCCGGCTCGTCGTGCGCGTTGGCCAGTGCGATACGCTTCTTCAATCCGCAGCCCAGCACATAGGCTTCCAATTCCTTAAAAGATGTAAACATTTGCTTTTTACCTCCGTTTTCAGTTCCCGTTCCCTCGGAAACCGTCTTTTGACGGGCTCATTATACCCCCTGCGGGCAGAAAAAACAACCGTAAATTCGTGTCTCTCCCCTTCCCTGCCGCAAAACCTCTTGCATTGCCGCACGATTTCCTGTATACTGTATAAAAAGTACAGGGAGGGCGCATTTATGCAGATCTGGGATTTTCTGTTTTACGGCATCATCATCGTCATGGGTATTCTGGTTATCGGGCTGACCTATTACCGCATCGACTGGGCGCGCCACCCCGAAAAATATAAGGATCTTGATGAGGATCCGCAGAAGGCGGAATACCGCAGGAAAAAGGAGGCCGACAAAAAGGCCACCGCGATGAAGGCAAAGGAAAAGGAGAAGCAGCTCAAGCGTCAGAAGCGTGTGGATAAGCTGAACCACTACCGTGCCATCAGCGGCAAGGGGCCTGTGGGCATGGACGGCAAGCCTATCAGCAAGAAGAAAAAATGAGGATACGAATACCCCCGGCTCGTCTGAGCCGGGGGTATTTATATATCTCATGTTTCCGTCATAACATCGCCCGCTTCCGGGAAAGCTACTCCCAAAAGGAGTGGTTTCATGATCCCCTGTACCGACAACTGCTATTGGCAGCGCGGCGGCGAATGTACGCTGGATACCTGCGACAACGCTGTGCGTCAACCCGACAGCAAGCACCCCTGCGCCCACTATCTGCCTATTTCCCCTGCGCCAGCAGACGCAGCGCACGGGAGATATTCTCCACCGGCAGCAGCTCCAGACCCGCAGGGGCTTTCAGCTCCTTGACCTTGTGCGCAGGAACCATACACTGTGTAAAGCCAAGACGCTTTACCTCTGAGAGCCGCTGCTCCATGTGCGTGATGCTGCGTATTTCCCCGGAAAGTCCCACCTCGCCTACCGCCGCCATCGTGCTCGGCACGGGCTTGTCCAGATAGCTGGACGCAATGGCCACCACTGCCGCCAAATCAGCGGCAGGCTCGTCCAGCGTCAGCCCGCCGATGATATTCAGATAGGCGTCGCACTGGCTGACCTTCAGGTTTCCGCGCTTTTCCAGCACGGCGAGCAGCATGGCGGCGCGGTTGTAGTCAAAGCCGTTGCTGCTGCGCAGCGGCCGCGCTCCGGCGCACGGCGCGAGCAGAGCCTGTACCTCCGCCAGCACGGGACGCGCCCCCTCCATCACACAGGTGACGCAGGTACCGGAGGCATCTGCCGGTCTGCCGCTGAGCAGCATTTCCGACGGATTTTCCACCTCGCGAAGCCCTGTGTCCAGCATTTCAAAAACGCCGATCTCGTTGGTTGCGCCGAAGCGATTTTTCGCTGCCCGCAAAATGCGGTAGGTCATGTGGCGGTCGCCCTCGAAGTACAGCACGCAGTCCACCATGTGCTCCAGCACCTTGGGGCCTGCGATAGAGCCCTCCTTGTTGACATGCCCGATGACGAACACGGTCACGCCCTGCCCCTTGGCAAGCTGCATCAACGCCATGGTGCAGTCCTTCACCTGACCGATGCCGCCGGCGGGCGAATCCAGCTCCTCGTTGTAGAGCGTCTGTATGGAGTCCACGATCAGAATGTTCGGCTGCTCCTCGCTGACGCATTCCAGCACATCTCCCAGCCGCGTTTCGGACAGAACGAACAGATTCTCGCTGTCCACGCGAAGCCGCTCCGCCCGCAGCTTGAGCTGCCGCGTGGATTCCTCGCCGGATACATACAGCACCTTGGCGAAGCGTCCGAGCTGCTGGCATATCTGAAGCATCAGCGTGGATTTGCCGATACCCGGCGCACCTCCCACCAGCACCAGCGAGCCCTTTACCGCGCCGCCTCCCAGCACGCGATCCAGCTCGCCCATGCCGCTGGAAAAGCGTATCTCCTCATCCGTCTGCATTTCTGTAATGCGTGACACCTTTACAGGCGTTTTGGGACGGCGGCTCTTGCCATCCTTGGCAGAGTGCTCCACCGCCTGCTCCACCATGGAGTTCCATGCGCCGCACACCGTGCATCGACCCGACCATTTCGGGCTCTCGCTGCCGCACTCCGTGCAGAAAAACACCGTTTTTGCTCTCATATCCATCCCTCACTCGTACAATATTCCCCAAACCCCGCCGCGATAACAGCGGCGATATGCAGTTGATATTCCGCCTCCTGCAAAAGCACCGTCTCCTCCGCGTTTGACAGGAAACCGCACTCCACCAGCACCGCCGGACACAATACATTCTTCATCAGGTAGATGCTGTCGTCTATACGCTTTGCGTCCTTTTCCCGCTCGTTCACCGCGCCGTTCAGCGCGGTCTGGATGCTCTGCGCCATCGCCTCCGCACTCCCCTGCCCGTTGTGGAACGACTGTGCGCCGCGAACGCTCGGATACCCCACCATGCTATTCTGGTGTATGCTGATAAGCCGCGCATCGGAATAACCGTTCACCAGCGACACGCGGTTCTTTGTGTCCGACACCTTTTGCTGCCGCAGTGTAGCGGAGGGATCGTCGCACAGCGCGTCCTCTCCCTCCCGCGTCAGCACCACTGCATGACCGCAGAAGGCAAGCACGCCGCCCAATTTGCGGGCGATTGCCAAATTCAGCCCACTCTCCGCTATGCCGCTTCGCGACACTGCGCCGCCGTCCGCACCACCGTGTCCCGCATCCACGATGACCACCCGCTGCCGCGGCAGCTCCGTGACCGCTGCGGCCTGCTCTGCGCCGCGTTCGGGATATACAACAGCTCCCGCGCACAGCACGGCACATAGCAGCGCGGTAAAAATCCGGCTTTTTCGCAGCAGTATCACCCTCATTCACTCTCCCCCGTTTCAGGAAAGCATATGTGCCGCAGCACCATTGTATCACAAACGGTGAAAAATGAAAACTCTATTCTTCACCGCTTCGCTCCTCATCGCATAGGATGTATCGAGCCGCCTGCGGCGGCTCTACTATCGACAAAAGGAGGAACTTCTCTTGTATACGGAGAGAACTACGGCGGCACAGGTGGCCAAAACGGAGGCGACTCCCGCCTGCGCCGAGGGTACGGGCAGCCTTCCCGCCTGCGGTGCGCTGGCCTTTCCCTATGTGGCAGTGCAGGGCAGCGATCCCGTCCGCTACGATGATCAGGAGGCACTGCGGCAGGGTACATTGTTTCCCGGCCTCGACCTGCCGTTTCACAAGGAGCTGCGCTCGCGCTTTCCGCAGGTGGACGGTCCCCTGCTGGAGCTGATGGCACTCGATTTTGCCGTTGACGAGTTGGGTCTGTACCTGACCACCCACGCCGATGACCAACAGGCATTGGAGCTGTACTGGTCGTATATCCGGCTTGGTCAGGAGGGGCGGAAAAAGTATCAGGAGCAATGCGGCCCGCTGCTGCAAACGGACATCACGCCGGGCACTTACAAGTGGCTGAACGACCCATGGCCGTGGGAAAAAGGGGGAAACTGAATCATGTTCGTCTATGAGAAAAAGCTGCAATACCCTGTAAAGATCAAAAACCCTAACCCGAAGCTGGCTGCGGTCATCATCAGCCAGTACGGTGGCCCCGACGGTGAGCTCGGCGCGTCGCTGCGCTACCTCAGCCAACGGTATTCCATGCCCTACGCCGAGCTGAAGGGACTGCTTACCGACATCGGTAGAGAAGCCTCTGAAATGTTCCATTCAGAGGCTACGGCTTTTTTTGATG
>CAVDXW010000036.1:0-16699 GCA_963613145.1 Bacteroidaceae bacterium | reverse complement strand
CCGATGGCCTGCCGCACCTTCATCATGCCGGAGTTGACGAAGCCCACCACCATCACCGAGGTGGCGGAGGAGGACTGTATCACGGCGGTCACGCCCATGCCCAGCAGTACGCCCTTGATGGGGGTGCTGCTCAGACGGTAGAGCACCAGCTCCAGACGGCTGCCTGCCACCTTTTTCAGCCCCTCGCCCATCAGGGACATGCCGAACAGGAACAGCGCGATGCCGCCCAGCAGGGATATAACATCCGCAATGTCCATAAGCCGATTCCCTCCCATAATACCATAAATGATTTATCTTTACGATAAGTATAGCAGGAGGAAGGGGGCTTTGTCGAGCGAAACCGAAGCGCGGGGGATAGAAATTTTAAGATTTTCTGAAACCGTCCTTGTACTTCTTGCCAAAGTCCGATGAAGCGGGTATAATCACCGTAGAAATTCAAAGAACGGAGAGCTGCCCATGTTCAAGCACTGCATCATCGTCTTTTTCGTCTCCATGGTTCCGCTCATCGAGCTGCGGGGAGCCATTCCCTACGGTGTGGCGTTCGGTCTGCCGCTGTGGTTGACCTATATTATTGCCATCGCGGGCAATATGCTCCCCGTGCCCGTTATCTACTTTTTCGCCCGCCGTGTGCTGCTCTGGGGCAGGGATAAGGCCGTTATCGGGAAGTTCTTCACCTTCTGTCTTGAAAAGGGCGAAAAGGCGGGACGCAAGCTCCAAGCCAAGGCGGGACGCGGACTGTACTGGGCACTGCTGCTGTTCGTGGGGATCCCGCTCCCCGGCACGGGCGCGTGGACGGGTACGCTGGCCGCCAGCCTGCTGGATATGGATTTCAGGAAGAGTGCGCTGGCCTGTATGGGCGGCGTGGTGCTGGCGGGCGTCATCATGGGTGCGCTGAGCCTGCTGGGGGTGTCCGCTTTCGGCGGGTAAAAAGGCGAAATGCGAAATTTATCTTGCAATCGGCGGGGCTATGCGGTATAATGTACGGGTGCAATTGCCGGTGTGTTGGAATTGGCAGACGAGGCGGACTCAAAATCCGTTGGGCTAATAACCCGTGCGGGTTCGACCCCCGCCACCGGCACCACACCTTGAAGGCTCGCAAACCCCTGATGTGACTGGGTTTGCGGGCTTTTCTTTATGCTTTGAGCTCTTATGTACTGCTCCTCCTGCATCAGCAGATTTGCCGTTTTCAGGCTGACCCCATTTTTGACTTGCTGCGGTAGAGGCACCTGTGTTTCATTTCCCTTTGGTGCCTTGCAGCGCAGCGGAAAGGTGCTCATAAGAATGAAAAAAGAGAAAGCCCCGCTGGGTATCTATGTCCACATTCCGTTCTGCCGCCAGAAGTGCGCGTACTGTGACTTTTACTCCCTACCCCGCAGCGAGGACAGAATGGATGCCTACACCGCCGCGCTCCTGCGGCACATCGAGGAGGTCGCGCCGCGCACCGCCGCGCACCGTGTCGATACGATATATTTCGGCGGCGGCACACCCAGCTATCTGGGCTGCGACCGCCTGTGCCGCCTGCTGCGCACCCTACGCAAACGCTGTGATGTCGCCCGTGATGCAGAGATAACGCTTGAGGCAAATCCCGATTCCGCGTGCGATGTGAGGGCTCTCCGCGCCCTGCGCAGGGCCGGCTTCAACAGAATATCCCTCGGTGTGCAGTCGGCGGACGACGGGCTGCTCCGCGCCATCGGGCGCATCCACACCTTCGCGCAGGTGCGGGAGGCGGTTGCCGCCGTCCGCAAGGCAGGGTTCAAGAATCTCAGCCTCGACCTCATCTACGGCCTGCCGGGTCAGACGATGGTGCAGTGGCAGGACACCCTTGCCGCTGCCATAGCGTTGGAGCCGGAGCACATCTCCTGCTATGGCCTGAAGTTAGAGCCAAATACGCCGCTGTACGAGCATCGGGCGGAGGAAAGCTTCCCCGATGACGACGCGCAGGCGGACATGTACCTCTACGCCGTCACCGCACTGGAGCAGAACGGCTATGCGCAGTATGAGATCTCCAATTTTGCCAGGGAGGGCTATGCTTCCCGCCACAATCTGAAATACTGGCACATGCAGGAATACGCAGGCTTCGGCCCCGGAGCGCACTCCGACTTCGGCGGCGTGCGCTATGCCTACGCCCGCGATCTGGAGCGGTACATCTCCGGCCAGCTGCTGCTCTCCGAGGCCGAATCCGATGCCACGCTGACGCGGGATTACGAGTATGTCATGCTCTCGCTGCGCACGGCGGAGGGCATAGATAAACGATACTTCGAGCAGACCTACCGCCAGCGGTTTCAGCCGATGGAGGAGCTGTTCACGCGCTATCAGGGTGCGGGGCTGGCCGCGCCCACGGAGAACGGCTGGCATCTCACGCCGCGTGGCTTTCTGGTATCCAACAGCATCATCGTGGAGCTGGAGGAATCTCTCGCTGCGCAGAAAATCCGCCGTGAGCAGGCGGCGGCCAAGAGGGATTATCGGGTGATTTGAACGAAGAAACGGCAAATCTCCGGCTTTTTCGCTTTTTTTGCTCTTTCATGGTTCTACACTCCCATGGCATCGCACGACGCTCCTTCATGCGTTTTTTGATGCCTTTACTCTATCACGGGGTTTATCGACAAGCTGAAGCGAGCACCCTGACGGGTGCTCGCTTTAATAGCACTTATATCACTTCTTCGCGGGAGCGTAGGGGGTGTTTTTGAGCGGCAGGGCGTACTCGCGCTCGCCGTTCAGACGGTAGTAGGCATCCGCAATGGCGGGAGCGGTGGGGATAGAGGTGATCTCGCCGATACCGATGGCTCCGCCGGCCACCGTCAGCCCCGGCTTTTCCACCACGATGGCCTTTATCTCCGGCGGTATCTGGTTGGCGCGGAACAGGCCGAGCATACCGTATTTGGCGGTAGGCCTACAGTTCTCGTCGATGGGGTACTTCTCCGTCAGGGCGTAGCCCATGGACATGACCACGCCGCCCTCGATCTGTCCCTCGATGCTCAGAGGATTCACGGCCTTGCCGACATCGTGCGCGGCCACCATCTTCTTAATACGCCCCGTCTCCCTGTCCAGCACGCACATCTGCGTGGCGTAGCCGTAGGCCACATGGCTGACGGGGTTAGGGACATCCGCGCCCAGCGGGTCGGTCTTGGCGAGGTACTCGCCGTAGAACTCCTGCCCCCTGAGGTCGGCAAGAGCCTTGCCCGCGTCCAGCTCCGCCTTCAGCTTTTCGCAGGCGCGGCGGGTCGCCTCGCCCGTCACCAGCGTCTGGCGGGAGCCGGAGGTGTCGCCCGAGTCGGGCGCGATCCATGTGTTGTTGCGCTCGTACACAACATCGTCACGGTGCAGATTTGTGTTGGTGACGACCACCTGCACAAGCACCGTACCCAAGCCCTGCCCGATGCAGCTCGCGCCGGAGTAGATATGCACCCTGGCATCGTCCTCCACGATGAGCTTGCAGCGTCCCCAGTCAGGGATACCCACACCCACGCCGGCGTTCTTCATGGCGCAGGCAATGCCCACGGGATCGCCCGCCGCCACCGCCTCGTCATAGGCGGGCTTGATGGCCTCCAGCGTTTCGACAAGTCCCGTGGAGTCGTCCACGATCTGTCCGTTGGGCAGAACGCCGCCGGGACGGATGGCGTTGCGGTAGCGTATCTCCCACGGGCTGATGCCGATCAGGTCGGCCATCTCATTGAGCAGCGTTTCGGTGCAGAAGCAGGTCTGCGTCACGCCGAAGCCGCGGAACGCGCCCGCAGGCGGGTTGTTGGTGTAGTAGGCGTGACCCTCGATCTCGAAGTTTTCATAGGCGTAGGGTCCCGCCGCGTGGGTGCAGGCACGCTCCAGCACGGGCCCGCCCAGCGAGGCGAACGCCCCCGTGTCGGAGGTAACGGATGCCTTGACACCCTGAATAATGCCGTTTTCGTCACAGCCCATGGTGAAGTCCATCTCGAAGCTGTGCCGCTTGGGATGCACCAAAATGGACTCCTGACGGCTCAGCTTGACCTTTACGGGTCTGCGCGTCAGGTAGCACAGCAGCGCGGCGTGGTGCTGGACGGACATATCCTCCTTGCCGCCGAAGCCGCCGCCCACAAGGCAATTCTGCACCTGACAGTGGTCATAATCCACGCCCAGCATGGCGGCGCACTCGTGCATGGTGGTGTGGGCACTCTGGTCAGTGGTCAGCAGTCGCACACCGCCGTTATCCAGCGGCAGTGCCACGCAGCACTCCGGCTCCAGAAAGGCGTGCTCCGTCCACGGGGTGGAGAAATGGTGCGTCAGGACATGCTTCGCGTTTTTGATGGCTCCCTCCGCGTCGCCGCGGGAGACATGCTTGTACGCCTGTACATTCGTCTCGTCCTCCTCGAACACCAGCGGTGCGTCGGGGGCGGCGGCCTCCACGGGGTTGTGGACGGCGGGCAGCGGCTCGTATTCGACCTTGACCAGCTTTTTGGCGGCCTCCAGCGTCTCCTGATCCACGGCGCAGATCAGTGCCACACTGTCGCCGAGGTAGTGGGTGATCTCTCCCACGCCGATGAGGGTGGGCTGATCCTTTTTCAGGTGCCCTACATTGACCTTGCCGGGGATGTCCTTCTGCACGGCCACGCGGATAACGCCGGGCAGAGCCTCCGCCTCGCTCGTGTCGATGCTGCGCACACGGGCACGGGCATACGCGCTGCGCACCGCGCCGCCGTAGCACATGCCGTCCACATAGATGTCGTCCGGATACTGCCCGTAGCCGAGCACCTTCTCCTCCACATCGAGACGGTGAACGCGGGAGCCCATCTTCCAGTCGTCGGCGGTAGGGGCGGGCAGCTTGCCCTCGCGGAAAATTTTCGCCGCCAGCAGAATACCGTCGATGATCTTCACATAGCCGGTGCAGCGGCAAATATTGTTGCGGATGGCGAACGCCGCCTCCTCGCGGGTAGGGTCGGGATTCACATCGAGCAGCCCCTTGGCGGAGATGACCATGCCGGGGATGCAGAAGCCGCACTGCACCGCGCCCGCCTCACCGAAGGCGAAGGTGTAGACCTGCTTTTCCCAGTCGGACAGCCCCTCCACGGTCAGGACGGTCTTGCCCTCCAGCTTGTCCGTCTGCGGGATACACGCCTTGGTGGGCTTGCCGTCAATGAGGACATGGCAGGTGCCGCAGGCGCCCTCGCTGCACCCGTCCTTCACGGAGGTCAGGCGCAGCGTGTCCCGCAGGTAGCGGATGAGCTTCTGATTTTTCTCCACGGTGACGGTCTGACCGTTCACGGTAAATGTCGCCATAGTGTATCTCTCCTTCGCGCCGCAGCGCGGCGTTGTGTCGTATATATTCCTCATCACTATATCATAACAATGCACAAAAAACAAGCGGGAAACCGGCCGAAAAGCGTACATCCGTGATAGTATGTGGAGGATAACGGCGGCAAAAGCACAGGCCGCCCTCGCGGGCGACCCATCACCTATTCGCTTTCCAGCACGGGGAGCATAACCCGCATATAGAACTCGCCGCTCTGCGCGCTGAACACGCACAATCCGTCGTGCCGCTCCGCAACGGCGCGGATGCTGCGGCAGCCGAGGCCGTGTCCCTCCTGCGTGTTGACGGGCACACCGTCCTGCATCAGCACCTTGCCGCGATAGGGGTTGCGTATCTCGATGAGCAGCTTGTTGCGCCGCACACCGCAGTAGAGCGACACACGCCGCTGTCCGACAGGCAGCTCCTCCACCGCGCACAGGGCGTTTTCCAGTCCGTTGCCCAGCAGGGAGCACAGCTCCGTGTCGGAGATGCCCATCGCTTCGGGCAGGTGCGCCTCGACGGTCAGCACGGTGTTGGCCGCCTGCGCCCGCGAGGTGAAGTCCGAGCACAGCAGGTTCACCAGCTCGTTTTCGCAGAAGTGCTGCGGCGTGATCGCGCTGATGTCCGCCTGTACGCGGTGGATATACTCCTCCGCCTTCTCGGGCTTCCCCGCCTTGAGGAGACCGTCCAGCATGTTCAGATGGTGGCGCATGTCATGCTGATAAATGGCAGTCTGCGCCTCCAACCGGCGCAGAGTCTCTACCTCCTGCATGGACTGCTCCAGTGCCGATTCCACCATCGAGCGTTGCACCTCCGCATCCGCCCGCCGCTGCGCCTGCGCTTGAAAGGTGGGGAGGAACAGAATATAGAAGGTCACCAGTGCCGTGGGCAGGAACTCGTTGAGAGCCGCTATGCCCGCGTACAGGGCGTTGGAGTAAATGGTGGTGGCGTAGTCAAAGATATAGTACACAGCGGGCAGACTGCCGAACAGCAGCAATGCCGAGTGTGAGGCGGTCATGGCACTGTACGCCGCGCCGACGAAGTAGCGGCGGAGCAGCCAGTAGATCACCGGCAGCAGCAGGACATAGAGCAGAGCTGCCGCCGCCTCGCTGCCCGTCAGTGCCTCCACCGTGATACGCGCCCAGCGCGGCGGCTGGCAGCACAGATAGGCGGTGCAGGCACTGACAATAGCCACGCCCACGGAACACTGCATGAAGAATATCAGTATCAGCACCAGCGGCAGGTGTACGATGAGGGGATAGAGCTGCCTGACCGTGCGCTCGCTCAGCAGCAGCAATCCCAGTGCCTGTACCAGCAGGAACGCAAGGCACAGCAACGCCAGCACCCGCCGCTGCCGCTGCGAGACGCTGCCGCCCGTGGATATTTCCGCGCTGAGAGCCAGCCCGTAGACCAGCACCAGCGCGTAGCAGAACACATCCAGCGCGGATTGGAGAGAGCCGTCAAACACCGTTACGCCCCCCCCTTCCGGAAAACAGCAGAGCCAGATAGTCCTTCTGGAGCTGGCCGTACAGCAGGCGCGACACGGGGACGCTCTTGCCGGAAAATGTGGTCACGCCCGCGGGGGAGAGCTTTTCCGCCTGTAGCATATTCACGATATAGGAGCGGTGAACGCGCATAAATTCGGGGCGCACCAACAACGCACCCTCGTACTCCTTCATGCTGGCGGCGACCTCGTAGACCGTGCCGTCCGTCATGTTGAAGAACAGGTGCTTGCCGCTGACCTCCACATAGCTCAGCTGCGAGAACGGCAGGCGCACCAGTGCGCCGTCCGAGCGCACCGTCAGCCCGTCCTGCGGCTTCTGTTCGCGCAGATACAGCTTGTCCAGCACGGGGTAGAGCAGCTTGTCGCTCACGGGCTTGAGCAGGTATTCCAGTGCCCGCACACCGTAGCTTTCGTAGGCGAAGCCGGGCGAGGTGGTCAGAAAAACGATCTCCGCCGCCGCATCAAAGGTGCGTATCTCCCTTGCCGCGTCCATGCCGCTCATGCCGGGCATGAGGATATCCAGCAGGTACAGGGTGAAGCACTCGTGCCGCGCCGCGTCCAGCAGCTCGTCAGCGGTACTGAAAAGACGGTAGCGGACATTCGCTCTCCGCTCCTCCAGCCATGTGTTCAGCAGCTCCGACAGCTTTTCCAGCTCCTCAAGGTGGTCGTCACATACGGCGATATACATCGGCCTTTTCCCCTGCCCTTCCGCACGGTGCCGCCCACGGGCACCGTATTTTACGGATATTGTACCACAGCGCAGCGCGTTTGTCAGCCGCAAATTTACATTTCACGGCGTTCCCCGCGCATTTCATGTCATTTTGTTCACAAAGGCATCGTTTTATGCTATGGTATATCCTGCGAGGGCGGCTATGCCCTGCGGAGAGGAGCGGGAGTGTATATGGAATGGATACTGTGGCTTATCGTCATTGTCTGCATTCTTGCACTCATCGCCCTGTGGTTTTGTCAGACGCGCCGCAGACTGCGCGAGCAGTTCGACATGGTGCTCAGTGCCCGCCGCCAGCTGGAGGACTACGAGAAAAAAGCCGCCTCCGCCGTCAGCGACGCTGATGTGACGGAGGTGCTCCGCCGCAGCCGCAGCATCTATCGGCAGGCCGCCGAAAACTACAACACCGCACTGCATCACCCGCTGCTCTCCTTGCCCGGCAAGCTCATGGGCTTCGTTGAGGAGCCGCTGGCTGACCGTGTGAGCGGTGAGAGAGAAACCGCAGAATAACAAAGCCATTGGGAGGGTATTGTTATGAGAGATGAAATGAAGCGTACCATGTTCGAGCTCTTCGGCGTAGGCAGCGAGGACAACAAGGTGCTGGCTGCGGGAGGCAGGAAGCCCGACAAGGACGAACCCGTCAAGGATGCGCCTGTCAAGCATGAGCCTGTCAAGCCCGCACCCGCTGCGGCCAGACCCGGTGTACAGCCCGCCGCCAGCTATTTTGCCGCAGGTACCTCTCTGGAGGGCACGCTGCGCTCCGACGGCGACATTGAGATCGCCGGCACCTTCAGGGGCGAGGTCATCACCGCCGGCACGGTCACGCTGCGCTCCAGCACTCAGAGCAATATCACCGCCGGCAGTCTGAAGCTCATCGGCTGCGTGCTGACGGGCGATATAAAGGTGGCGGGTACCGTCACCGTCAGCGAGGATTCTCAGGTTACGGGCAACATCTCCGCCAAGGATCTGCTCTGCGCCGGTAAGATCGACGGCGATCTGGAGATCAGCGGGGGCACGACACTGGAGGAGAAGGCGCAGGTCAGCGGCGGCCTTACCACGGGTACGCTGGAGGTTGTCAGAGGTGCCATTATCCGCGGCAGCGTGGAAATCAAGCCGTTCTCCTCCGAAGCTAAGGCCTGAAAAGGCGAACTGACCGCCTCACTACTGTAAAAGCATAAAACAGGAACCGTGCCGTTGGCACGGTTCCTGTTTTATGCTTCCTATTCCTCGTCCTCGCCGCTCGGCTCGTCCTTGGGCAGCAGCGTGATCTCCGCCGCGTTGACCTGATGCTCAAGGACGGAGGTCACATGGATGCGCAGTCCCTCCGTCTCCACGGTGATATCCTGTGCGCCGTCGTCGGGAATCATGCCCAGCGCGTCAAAGACCAGTCCCGTCAGCGTGTCGTGCTCCTCCTGATCCATCTCGATGCCCAGCGCGTCCTCCACATCGTCCAGCTCCACATTGCCGCTGACGGCCAGAGAGCCGTCCGCCCGCTTTTCGATGCGCGGCTCGTCGTCGTCGGGGATGTTGCTGTCGTCATCTCCGAGGTCGCCCACCAGCTCCTCCACGAGGTCATTCAGCGTCACGATGCCCACCATGCCGCCGTACTCGTCCAGCACCACCGCCAGCGGATTACCCGTGCGCTTCATATTGCGGAACAGCGCGTCCGCCTTGATGGTCTCCGGCACGAAGTAGGGGGCGCGGACTGCCTGCGCCATCACCGTCTCGCGGCTCTTGTCCGCCAGACGGAAGTATTCCTTCGCGTTCAGGATGCCCACCACATTGTCCGCGCTGTCCTCGCAGACGGGATAGCGGGTGTGGCGGGTGTTGTGTATCGTCTCCGCCCAGTCCTCCATGCTGTCGTCCAGCCACAGCAGGTCAACATCCGTGCGGTGGGTGGCGATCTCCTCAGCGGTCAGGTCGTCGAACTCGAACACATTCTGGATGAATTCCTTCTCCTCGTGGTCGATGCCGCCGTGCTCGCTGCTGGCATCCACCATCATGCGGATATCCTCCTCGCCGACCTGCTCCTCCGCCTCGTTGGGGTCGATGCCCAGCAGACGCAGCACGCCGTTGGTCGAGACGGTCAGCAGCCACACAATGGGCGCGAACAGCTTGGAGATGACCGTTACCAGCCCCGAAATGTTCAGCGCGACCTTCTCCGACTTCTTCATGGCGATGCGCTTGGGGACAAGCTCGCCGAAGATCAGCGTAAAATAGGACAGTATCAGCGTGATAAGTATCACAACGATGGTGTTCAGCGTGGCGGGGGACAGCCCCACGCCCAGCGAGAGGAGCCACGCCACCAGCGGGTCGGAAAAGTTGTCCGCCGCGAATGCGCTGCCCAGAAAGCCCGCCAGCGTGATGGCGACCTGAATCGTGGCGAGGAATCGGGCGGGCTGCGCCGTCAGCTTGCTGAGCCGCTTAGCCTTCCGATTGCCCTCCGATGCCAGCTTGTTCAGCTTCACCTCGTTCACCGAGAGCACGGCAATCTCCGCGCAGGCGAACACCGCGTTCAGCGCGATGAGCGCCACCTGTAAAAGCAATAACCAACCTATTGAGGTTTCCAAAATATGTCTCCTTTCCCGTGCCCCGCTTTGTATCGGGGCACTGCTCCGTGCCTTTTGCAGCGCGGCAGAACGCGCAAAAGACACGGCCTGTATGCGCACGGCGCACAGGTCATGTCTTACTTATGTGTTCTGTATTCATATTTCGCTCAGGGCAAGAGTCGCCGCTGCCTGTGTCCATCCTGTGACAGAACCTCCCTGTTCCGAAAGTATTATTTATATTATACAGATACATGGCATGTATGTCAATACAGAAAGCGGTGCAGGTATCTGTCATATCGGGCAAAGCGCAAAAAAAGTGGACGGACGCTGCGCGTCCGCCCCAAGTGAGGAGAAAAAACGGAACCCCTTCGGCGGCGATCCGATTCACCGCAGGGAAAGGGCAGAAACGGCGGAAACCGCCGGTATAAGCCATTCACAGGAGCGAGGCCAGCAGCCACACAAGGCAGCATCCCGCCGCACCCCACACCGCCCACAACCACGCGGGCGGCCGCCAGCGGCGGCGGTGCGTGCCCTGCGAGCGGGCGTAGCTGCGGGCGATGCGTACCGCCTCGTCCACCAGCTGGCGGGAGCTGACGCCGCCGCCGTCCGTGGGGAGGATAAAGATCGCCTGTTCAAATATCCGCGGGTCGGGTGAGTCCACGACGATGACGCGGCGGGAAACGCCTTTTACCAAAACCGATGCCTCCTTACAGCCGTGCGGCAGTGTTCGTTACAGCTCTATTTTGGCCTCGGAGACGGAAAGTTATACGGCACAGCGGGGAAAATTTCCCGTCGCTTTCCGCCGCTCAGATGTGCTGCCTGTTCTCGCGGCTCTCCACCGCCATCACGCTCACGGCGCAGTCGTCCGCGCCGCCGCCGTGAGCGGCGGACTGCCGCAGCAGCTCCTCCGCCAGAGCGCGGGGAGAATGGCCGTCCCAGCCCGCCAGCAGATCCTGTAGCCACTCGTCGTCCTCACCCGCCACGCCGTCGGACACCTGCACCAGCCATGTCCCGCCCGACACCGCCGCCGTCTGCGGCGGCACCTCCCCGTCGGCACTCTCCAGACCGGCGGGGAGCGCGGCGGAGGTATACCGCGCCACCGTGCCGTGCCGCTTGAGATAGGAGGGCGCGGCTCCGTACTTGTAGAGCGTCAGTGTCCCTGCGGCGCGGTCGAGACAGGCGAGATCGATGGTGGTGAAGCCCGCGCCGCCCTGACAGCGGAGCATGGCGGCGGTGTTCAGCGTCCGCAGGGCAGGGCGCGGCTCGATGCCCGACTGCAAAAACTGACGCAGGAGGCGGACGGTCATGGCGGCCTCGCAGTGGGCACTCTCACCGCTGCCCATGCCGTCGGACAGCGCAAGGCAGGTCATGCCCTGCGCGTCAAAAACGGCGGTCTGGTCGCCGCAGACGCGCTCGCCGCTCTTTGGCCGCAGCACCGATGCCGTGCGGCAGGTGACGCGGTCGCGGCGGACACTCTCCGACGCGGCGGTGCGCGAAAGTGCCTCCGCCACCTGACGGTATTGCTCCCGCGCCAGACGGTACGCCGCGTCCAGCCGCGCATGGTGCGCCCGCCGCTGCACGAAGTCGCGGAGCTGCCCGTCCAGTGCCGTCAGCAGGCGCGGGAAGCGGACGCAGCGGCAGGAGAAGTATATCGGGAAATCCTCCGCCTCGGCGCGTCCCCGCTGCAAAAGCGCGGGACAGGCATCGTTGAAGGCGTTGTAGGTGTCGGTGTAGTGCGTCTGCCAGCAGTCGGCGCGGAGCGGGCAGTCGCGGCATACCTGCTCCGCCGCACGGTCAAACAGCACGGCGGGATTCTCCGGCCGCAGGAGCGGCAGCTCTGTGCCGAGACTGTCGTACACCGCCTGAAACGCGGCAGCGGGCGCGGCGGCAGCCTGTGGGACTTCGGCGGGCAGACGGTGCTCCGCCCGTGCGGGTAGCAACAGCCATATGCCCACCGCCGCCACGGACTGACACAGCAACGCCAGCGGGCGGGTGTCACCCAGCAGCCATGCAGCCGGCACCGCAGCGGCGCAGAAGCCCGCGCCGGCCAGCAGGCGCGGATACCGCCCCAGCCGTGACGCGGCGGCAGCGGCGGCACAGAGCACCGCCGTCATGTACAGTGCGTCGCCGGTGCAGAGATCCAGCACCAGTCCCGCCAGTGCGCCGGAGGCCGCCGCCTCGGAAACGGAGGTGTCCTCCGTATACACCAGCAGCGTCAGCGCGGCGAGCACGCCCGCCGGAGAAAAGCCCGCCGCCGTCCACTGCGCCAGCGCACCGCAGACGCCGAGCACCAGCAAAAGCCGCGCACGGCGGCGATCCTCCGCGGCGGCGGTGCTCTCGGGCAGGAGGGCGGGCAGCAGAGCGGTCAGACCGTAGAGCAGCATGGCGGAGGCCGTACACAGTGCCCAGAGCCGTCCGCCCCGCGCCGCCAGATACGGGAGCTGCGTCAGCACCATGGCGCAGACGGCGGCGGTGGAGCGAAAGCACGGGTGGGTATAGAGCCGCGTTGTACACAGCGCGGTGTCGGCGCAGAATATAAGCAGCGCGGCCGCCCCGTGGCGCAGCCCCGGCTGAAAATCCATAAACAGCAGCGCACCGCCGCAGGCACACGCCACGGCGGACTGCCCCGGCCACCCCACGCCCGCAACGGCCACCGCCGCGAGTGACCACGGAGCGAACTGCCCTCCGGCGGCAGCGGCGGTGAGCAGCAGTGCGGCCGCGCAGCAGCACAGCGGCGATACGGGAATGCGCAGGGCGGTCTGACGCATTGCCGTCAGCAGGTGTTTCATGGCTTGTCCCTCCCTTTCCCCGCCATTGTACGCGGCGCGGGGCGCGGGGCTTGTCGGGAAATGGCAAAGGGCTTTACTTTTTCACAGAGTGTAAAACAGACGCAGTGTGCTCTTGTATTTTGCCGTCGGGTTTGGTACAATACTGTCGAAACGACAGGAGGTGTGCGCATGAAAAAGCAAATCGCGGCGGCGATGCTGACGCTGCTGCTGACATTGACCGCCTGCGGCACGGCGGAGCCCGCGCCCGAGAGCGGCACGGTGGAGCCTGAGAGCGCGGAATACGCAGCGGGCGAGGTGACGCTCCCCTCCCCACAGGCGAGCAGGGACGGCGACGCAGCCGCCGAGGATGTGCTGGGTGCGCTGCCCGGCGGCACCTATACCAACCAGAACGCGCGCCTCACCTGCAAGCTGGACGAGAGCTGGCTTTTCTATAACGAGACGCAGCTTCTGGAGCTGAACGGCGTGCTCAAGGAGGGCGGAAGCAGTGACATTGCTGCCTTGGCCGAGAGCGGGAAGGCAGTGTATGATATGTACGCTATCTCCACCGACGGACTGATGACGATGAATGTTACCTACCAGAATCTGGGGCTGCTCTCCGGCGGCAGCATGACGGCGCAGGAGTATGTGGAGCTGGCGGCGGCGAAGCTGCCCTCCGACCTGAGCGCAGGCGGCTTCACGGACGCGCAGGTGCAGATCTCCGCCACGGACATCGCCGCAGAAAAGAGCTGCCCCACCCTGCTGGTGACGGCAATGCTTCAAGACACACCCATGTATGAGCGGCTGGTGTGCCTGCGCGCAGGGAATTACATCTACTGCGTGACGCTGTGCAGCTTTACCAAGGATGTGACTGCGGATATGGCCGCCCTGTTCCACACGGTACGATGACAAAGAAAGCAAGTCCGTCTGCCACGGCAGACGGACTTGCTTTGTTCTTTTTGTTCTGTTTTCACCACAGCTGCGCCTTGACAATGCTCTTGTGGTAGGCAGCGCGGAAGTAGATATACTCCGCCACGCCGGTGATGACCCACGAGAATATGTACAGCAGGTACAGGGACGGCACAGTGTGGAAGTAGGCGAACACAGTGTAGATCCACACCACGCGGAACACGCAGGACCCCAGAATGACCATGACGGTGGGCGCAATGCTCTTTCCGATGCCTCGTGAGGCGGCGATACTGCCGTCCATCAACGCACCGAAGCCATAGGAGAACGCCATGATGCGCAAACGGTCCATGCCCGCGTCCAGCACCTCCGCCTTGTCCGCAAAAAGGCTGAGAAACTGCCGTCCACACACCAGCATCAGCCCGCCGAATATCGCGCCGGTCAGGAACGCATACAGCATACTGATAAAATAGCTCTTGAGGATACGATCCTGCTTTCCCGCGCCCCAGTTGCGGCTGACGAAGCTGGCGCAGGCGGTATAGAACGCCGCCATCATGTTGAACACCAGCGTATCGGCGTTGGCGGCAGCCGCCGCGCCGGAGACGGTGATCTCGTCAAAGGAGTTCAGTCCCGCCTGCACGAACAGGTTGGCCACGGCGAAGATGGCGTTCTGCAAGCCGGAGGGAACGCCAATCATCAGCACACGCTTGGCGGCCATGGGGTGCAGCCGTAGCTTGCGGATGTCCAGACGGCATGCGTCCCTGCGCCCCAGCAGATGTATGAGGATCAGAATGGCGGATACCCACTGCGCGATGGCACTGGCGATAGCCACGCCCTCGGCGGACATATTGCAACCGATGACGAAGAACAGGTTCAGTATCACATTCAGCGCACCCGCCACGGACAGGTAGATCAGCGGCCTTTTCGTGTCGCCCGTGGCACTGAGGATACCGTTGCCGCAGTTGTAGATACCCATGCCCGGCAGACCCAGCGCGTAGATACGCAGATACAGCACTGCACCGGGGAGGAACTCCTCCTTGGTGTTCAGCAGGCGGAGCATCGGCTCAGCGAAGAACACGCAGACGAGGCAGACCAGCACGCCCATGGCAAAGCAGATGATGGCGGAGGAGTGTACCGTGCGCTCCACGCTCTCATCGTCGCCCATGCCGAGCCCCCGCGCCGCCGCCACATTGACGCCCGCACCGAGGCCAATGAGCAGCCCCGTGAACAGCGAAACCAACGTGGTGGTGGAGCCCACCGCGCCCAGCGCAATATAGGTATTGTACGCATACTTGCCTGCAATGGCGACATCGCTGAGGTTAAACAGCACCTCCAGCACCTGCGTCATCATCAGCGGCAGGCTGAACAGAAGAATATTTTTCCAAAGTGAACCGGAGGTCATCTCAACAGTGAGCGTCCTCCGGCGTGTTGCATTTTTCATGCCCGCACCCTCCTATACAATATAAATTACATAGAAACATCCGAACGCGAATGCCAGTATAACACGGCGCATTATACAAAACAACCCCCTGAAGGTAGAATATTTTTTGTAAGTACAGCGATTTTATTTGTCTATTCTGCACAGTTTGCGTGTTATATTTTTGGCAATTCAAACAACCAAACGCCCCGTGCAATCTTTCCACGACGGGATTTGACAGTTTCCGCCGTGTCCGCTATAATGTGGGGGAAACAGTTGCCGCCCGCACCTTGGCGGCTGCAAGGAGGTACTCCCCATGAAAAGAATTTTCGCCGCAGCTCTGGCGGCATTGCTTGCACTCTCGCTCTGCGCCTGCGGTGAGACCGAGAGCATTGACACCGACCCCGATTATCCCGTCGCCTTTTCCGAGCTGGCGGAGCTGATAGACGCTGCCCGCGAGGAGGGACGGCTGACCGTCTGCGTTCCCGAGGAGGAGCCATATCTCACCGCCGCGTGTACGCAGTTTGAGGAGCTGTTCGGTATTCATGTCACGATGCGCACGGCAAACGCCTCGCGCCTGCCGAACGGCGCGGATGTGTGGTACGGCGGCAGCGATGAGAGCTGCTTCGCTCTCTCCGAGGGCGGCGAGCTGCTGGCGTATACACCTGCGGCGGCAGCGGGGCTGACCTCTGCGGACTACGACTGCGGGGACTACTGCGTCACCGGCATCGACGCGCTGGGCATCATGGTCAACAGCGATGTGCTCGACCGCATGGGTATCTCCGCACCGCGCACATGGGACGACCTGCTCCAGCCCGTGTATCAGGGTCTCGTGTGGCTGCCCGCCTATAACACGGCGGAGGGGCGGCTGTTCGTCCGCGCCATTATGGAACACTACGGCGATGAGGCAGCGGACTATCTGGCCGCGCTGGACAGCAGTGTGCAGTTTTACACAACCGAAAAGGCCACCGCTGCCGCGTGTCTGGACTCCGGCGAATGCGTGATCGGCGTGGGCTGGCTCAGCAGCGGCTGGGACGCTGTGTGTGAAAGCGGCAGTGAGGTAATCGACCTCTTTGCGCCGTCCTTGAACGGTGTGCCCGCGCAGATGCAGACCACCGCCATCCTCGCCGATGCGCCTCACCCCAACGCCGCAAAGCTGTGGCAGGAGTTCGCCCTGTCGCAGCAGTGCATGGAGCTGTCGGTGGAGAACGGCTGCGGCTGTCTCCCCACCGTCTGGGACGGTGAGGTAACGGTGCCGCGCCTTACACCAACGCACTTAGAGGTCTACGCCGCCGAGGACAGTGACACCGCGCTCGCCGTGAACGCGCTCATCGCCAAGGTTATGGAGACGCTGGCAGAGAGCGGCGTGGACACAGAGGATGCCTCCCGCTGGAGCGTGGCATAATACGGCGCATACGCACACAGTCTCCCGCTTCAGTAGAAGCGGGAGCTGTTTTATTGCAAAAAAGGAACACCGTCGGATGGACGGTGTTCCTCTTGGCAGGGGCAGAAAGGCTCGAACTCTCGACACGCGGTTTTGGAGACCGCTGCTCTACCAACTGAGCTATACCCCT
>CAVDXW010000035.1:0-17909 GCA_963613145.1 Bacteroidaceae bacterium | reverse complement strand
AAGGCCAGACCGCCACCGTGACCCTGCCGGTCACGAGCGCGAACTACAACGACTATAAAATCGTTGTCACCGTCGGCGTGACGCCCAAGGAGCAGGTGACCATCGGCATTGACGGCAAGAACTTTGAGTATGACGGCACTGCCCACGCGCCCAATGGTATCACCGTGGTCGGGAATAAGGTGCTGGTGGGTGATCTCGAAGTGACCTATGAGGGCACTGACGGGACGACCTACGAAAAGAGCACAACCAAACCGACCAAAGCGGGCAAGTATGTCATGACCGTGAAGGTGCCGGAGACCAACACGAAGTATACCGGCTCGCAGACCTGCAATTTCGAGATTAAGCCCAAGGCACTGACCGCCACGATTGAGGCGGAGAACAAGACCTATGACGGCAATGCGACCGCCACTGTGACTGCGAAGCTGGACGGCGTGGTTGCGGGTGACAGCGGCAAGGTGACCGCAACAGTGACAAATCCCGTGTTTGCGGACAAGAACGCCGACGAGAACAAGAAGGTCACTGCGGCAATCACGCTTGACGGCACGGCTGCGGGCAACTACAGCGTGAATACCACGGCGGAGACCACGGCAAACATCTCCGTCAAGGAGGTCAGCATCACCGGCGTGACGGTTGCGGGCAGCAAGATCTATGACCGCAGCGCAAGTGCGACACCTATCACAACGAGTGCGAGTATCGTCGGCAAGGCGGATAATGACGACCTCTCCATCACTGTCGGCACGGCGAGCTATGACGATGCAAATGTCGGCACGGGCAAGACCGTGACCTTCACCGGCTTTGCGCTGAAGGGTGATGACGCAGGCAACTACGAGCTGAAAGGTCAGCCCGCAAGCGTCAAAGCGGCTATCACCGCCAAGGAAGTCACCATCAGCGGCGTGACCATCAAAACGACCAAGGTCTATGACGGCAACGACACTGCCGAAATCACGAACAGCGGTACACTCACCGGCGTTCTGACCGGCGACACCGTCACCATCAAGACCGGCACGGCGACCTACAACAATAAGAATGTCGGCAACAATAAAACCGTCACATTCAGCGGCTTTACGCTTGTGGGCGACGACGCGGGCAACTACACGCTGAAGGAGCAGCCCGCAGACACCGCCGCCGCCATCACGCATCGCGAGGTCACGATCAGCGGCCTGTCGGCAAGCAAGGTCTATGACGGCGACAAAACCGCCGAGAAGTCGGAGATAAGCGGCACACCCGTTGTTGGCAACAAGGCGGTTGAGAGCGATAAAGTGACGCTCAATACCGAGAACATGACGGGTGAGTTCGACAACGCGAATGCCGGCACGAACAAGACCGTCACCATCAGCGGGCTTTCGCTGACCGGCGACGACGCGGCCAACTACAAGCTGCCCGAAACCGTCACCTGCACGGGTAAGATTACCAAGGCAAACGGCAGCGGCTCGGTGACGATGGAGGGCTGGACCTACGGCGACAAGGCGAATACCCCGAAGCCGACCAGCACGACCAACGGCACGGGCAGCGTGACCTATCGGTACAAGCTCAAGACTGCGACGGGCGAAAACGCTTGGTCGACGGAAGTCCCCTCCAACGCGGGCGAGTATATCGTCGAGGCGACCTTTGCCGCCACGAACAACTACAACGAGGTTGTTGTCACGAATGACTTCACCATCGCGCAGAAGCCCCTGACCATAACCGCCAAGGCGCAGGATAAGACCTATGACGGCAATACCAATGCCACCGTGACCGCGGAGCTGAAAACGGACGGCATTGTGAGTGGTGATGTTTTGACCCTCGATACCACCGGCGTGACGGCGAAATTTGACACCAAGAATGCCGGACAGAATAAGACCGTGACCCTCACCGGCGAGTACAAGCTGGGCGGTGCAGCCGCGAACAACTACAAGCTGACCCAGCCCACGGGTCTGAAGGCGAATATCGACAAGAAAGCCCTGACGGTCAATGTCGCGATTGCAAACAAGACCTATGACGGGCTGAACACGGCAAACTTTAACGGCGACCCGAAGCTGGTCGGCGTGGTCGAGGGTGAAACTGTGACGCTGACAAAAGGCACACCGACCTTTGGCAGCGTGAATGTTGGCGAGGGTATCACCATCAACTTTACCGACTTCTCCATCTCCGGCACAGACGCGGACAACTACACGCTGACCCAGCCGAGCAACATTACGGCGAACATCAACGCCTACACCGCCACCGGCGCGGAGTACACCACGACCACCAAGGACTGGACGAATCAAGACTTCGTGGTGACGGCGGCGAGCGGCTGGAAGGTGTCCGAGAGCAACACCGCCGAGGGCACATGGAGCGACAAGCTGACCCGCACCGCCGAAACGGGCGAAACCAGCGGCAGCATGAAGTTCTATGTGAAGAACACAACCAGCGGGATCATCTCCGAGGTTATCACGGAAGCCTACAAAATCGACAAGACCGCACCCACGGGCACAATTAGCATTGACGAGCGCAACAAGTGGCAGGAGTTCCTGAACACCATCAGCTTCAACCTGTTCTACAAGGAGGAGCAGTATGTTACGCTGACGGCGAATGACACGGGCAGCGGCGTTAAGACGATTGCGTATCTTGTGACCGCGGATGACCTTACCATTGAGGGGCTTGCGGATAAGACCTTCACGACCTATGCTAACGCCTTCGGTATCGAGCCGGATGCGAAGCTCATCGTCTATGCGAAGCTGACCGACAACGCGGGCAATGTGACCTACCTTCGCTCGGACGGCGTGGTGCTGGATGCGACCGCCCCTGTCATCAACGGCGCGGAGAATGGCAAGACCTACTGCTCCGCCGTGACGCTGACGATTACGGACGCGAACCTCGATTCTGTGACGCTGAATAACGAGACGGTGACGCTGACGACGGATGGCAAGCTGACGCTGAATCCGGCGGCGGGTACGCAGACCGTGGTTGCCACCGATAAGGCGGGCAACAGCACGAGCATCACCGTGACCGTCAACAGCGGGCACACATGGGGTGCATGGACATCCAACGGCAACGGTATGCACACCCGCACCTGCCAGTTCAATACGGAGCATACCGAAACCGGCAGTTGCTCCGGCGGCACGGCGACCTGCTCCGCTGCGGCAGTCTGCACCTTCTGCCACGGCGCGCACGGCGAGAAGAACCCGAGTAACCACGCCAACCTCAAGCATGTCAAGGCCAAGGCCGCGACGACGGCTGCCGAGGGCAATATCGAGTACTGGTACTGCGACGGCTGCGGCAAGTATTATAAGGACGCGGACGCAGCCCAGGAGATCACCAAGGCCGACACTGTGACGGCAAGGCTCCGCCGCACCCGCACCTACACCCGTACCATAAAAACCGCAACCGAGACCACAAAAACCACACCCGAGACCGGCGATGAGAGCAGCATGACCCTCTGGCTTGTGCTGACGCTCCTCAGCGGCGCAGGTGTTGGCGCAACGACGGTCCTCGGAAAGAGGAAAAGGTACGGCAAGTAAGCCAATAGCAGCATGACCCAAAAGCGAACGGGGCAAATCCCGCGTTCCGCCACGGCATCTCCGGCGGTATCGCCTGCAACGGAGAACGGGCGAAATGCGGCAGCAGCCCGAAAAAACAGCCACCCGACAGGGTGGCTGTTTTTGTAAGGAAAAGCGGCGTTTACAGGTTCTTCTCGTAGGACTCGATCATTTTCTTGACCATCTGTCCGCCGACGGAACCGGCCTCGCGGCTGGTCAGGTGACCGTTGTAGCCGTTCTTGAGGTTCACGCCGACATCGCTGGCGGCCTCCATCTTAAACTGCTCCATGGCAGCCTTGGCCTCGGGGACATTCAGCTTGTTGCTGTTCTTGGTAGACATAGTTGAGAACTCCTTTCGTATTCTGAGGCAAATGCCCTTGTCGGGTATCGCAACATTAGTTTTGCCGCCTGTGTGTACAGTATGCGTGAAGTGCGGTGGTAATTGCTGGCTATCCCCCGCAGAGCTTTTTCTGAACAAAGGGCGTTTTTGAAATTCTTCGACAGACTGAAGTGCCGCGTCCGTGCGCGGCACTTTACTTTTCCTCAGAAAGCATATATAATAATGCAAACCCTATTTTCGGAGGAACCCCCTATGAAATACTGGAAACGAGCGGCGGCACTGCTGCTGGCTCTGTGTATGACCGCCGCACTGCTGACCGCCTGCGGCGAAAGCTCCACCGACGAGGACAAGCGCACCGTGGTGATGGTCGGCTCCGTCACCACAGTCGATCCGGCGCAGGCGACCACCTCCGCCGAGCGCACCGTGGTGCTGCACCTGTTCGACAATCTGTACCGCCTCACCGCCGACGGCGTTATCCCCGCCGCCGCCCAGTCCTACCGGTCGGAGGACAACGAGGACGGCACGCAGACCTACACCTTCCGTCTGCGCAGCGATGCCAAGTGGTCGGATGGCTCCGCCGTCACGGCGGCGGACTTCGTGTATGCGTGGCGGCGGCTTGTCTCGCCGGACACGGCCAGCCCCAACGCGGACATTCTCTCCATGGTGTCGGGCTACGAGGACGCCCACGCGGGCGATACGGAGGCTCTGGCGGTGTCCGCCGAGGATGAACACACCCTCACCGTCACGCTCGCTGCGCCCTGCTCCTACTTTGTGGACGCGGTGTGTACCGCCGCCGCCACCATGCCCGTGAAGCAGTCCGCCGTGGAGGGCGGCACGGACTGGACGGCGGGACGCAGCAGCTTTGTGGGCAACGGCCCCTATCGGCGCACCGGCGACTGGAGCGATGGCAGCTTTGTCTCCTTGCTCAAGCAAACGGAGCACTACGATGCCCGCCGCACCCTGCCCGACCGCATCGAGATACTGCTCAAATCCGCCGAGGAGACAGCCAGGGCCGCCGGAACCGTGGATGTTGCGATCGGCGCGGCGGGTGAGGACGGCCTCACCGCCGGCGACCCCACCGTGGGTGTGCTGCTCATCAATCAGATGGCCACCAATATGGAGAAGGTCAGCCTGCGTCAGGCGATGAGCCTCGTCATTGACCGCAACGCCGTTTCTCAGGCGATGGGCACGAGCTACACCGCCGCCGAGGGACTTGTCCCCTACGGCATCCGCACCACCGAGGGCGGGGAATTCCGCACCGTCAACGGCGCGGCCATCGACAACGACCCCGACACCTACGCCGACCGCTGCGCTCAGGCCACGGAGCTGCTGAACGATGCAGGTCTGAGCCGTTCTGAGGCACGCGCCGCGCTGGGGACGATCACCCTCCTGTGCCGCGACAATGCCGCGCAAACTGCGCTGGCGCGTCAGCTCCAGCAGGTCTGGCGCGACAAGCTGGGGCTTTCCGTCACCGTGCAGGCGGCGGATGAGGAGGAATTCACCCAGCTGCTCAGCACCGGCGAGTTTACGCTGGCACTGACGGAGCTGACCGCACTGTACAACGATGCCGCCGCCTATCTCGACCCGTGGCGCAGCGGCGATGCGCGCAACTACGCGCTGATCTACATGAACGCCTACGACATTCTCATGCGCGTGGCCGCCGCCAGCACCTCCGCCGAGGCGCGGGATGCCTACCTCAAGGACGCAGAGGGACTGCTGCTGGACTGCGCCAATGTCATTCCGCTCTATGGCCGCTGCCAACCCTATCAGATACGGGACGGTCTGCTGGGCGTCTGCGGGGACGGCATGGGCGCATGGTACTTCGGCATGGCGCGCCGCACAACAAATTGAGCAAACACGAAAAGCAGGGACGGCTGAATGCCGTCCCTGCTTTTCGTTTCGCTTATTCCTGTTCGTCCGCTTCGGCACCTTCGTCCTGCGCGGCGGCTTCCTCCCGCTCCGCCTTGGGAAGCTGCTCCGGCCACTTTGCCCATGTCTGACGGATAAAGGGCACCACCTGCTCCCGCGTCATATCCAGCGCGGCGGCCAGCTCGCCGTACAGCTGCTCCTCCGCCCGCTTCAGATACCGCTCGTCCATCTGGCTGACCTTCTTGCCGTGGCGCAGCGACCATGCCCGCTTGCGGCATATCTCGTGAATCATGCCCGCCAGCTCGCGGCAGTCGCACCGCGCCACCATCTGATGATAGAACTCCTTTGCCGCCCGCATCCCGCGCTCGGCGGGACGCTGTATCGGCAGCTCCGGCAGCGCGGCGATGAGAGCCAACGCCTGCTCACGGCTGATAACCGGCCGCATCAGCACCGCCGTATCCACCGGCGTCATCACCGTGCCGCTGCGGTAGAGCGGTGCCAAATGATAGTAGGTCTTGTCCCCTCCGTCATAGCGCAGCCCGGACGGGCCTATCCTCTCCACACGACAGACGCCCTCACCGCCGTACACCACCATATCACCTGCTGCAAACATATTACACTCTCCCTCTCCACACAGCTTCGTAAACACACATAAAAAGGGCGACTGACCATCCGGCCATGTATCGCCCCCATACATCCCGTATTTCGTGTATAGTATATCACATTCTGCCGAAAAATGTAAGTACAATTTTCTTTTTTACCTGTCGATTTTCTTTTCAATGTGTGGTACAATACAGAAAAAATTTTTTGAGGTGAGCAAAAATGCAATTTCCCGCCATCCATCCCACCGCTTTTGTAGCGGACAACGCCACCGTCAGGGGCAGCGTGACGCTGGGCGAGGGCAGCAGCGTATTCTTCGGTGCTGTCCTTCGCGCCGACCGCGAGAGCATCACCATCGGCTCCGGCAGCAACATTCAGGACAACTGTGTGGTGCATGTGGAGTACGGCTATCCCGTCACCGTGGGCGACAATGTCACCGTCGGCCACGGAGCCATCCTTCACGGCTGCACCATCGGCGACAACACGCTTATCGGCATGGGAGCCATCGTCCTCAACGGCGCGAAAATCGGCAGCAACTGCCTGATCGGAGCGGGTGCGCTCGTGCCGCAGAATGCCGTCATTCCCGACGGCTCGCTGGCCTACGGCTCACCCGCCAAGGTCAAGTCGCAGCTGAGCGATGAGGCCATCGCAGACCTCCGCCGGTCCGCACTCAGCTACCGACAGGAGGCCGAGGAATACAAGGCCGAGCAGGACGGCAAATAAGCGTAAGCATCGTAATCGTCAAAGCTATGGGCGTGTAAACCCGTGAGGTAAGCGGTAAATAGTGACCGTCGAATGAGCAATTGACCCGGAGCAGGATAATATCTCGCTCAGGGCCAATTGCTCATTCAATTCTCATACAGAATATCCCGTGCCACGGGCTGGTAGAACAGCTTCTCCGCCCTGTCAAAGTCGCGGGTCTGCCCCATGATCCACATGAGCTTGGCCACGGCCGCCTCGGTGGTCATGTCGTAGGCCTCCAAAATGCGGAGGGTGCTTTTCAGCCGCCCGCCGACATGATAGACCGCCAGATTGCTGCCCTCGTTGGGCACCTGCGTGGTCATCACCACCAGCTTGCCGCGCTCCACGCCGCGGCGGATGATGTCGTAGTAGCTGCCGTCGCCCTCGTATTCCGGCAGACCGCCCACGCCGAAGGACTCGATGATTAGACCATCGAACCGCTCCAGCATGAATTCCAGCACGGCGGCGGGCGTTCCGGGGATGAGCTTCAGCAGCCCCACGCTGTCGTCCAGTGTGTCGTAAAACAGCGGGCTGGGATAGCAGGCGCAGCGCATGTATTGCAGCAGGTGTTCGTCCTGCACCACCGCCAGATCGGGGTAGTTGACGCTGGAAAACGCCTGAAAGCTCTTGGAGCAGGTCTTGCGGGCGCGTGTGCCGAGAATGACCTTGCCGTTGAAGACGATCTGCACACCGCCGCAGCCGCGGCAGGCGTAGAGAAAGGCATCCGTCAGATTGCGCTTGGAGTCCGTGCCGTCGAACCATATCGGCTTCTGCGCACCCGTGAGGACGATGGGCTTGGGACTGCCCTGTATCAGATAGCTGAGTGCGGCGGCGGTGTAGGCCATGGTGTCCGTGCCGTGGGAGATGACGAAGCCGTCGTAGCGGTCGTAGCTTTCGCGCACGGTTTTTGCCGCGCCGAGCCAGTGGGCGGGACGGAGGTTGGTGCTGTCGAGATTGTAGAGCTGTATGCAGTCCACGCGGCACAGCTCACCGATGCGGGGCACGAAGGACAGAAGCTGCTTGCTGTTCAGCTCCGGCGTCAGGCCGGAGGGCGTCATTTCGCTGGCGATTGTGCCGCCTGTGCCGATCATCAGGATATTCTTCATACTCACACCTCCCGATTGTCCATCGCCGCCGCGCCGAAGGCGGCGGCCTGCTCGATGCGGCGGCGGGCGTCGTCGCCCTCCGCGCTGTCGTATTGGCGGCGCAGCTCCTGCAAAAACAGGCCGCGCAGTGTGTCCTCGCCGCACCTGTCCCACAGGTCGCGGCGGACGGAGGTCTCGTCCCGCAGCTGCACGGCGAAGAACCGCTCCGCGAGTGCGTCCTGCAAAAGCGGCAGGCGCGGCGGCTCCTCCGGCGTACCGACAAGGCGGAGACGGTAGATGTCATTCTCCGTGTCGCGAGGCAGGGTGCGCTCCAGAACGGTCAGCGGGTCGCCCTCGGTGATGTCTGCCTCGGTGATATAGTAGCGGCGGCGGGCAAAGGGCACGAAGCGCAGCGCGGCGTTGCCGCGCTCGATCTCGCCGAACAGGAAGCCTCGCTCACCCAATTCATCAAAGCCGCGCCCCTCAATGCAGCCGCAATAAGCGTAGGGGACGCTGCCCGCCGTCTGTATACCCGCGCAGGTATGGACATGCCCCAGCGCGAGATAGTCCAGTCCGCTCCCGGCGATAGCCGCCGTGCTCAGGGGGCGGTAGCGGCTGCCGGAGGCCGTGACCTCGCCGTGCAGCAGCCCGATATGCAGCAGGCCGTCCTGCGGCGCGGTAAAGCCGGAGAGCACGCTGTCCTGCGGGCACTCCGCAGAGGTGAAGGATCCGCCGTGGACGGCGCAGCCCAGAGCGGGGAAGGTAAAGACCTGCGCCCTGTCCTCCGTAAAAATGTGGACATTATCGCTCCACACCGTACGAGCGTAGGGACTGTCCGCCGTGTAGGGGTCGTGATTGCCGGGGGCGATGACCGCCTGCCCGCGAAAGTGCTCCAACGCCTGTGCCAGCAGGGGCGCGGTGTCGCCGTACAGAGCCGCACTGTCGAACAGGTCGCCTGCCAGCAGCAAAAGCTGTACGCCGTGGTCATTCGCCCAGTCCACCAGCCGCTCGGGAGTGCGGCGGCTCTCCATGCGCCGCTGCCGCGCCTGCTCCGGCGTCAGTGCGCCGAAGGCACTGTCCAGATGGAAGTCTCCCGCGTGCAGAATCCGCACCATTTACGCCTCCTCCGTCTGCCAGCCCTTGCAGACATCGACCCACTGCACAAAGTTGCTGCCGCAGCAGTGCTCCAGCTCGTCGCAGGTCAGCTCGATGGCACTGGCCGCGCTGCCCACGGCGGGGAAAACGGTGTCGAACCGCTTCAGGGAGATGTCGAGATAGGTTCTGACATCAGCGGGCAGGGCAAAGGGGCACACGCCGCCCACGGCGTGGCCGATGCGCTCCACCGCCTCCTCCGCGGTAAGCATCTTCGCCTTGGCACCGAAGAAATGCTTGTACTTGCTGTTGTCCACCTTGGCATCCCCTGCGGCAACCACCAAAATGGGTTCCTCGCCGATCTTGAAGCTGAGTGTCTTGGCGATACGCGCTCCCTCCACGCCCACGGCCACGGCAGCCAGCTCCACTGTTGCGCTGGACACCTCAAACTCGCGCATACGGTCGGCGACGCCGTAGG
The DNA here is from genome assembly GCA_963613145.1 of Bacteroidaceae bacterium. Classification (GTDB taxonomy): domain Bacteria; phylum Bacillota; class Clostridia; order Oscillospirales; family Oscillospiraceae; genus Vescimonas. The sequence continues at coordinate 8,207 of CAVDXW010000035.1, read as the reverse complement.
GTGTCAGGTACTCTCTCACTTTTTCAACGGACATGATGTTATTTTCCTTTCCCGCGCACTGCCCGACGGCAGTGCGCCTGTGTATTTATCGTATTTCTATGCGTTCCACGGCACTGCACAGCCTCGTGCCGCTGCTGAGCGTGAACACGCAGCCCTGTGCGCTGCAAGCTCCCTCCGCCGGCTGATAGCGGCCGGGCAGTCCGCCCAAAAAGAACTCCACGGACTGCTCGGGACGGATACCCAGCACGGAGCGAACGGGGCCCGTCATGCCGAGGTCGGTGACATAGCCCGTACCCTTGGGGAACACCTGCATATCGGCGGTGGGCACATGGGTGTGCGTTCCCCACAGTGCGGAGACGCGCCCGTCCAGATAGTACGCCATCGCCAGCTTTTCGCTGGTCGCTCCCGCGTGGAAGTCCACGAGCGTAAAGGTGGGCTTGTCGGTCTCCTGCGCACGCAGCAGCTTGTCCGCCGTGGTGAAGGGGTTGTCGGCGTTGAAGTCCAGATCGCAGCGGCCTATGAGCACCAGCACCGCCACGGAGAACGCGCCGCAGTCCACGACCTGATAGCCGTGGCCGGGGGCGCGGCCCGTGAAGTTCGCAGGGCGGAGAATGTACCGCTCCTCGTCCAGATAGCTGCCGATCTGCGGCTTTCCGAAGGCGTGGTTGCCCAGCGTGACCACATCCGCACCGGCGGCAAGCAGAGCCTCCGCCTGCGGACGGGTCAGTCCGCTGCCTGAGATATTTTCGCCGTTGACCACGGTGAAGTCGATGCGCTGCTCCCTCTTGAAGCTGCGCAGCCGCTTTTCCAGCAGCTCCAGGCCCGATTCGCCCGTCACATCGCCCAGCGCGAGAATCCTGTATTCCACGGGATACGCCTCCTTATCAGTCGTTCCAGCCGACGATCTTCGTTAGCTGGCGGTTGGTGTAGTAATACGCGGAGGCGGGGAAGTTCCTCAGATCCGCCGTGTTGGAGCACAGCAGATAGTCCACCACCTCACCGCTCCCGTCCTTTATGGTATCCTGAATGACGGTGGTGTGGTTCGCAGGCTCCTCCACGCCCATGGTGATAATGTCGCCCGTCTCGCCGCTGAAATAGGGCGCGTTCACCACGGCGACAAGGCCGTGCTCCCGCTCCGCCGCGGCGTACTCCAAAAAGTGACCGACATTCACCCACGGGAGGGTGGTATTGTTTTCGCTGTACCAGTACCAGCCATCGTCATAGCCGCCGGTCTCGTCCATCGGTATCCCGCCCGCAAGCAGTACCTGCGAGCCAAAGTTCATGCAGTTACCGCCCAGCTCGTCATACGCCTTGAAATCCGCGTTCCGCGTGCCCACATAGGTGAACATGTACTGCAAGGCGGCCTGACGGTCATAGGCGTGGTCGGCAGTGGGGAGGGCTGCCGTCTCCTCGCGGGACAGCTCGCGCCGCGCCGCTATGTAGTCAACGATGGCGGGGAAGTTCCCGTCCTGCTTCGTCACGGGGTCGTAGTCCGCACTGTAATAGGCGTTGTCGTCCGAGGTGTGCTTGAGGATAAGCCATTGGCCGCCGCTGCGTGTGAGGGTGAAGGTGTGCTTGATGCCCAGCTGCTCCGAGACGATGCCGTTCAGCCCCGCGAAGCGCACTGCGTTGTTCTCACGCAGCACGATGTCCACGGCATCCTCCGTCTCCTCCGAGGGCTTAAGCTCCTCGCAGCGCAGGGCGAAGCTGTACGAGGTCATGGTCAGGTCAATGGGCGCGAGGCGGCGGATAACGCATAGATCGCGCCAGATGGTTTTGTGGTATTCCGTCTGCTCCGCCGTGGCAAACAGCACGGCAGGGTCAATGACCTGCAAGGCACTGATGGATTGATAGTAGCATTCCGCAAAATCCAGCAGCAGGAGCTCCTGTCCCACGGTCATACCCTTTTCCGCCGCGCCGCTGATGCGCTCGAAGGCGGCATCCACGGGATGCTCCTCAAGAAGGGCGTTCCGGCGGGTGGTGCGACGCTGCCACACCTCCGTCTCCGGCACCTCGGCGGTGAGGTGCTGCTGTTCCTCCTCCTGCGGCGGCTGCTCGTCCGGCACAGGCTCGTCCTGCCGGGTGACAGTGCCGCAGGCGGTCAGGCTGAGCAGGATGGTCAGCAATAGCAGCAACAGTATAAAGCGTTTCATGGGAGTTCCTCCATCGGGTCAATACGGGTTTCCTGCTTCCACTGGTGACATTATAGCAAAAGAGAGGGCGGTGTGCAACGCACACCGCCCGTGTAAAATCATTAAATTTTTTTATTTCGCGTATTCGATAACCTTCGTCTCGCGCAGGACATGCACCTTGATCTGGCCGGGGTATTCCAGCTCGCTCTCGATGCGCTTGGCCAGCTCACGCGCCAGAATAACCATGTCGTCCTCGCTGACCTGCTCGGGCTTGACCATGACGCGCACCTCGCGCCCCGCTTGAATGGCGTAGCTCTTTTCCACACCGGGATAGCTGCCGGTGATCTCCTCCAGCTTCTCCAAACGCTTGATGTAGTTTTCGAGATTCTCGCGCCGCGCACCGGGACGGGCGGCGGAGATGGCATCTGCCGCCTGTACCAGACAGGCCACCAGCGTCCTGCACTCCACATCGCCGTGGTGCGCCTGAATCGCGTGGATGATCTCCTCCTTCTCGCGGTACTTGCGGGCGTACTCCACGCCCAGTGCCACATGGGTGCCTTCAAACTCATGGTCGAGAGCCTTGCCGATGTCGTGCAGCAGTCCGGCGCGCTTGGCGGCGGTCACATCTGCGCCCAGCTCCGCCGCCATCATGCCGGCGATATGGCTGACCTCGATGGAGTGCTGTAGCACATTCTGCCCGTAGCTGGTGCGGTAGTGCAGCTTGCCCAGAAGCTTTTGCAGCTCGGGATGCAGCCCGCGTACACCCGTTTCCAGCACGGCGCGTTCGCCCTCGGCGCGGATAACGCCGTCCACCTCACGGCGCGCCTTCTCCACCATCTCCTCAATGTGGGTGGGGTGGATGCGCCCGTCGGCAATGAGCTTTTCAAGAGCCAGACGCGCCACCTCGCGGCGGACGGGCTCGAAGCAGGAGACGGTGATCGCCTCCGGCGTGTCGTCGATGATGAGATCCGCGCCTGTCAGTGTTTCCAGTGTGCGGATGTTGCGTCCCTCACGCCCGATGATGCGCCCCTTCATCTCGTCGTTGGGCAGCGGCACTACGCTGACGGTGATCTCCGCCACATGGTCGGCGGCGCAGCGTTGAATGGCCGTCGCCACGATCTCGCGGGCGCGCTGATCGGCCTCGTCCTTGGCGCGAGCCTCGATTTCCTTGATCTTCAGTGCCGCCTCGTGCGTGACCTCGGATTCCACCTGTGCGATGAGGTAATCCTTTGCCTGATCTGCGGTAAAGCCGGAAATGCGCTCAAGCATCTCGGTCTGGCTGCGCTTGATGAGCTTGATCTCCTCCTGCTCCTTGTCCATGGCGGCGTGCTTCTGGGCAAGAGCCTCCTCCTTTTTCTCGATCATCTCGGTCTTGTGATCGAGAGTCTCCTCCTTCTGTTGCAGACGGCGTTCTTGCTTCTGCTGTTCTGCGCGGCGTTCCTTGACTTCCTTCTCGTATTCGCTGCGGTTTTTCAAAATCTCTTCTTTTGCTTCAAGAAGTGCCTCTCTTTTCTTGTTCTCGGAGCTCTTGATGGCCTCGTTGATGATGCGCGTTGCTTCATCCTCCGCGCTGGAGATTTCTTTTTCCGCTACGCTCTTGCGGTAGCGAATGCCGAGGAGGAAAAAGACCACCGCCGCAACAGCGAACGAGGCAATCGCCGCGATCCATCCTGTTGTGGTCAATGTACCTTCCTCCTATGTTGTGATATACCCTGACGGGTCGGCACAAAATATGGTGCCGGATGACAATCGGGGCACAACCCCCCCGACCCCGATAATGATCCTTTACTATATTAAACACATTATGGTCAACTGTCAAGGGTAAAGTAAACTTTTCCTTATTTCGTTTTTTTTGATTTTCGGGCAAAATGTCAAATTTGCGGAAAAAAGGGATGAAAATCCGCAGAGGAGAGCTTTTCTGTCGGGAGGCCGGTGAAGCATCACACGATGAAATCGGCGTAGGCGTAGCCCAGATGCCCGTTGTACCCCACCGTGTACCACTCACGATACCGCCCGTAGACGGTCAGCCTTGCGCCGTTGGGCAGGAGCGTGACGACCTCGGCGCGTGTATCCGGCGCGGCGCGGAGGTTCAACCCGCCGCCGGCAGTCTGCACCGTGCCCTGCCACGGGGTAAGCGGCGTGACGAAGGGCAGGGAGAAGTACTCCGTCAGCGACAGGACGAGGTTGGCGGCGATACCCTCAATATTCCCCTCTACCCAGAGGGCGTCGGCGGTGTTGTCGTGGTAGCCCAGCTCCAGCAGCACGGAGGGCATGTAGGGCTGGCGCACCTCTCCGAGCGTCGTGGTGGAGCGGGCGTAGACCTTGTCGGGCAGGGGATAGATGGCTTTCAGGTTTTTCACAAACAGGTCGGCGGCGCGGCGGCCGTTGGCACTGGTGGGGTAGTAAAAGGCGATCACGCCGCGAACGCTGCCCTCCCTGCCGCCGTCCGTGCTGCCGTTGGAGTGAAGCGCGAGGTAGAAGTCATAGCTGCCGGAGTTGGCCATGCGGATGGAGCTTGCGGCGGTCATGTCGGGCGTGTTGCGGGAGAAGCGGACGGTATTCGCGAGCAGATACGGCTCCATGGCGTCGGCGAGGAGATTCATGAAATACTCCTCCGAGCCGTGGCCGGTGATGTAGGGGTTGTACTCCTGTGTGGACGGGCTTAAAAAAATGCGCGGCATAGTGCGTCTCCTCCTATAATTTCTCTCGACAGTATATGGGAGAAGAACGGAAAATGTGCCTGCGTCATAGCGAAAAATCTGCGAACGGACTTGACTTTTTCGCGAACGGGTATAATGGCACCGATGGGTCGGGGCAGTCGATGCGATTTGCGGCTATTGACTTATCTGATATAATGTATAATGGATAGTTGAGCGGCATACACCGATGAAAGAGGTGGAACGGAGATACATGAGCAAAAAAATTTTCGTGGCGGCACTGCTGCTGATCGTTTTTGCAATCGCGGCAATGATTTTCCTGTTTTCTGCGCAGAGCGGCGAGGAATCGGGGAGGCTGAGCGGCCGCATAACGGAGCCGCTGATTCGTCTCATATACCGCGACTATGACCAGCTGTCTGCGGACGAGCAGAGCCGTATCGTGCAGACGGCGCAGTTTGTCGTGCGCAAGGCGGCACACTTCAGCGAGTATGCGCTGCTGGGATTCTTTCTCTGCCTGCTTCTCCGGCAGTGCGGATGCCGCCGCTTCGGTATCTGGACATGGATTGCGGGGACGCTGTACGCAGGGACGGACGAGCTGCACCAGCTGCTCGGCGGGACGCGCACCGGCTCGCTTCGGGATGTGTGCATTGACAGTGCCGGTGTGCTTTTCGGGCTGTGCATCGTGTTGGCGGTGCTGCAATGGCGGCGCAGGAGCCGCGCAGGGAAAAACATCTGACATCAAAAAAGCGGGGAGAATTAGACTGCTTTTACAACTGTTTACACTGCCTTTTTCATTCATTTCGCTCTTGCTATTTCGTAAGTATATGCTATAATGGACATGTCATAATCGTGGATACTGCGGTGGTCTGCCCTTTTATCCGCCGCGCCACGGTCAAATAATGAGGGCAGCTCGCCGCCGATGTATCGGCTGCGGAGACAACGGAAGGAGAGCGTATGGCAACTGTTTTACTGACGGGCGGAACCGGCTTTATCGGCTCACACGCGGCAGTCGAGCTGCTGAACGCGGGGGAGGATGTCATTTTAGCGGACGACCTCTCCAACAGCGAAGCGGGCGTGGTTGACCGCATTGCGAAAATAACCGGCAGAAGCCCCCGCTTCTATCAGGCGGACATGGCGGACAGGGCGGCGGCCGAGCGCATTTTTGCGGAGAATCCTGTCGACGCCGTGATCCATTTCGCGGGATTCAAGGCGGTCGGCGAGTCTGTCCGCAAGCCGCTGATGTATTACCGCAACAATCTGGATACAACGCTGACACTGCTGGAGACCATGCGGAAGCACGGCGTGAAGCGGATCATATTCAGCTCATCGGCCACGGTGTACGGAATGAGCGAGGCCGTCCCGTTTACGGAGAAGGCTCCCGTCGGCGGCTGCACGAACCCGTATGGCTGGACAAAGTACATGATTGAGCAGATTCTGCGGGATGTTGCCGCAGCGGATCCCGAGATGTCCGTCGTGCTGCTGCGGTATTTCAACCCCATCGGCGCGCACGAGAGCGGGCTGATCGGCGAGAAGCCGAACGGTATCCCCAATAACCTGATGCCGTATATCATGCAGGTGGCGGCGGGCATTCTGCCGCAGCTGTCCGTATTCGGGGACGATTATCCCACGCCGGACGGCACGGGGGTGCGCGACTATATCCATGTGGTCGATCTGGCGAAGGGACACGCCGCTGCACTGCACTACGCGATGGCGCATACCGGCGCGGAGGCGGTCAACCTCGGCACGGGGAAGGGCTACAGTGTGCTGGAGCTCGTGCGGGCGTTTGAAAAGGTGAACGGCGTGAGGGTGCCGTATGTGATTGCGCCGAGACGACCCGGCGATTTGGCGACCTGCTACGCGGAAACGGAGAAGGCCAAGACGCTTCTCGGCTGGCAGGCGGAGAGGAATATCGAGGATATGTGCCGCGACGGGTGGCGCTGGCAGGTATACTGCACCGAAAATATGTGAGCACGCTGCGCAAGCTTTTACATTAAAAGATTACAGGGGATAGGGAAAAAATGGGAAAACAGGACGAGTACTACGAAATAGACCTGATGCAGCTTTTCAGGCTGCTGTGGCAAAAGGCGTGGCTGATCATACTGACGGCCTTTGCCGGGGGTGCGATAGCCTTTTGCATCACCACATTTGCGATAACACCGAAATACGAGGCGCAGGCGATGCTGTATGTCAACAACAGTTCTTTCTCGGTGGGAAGCACCAGCGTTTCCATCAGCGGCGCAGATCTGAGCGCGTCGCAGACCCTTGTGGATACATATATCGTTATTCTGAACAGCCGTACCACGCTCAATGAGGTCATCAAAAAAGCGGAGGTGGACTATAACTATGCAACGCTCAAGTCCATGCTTTCGGCAGGGGCGGTGAACGGCACCCAGGTGTTCAGCATCACCATTACGAGCGAGGACCCGCAGGAGGCGGAAAAAATCGCCAATACCATTGTTGAGGTTCTGCCCGACCGCATCTCGGACGTGGTGAACGGCAGCTCCGTGCGCGTCGTCGATTACGCCGTGGTGCCGTCCGCGAAGGTGTCCCCCGACATTACGCGGAACACCATGATCGGTATACTGGCGGGGGCCGCCGTTACCTGTATGGTTCTGTTCTTCATGATGATCAGCGATACGCTTATCCACAACGAGGACTACCTGATGGAGACATACGATATTCCCGTGCTGGCGGTTGTCCCCGACCTGTCCGACAGCAACGCAGAGAGCGGCTATTACAGTGCCTATGCCTATGAAGCAAAGCCGCGGGCGAGTGGAAAGCGAGGCTGATGAGCGATGTTGTTTGACAAGAGTAAAAACGAAGGCAAGGGTACACGCAGGAAAGAGGCCGCGTATATCAACGGATATGAGCAGAGTAAATCAGACAGGGCAAAGAGCAGCTCATCTGCCGAGAGACGGCGCAGGCAGGTCGGAAAGAACCTTGGCTTTGGAGCAACGGAGGCTTACAAGCTGCTGCGCACCAATCTGATTTTCAGCATGACCGATGAGTCCGCCTGCAAGATTGTCGGTGTGACCAGCGCACTGCGCGGCGAGGGAAAGAGCACGACTGCCATCAATCTGGCGTATGTGCTGGCCGAGAGCGGCAAAAGGGTGCTGCTTGTGGAGGCGGATATGCGCATCCCCGTGCTGGCCGCCGTTCTCAAGATGGAGGAAAAGGTGGGACTGTCGCATGTTCTGGCGGGCATCGGCGCGCTGAATGATGCGGTGCGTCCGTCCACGCTGCACAAGGGACTGTCCGTGCTGACGGCGGGCGAGATACCGCCCAATCCGTCGGAGCTGCTGTCGTCAAAGCGGATGGAGCAGGCACTGGAATCCCTGTCCAAGGCGTTTGAGTACATCATCATCGACCTGCCGCCGATCAACGCCGTCAGCGACGGTCTGGCGGTTTCCAAGCTGCT
>CAVDXW010000034.1:0-18183 GCA_963613145.1 Bacteroidaceae bacterium | reverse complement strand
GGGCCGTTCATCGTCATCTCCGGCCACGACCTGCACGACCTCAAGCTGCTGCTGGAGCAGAGCGAGGGCAAGGGCATCAACATCTACACCCACGGCGAAATGCTGCCTGCGCATGGCTATCCCGAGCTGAAAAAGTACAGCCACCTCAAGGGCAACTTTGGCACGGCGTGGCAGAACCAGCAGAAGGAATTTGCGGACATTCCCGCACCCGTTCTGTTCACCACCAACTGTCTCATGCCGCCGCGGACAAGCTATGCCGACCGCGTGTTCACCACGGCGGTGGTATCCTATCCCGAAATGACCCACATCGGCGAGGACAAGGACTTCACCCCCGTCATCAAGAAGGCTCTGGAGCTGGGCGGCTACGCCGAGGACAAGCACTTCACGGGCATCAACGGCGGCAGCACGGTCATGACCGGCTTCGCACGCGGTACGGTGCTGGGCGTGGCAGATAAGGTCATCGAGGCTGTCAAGTCCGGCGCGATCAGGCACTTCTTCCTCGTTGCAGGCTGCGACGGTGCGCGCCCCGGCCGCAACTATTACACGGAGTTCGTAAAGCAGACCCCCGCCGATACCGTTGTGCTGACGCTTGCCTGCGGCAAGTACCGCTTCAACGACCTTGACCTCGGCACCATCGGCGGCCTGCCTCGCCTGATGGATGTGGGGCAGTGCAACGATGCGTACAGTGCCATCCAGATCGCCGTTGCGCTGGCGGATGCCTTCGGCTGCGGCGTGAACGACCTGCCGCTTTCCATGGTGCTGTCCTGGTACGAGCAGAAGGCCGTCTGCATTCTGCTGACGCTGCTGTATCTCGGCATCAAGAACATCCGCCTCGGCCCGACGCTGCCGCCCTTCGTCTCCCCCAATGTACTGAACTATCTGGTGGAAAACTTCGGCATTGCACCCATCACCACGCCGGAGGAGGATCTGAAGCAGCTCCTCAAGTAACGACAAAAAAATCCCCGAGATCATGCGATCTCGGGGATTTTCGGCGCACCGCCTACCGCCTACGCCTTTTCAGGGCGTAGCAGAGCGGAGGAGGCCAACTGAATCATGGGACCGGTCAATACGACAGACAGGATCGTGCCGACACCCACGGTTCCGCCCAAAATGACACCGGCCAAAAAGGAGAGAAAGTCGATGCCGATTCGGATGACGGAAAATGGCAGGGTGCTGATCCTCCTGCTGAGGATCAGAGGTATGATGTCGTAGGGAGCCAGCCCCATGCCGGATTGCTTTACGAGGGAAACACCGAAGCCCACGGAGACGGGTGCGAGCAGCAGAATGCACAGCCGCAGCGGAAGTCCCGCCGCCTGAAGCGGAGCGGCGATGACCGCCGCGCAGATATTCATAACGCCGCCGATGAGAAACGGCCCCACCACAGTGCCGATGCCGAGAAACGGCTTGCCGAAAGGGAGTATCAGCAGAAGCACCGCACCCTGCGCCAGACAGGAGACTGTACCGACCTGCATACCGAGAACGCGGGCAAGTCCCTGGTTGAACACATTAAAGGCATCCGAGCCGAGGTTGCAGTAGACATACAGGGACGCGCCGAAGCCGCAGCACACAAAGCCCAGACACAGGCGGAGGAGCTCATGGCGTGACGGTACGGAGAAATTGATAGCATTCCTGTGATCCTTCATAGCTTTTCCAACCTCCATGCATTCGTTCTATATTGTCTGCATGATAGGCGGTTTGGCTTGAAAAGGGAATAGACAAAACTGCGCAGCGGCAGAATGCCGCTGCGCAGTTGGCTATATGTAGGACTTTTTTGCTATTGTGTCCGATATTTGCGGTATTCTGTCGGTGTGAAGCCGGTATACTTGGAAAAAATGCGGGAAAAGTAGCTGGTATCCTCAAAGCCCACCGCCTCGGAGATGCTCTGCACGGTGTCCTCGGTGTTGATGAGGCGTATCTGCGCCTCACCGATTCGCCGCCGCAGGACATACTGCTTGACGGAGTAGCCCGTTTTCTGCTTGAACATGTGGGATAGGTGGTAGGGGCTGATATAGAATTTCTGCACCAGCTGCTCGATGGGAATGTCCTCTGCGTAATGCCGGTCGAGATAATGCGCCACCTGCGCGAAAACGGAGTTTTCCTGCACCTGGAGTGTACCCGTTCGCCCCTGCACCATCCGCTTCACCAGCTCCAGCGAAGCCAGCATCAGGTACTGGCACAAGGCTTGATAGCCGGGCTCACGCTCTGCCGCGTAGCGGTCGATCTGGCAGAATAGCTGCTTGAGATCCTCGTACTGCTCCGGCTTGTGGAACAGCGGGTCGGCGTTTTTCTCCAGCAGGCAGCAGGGAGGGAGGCTCGGCAGATGCAGATTTTTAATGCCGATGCAGAGTGTCTGGTACGGCTCGTTGCTCTGGGGCAGCTCGTCATGGAGCGCACCGCCGTTGCAGAGGATCACATCCCCCGCAGAGACCTCCTGAGAGCGCAGATCCACCGTGTAGCGGCCATGTCCCCGCAGGATCAGCAGTATCTCCGCCAGATCCTCGTGGCAGTGCATCAGTGTGGAATGGCCGTCCAGCCAGTCCGAGTAGCTGACGAGGGCGATATAGGGCTGATCCTGCGGCAGGGCGGCTATTTCCTCCGCAGTGAAGATCAGTCGATGGCGTTTTGTTTCCTGCCGAACCATGAAAACTCCTTCTGTCGCACCAAAAAGTGCGGAAATACGCGGGCTCGCTCCCTGCACGGCAAAGCACCGCAGAAAAGTCCTGCCCCGATTATCGCATAGGCGGCAGAAAATGTCAACAGAAGCACCGCCCTGACCTGTTCGGCGCAAGGCGGTGCTCCTGTTGATATTTTACGGATTGCTCCCGCATCAGCTCTCGGCGGGGTTTGTCACGGGGACAAGCTCACCCATTACCACATAGCGGGCGTTATCGAAATCGTAATCGCAGGTGCTCAGGGTCAGGATATTGCCCGTGGGCACGCCGTAGCTGGACTTGAAGGTGGAGTTGTTGATGCACTCCTGCAAATAGCTGCTGCTCAAGGAGGTGGAGTACACATCCGCGTCATGTGTCACGATGCATCCGGCGAACAGATTGACCTTGTAGGTCTGGCTGGGGGTATACAGATAGAAGTATGGATGCGCCTCGTAATAGCTCTGTGCCTTGTAGTTCATCAGGGACGCGAACATCAGGCCTGTCTTCATGTTGTGGCCGTAGATGATGTTGTTCTGCGAGGTGAAATCGGAGCTGCACTTGTAATCGAGGAATACGGTGCCGTTCTTGTTGGAGTTGCCGTCAATATCGCGGTACAGGTAGTACTCACCCACATTGCCGGTGTCGCCCGCTGCCGAGGTCTGCACGATGGGGTACTTCAGCACGGTGTTGGCACTGTATACATAGCCCACCACATCGGGATACTTTGCCACCATCTTGTCAAAGTCCACGATGATGCTTTCCGGATCGGGATCCGTCTTGGTTTCGGTGGTTGTATCGCTGCTCGTGGTGTCGCCGGTGCCGTCTGCGGCATCAGTGTCGGTATCAGGACGGGTAAAGTCGTCGCTGATGCTGTTTTGCGTATTTTCCGCGTCCTTCTGATCCTTTACATAGGAGATAATCTTCACGGCCGAGAATACCAGCACGGCCAGCAGCAGCACCAAAACGCCGTAATAGAGAGCCTTGCTGTTTTTCCGCCTCCGCCTTCTGCGTCTTTCGGTGTGCCGCTCGGCGGGCGGCTCCTGCTGTAAATGGGATCCTCTGGGTGCATCGTTCATGTGGTACACGCCTCCTTTTATCGTTGGGTATTGTAACAGTTTTTTTCGCACATTGCAAGGGATGAAAACAAGCTGTAATGAAATTGTAACAGTTTTCCTTTACTATGTGCCAAGCATACCACGCTTAACTGAAACGCACCTTAAAGATACTCCGCAAGCGCACAATCGAGCTGCGGCGGGGAAAATACCATGCAGCACATGAACGCATTATACGGCATTCTGCTGGCTCATTTTCAGAAAGCCGTCCCTGCTGCCTGCGAGGAACAGCGTATCCTCTGCACGGAACACATAGTCCGGGCGGATGGCATCCAGCACCGTGCTGCGGTTTTCAATGGCGATGATATTCAGCCCGTATCGGCCGCGCAGGTCAGCGGCGGCAACGGTTTTACCCACAAGCTGCTCCGGCACGCGCACGGACGAGATATTGACCTGCTCACTCAGGCGGATCATGTCCAGCTCCAGCGAAGTCTCCAGTCGGCTTGCCAGCCGCACCGCCATATCCCGCTCGGGATAGACGACCTCCGCGCCCAGCTTTTCCAGAATGCAGCCGTGTTCACTGCTTGCGGCCTTGGCAATCACCCGCGGTATGCCGAACGAGACCAGATTCAGCGTGGTCAGTATGGAGGTGTCCATCTGCTCACTGATGCAGACCACCGCCACATCGCAGTTCTGTATCCCCGTCTCCTGAAGTGAGTGCTTGTTCAGCTTTCTGACCACATAGGCGTTGTCCGTCAGCTCGCGCAGCTCGCGAACGGTGTCCTCGTTGCGGTCCAGTACGATCAGCTCCGCACCGGAGGATGCCAGCTCCTCCGCCAGTGCGCGGCCGAAGCGTCCCAGCCCCACGATACCGTATACCGTTTTTCTGCCCTGTGTTTTTCCAAACATAGTTACCCTCCTGTCAACCAATCGTCAGATCGCCCTCGGGAAAGCCGACCCGTTCACCTCGGCTGAAATACCACAGCGTGGCGATGGTCAGGGGGCCGAGCCGCCCGATATACATGATAAAAACAGACAGCAGCTTTGCCCCTACGCCGAGATGGGCGGTGATGCCCGTGGAAAGTCCCACGGTGGCAAAGGCACTTGTGACCTCGAACAGCGCATCCAGCAGCTTGACCTGCGGCTCCATGATGAGCATCAGCCATGTGCCCGTCAGCACCACGGAAAGTGCCAGCACCGTGATCACCGCCGCCTTACGGAAGGCACCCTTGGGGACGGCGTAGTGGAACGCCTTTTCCGATTTGTTTGTGGCGGCGGACTTGACGCCCTGCAGCAGCACAAAGAAGGTGCTGGTCTTGATGCCGCCGCCGGTGGAGCCGGGGGACGCGCCGATGAACATCAGCACCGTAAGCACCAGCAGTCCCGCATCGGAGAAGGTTCCCAGCGGATAGGTCGAAAATCCGGCGGTACGGGCGGACACGCTGTGAAAGAACGCACCCAGCCATGTGATGTTCTCCGTCAGCTTCAGCAGCAGTGTACCCACGGCCAGCAGCACCGCGCTGACGGACAGCACCACCCGCGCATGCATGGAGTAGCGATGCCAGTGCAGGCGATATTTCCACATTTCGCGGATGACCAGAAAGCCGATGCCGCCGAGGAAAATCAGCGTGCAGGTGATGAGGTTCAGCGCGGTATCGTCCCGATAGGGGATGAGATTCTGCATATTGCCCAGAATATCAAAGCCGGAGTTGTTGAACGCGGCGACCGAGTGGAACAGGCTGATGCCGATGGCCTTCAGCGGCGGGTAGTTCCGCACAAACACGAGAAAGCTGAGCACCGCGCCCGCCAGCTCAATGACCAGCGTTGTGAGAAAAACGCTCTGGATAAAGCGCACCACGCCCTGCACGGAGTTCAGGTTGGACGCCTCGCGGATGAGGTTGCGGTTTTTTATATTGACATGCTTTCCCATTGCCAGAATGATCCCCGCACCGACGGAGGTCACGCCCAGACCGCCGACCTGTATCAGAAGTGCCAGAATCGTCTGTCCCAGCGGTGTAAAGGTGTCGCCCGCGTCCACCGCGATAAGTCCCGTGACGCATACGGCACTGGTGGAGGTGTAGAGCGCGTCTATGTAGCGCAGGCGGACGCCCTCCCGCACACTGCACGGCAGTATCAATAGAGCAGAGCCCAGCAAAATCACGAACGCAAACCCCAGCGCGATAAGCCGCGCAGGGGACTGCCTGCGGAATATTCCCTTCATTATTCTGTACCTCGTTTATCCGATGAAAGCCATTCGCCCGCCTGCGGCGGCACGCGGCAGCACCGCGCCGCCTACTTGCTGCAAGCGTATGTCAACACTATATGACGGCGCATGACTGCGCCGCGTTGCGGTGCGCACATGTTGAACGGGACAAGAGCAAGCCCTGTGACCGTTAGTCACAGGGCTTGCTTTACGGTACTGCCGGTTTTGGTTCAAATGACATTTCCGCCTTTTTGGGCATTCTTAGCCTTTTCCGCTTTCTGTGCTTCATCCCGCTTTTGCTGCTCCGCCAGTCTTTTTTCCTTATCCATGCGGCTGACGATATCCCCTCCGATTACAAAGCCCTTGGGGAACTGGTGTCCCGGACGCCAATCGCAAACCTCCTTTATTTGCGTGGGGTCGTGCAGATCGCGGTTTGCCAGCGTCTCCTTGAACTCCTTGGAGTCGTAGGCGATCTTTCTCAGCTCCTCGTTGGACAGGTGCTCATTCGTGTCGTAGTCATGGCTCAGCAGGCCGAATACCGCAGACAGCGCGACGGATTCTCTCGCACGCTCCACCACCTTCTCCGACGGCTGTGTACCGGCCTTTCTTGCGGCCTCCGCCTCCGTAAACGCCTCCTTGTACAAGCGGGCACTCTCCTTATCCAGCACTTGGAACCGGGCGTGCTTGAGTGCCTCGTCGCTCATCTGTATAATGCGCTCGCCCAAGGGGAGGATGTAGTTCTCCGATTTTCTCACATACTTCTCGGCTCGCTCCGTGTCCGCAGGGTCCAGCTTTCCTATGGTCGCCCTGAACAGCGGAGAGGTGCGGATCATCTCTATCAGCTGGGGGTACATGCCGTATTCGACGGCAGCTTCAAAAACGCCGTGTGTGCGCTCATCGGCCATCATTCCGGCCAAAATCAGCCCTGCCAGTGATACTTGCAGATGCTCGCCGCCCTTTTCGCCCAGCTGCTCATACTTCTCGGTCTCATTCTCTATCTGCTGGTCCAGATAGTCCCGTGCCGGGTGCTCCTCGCCGTTCTCGGCGGCCTCCAGTGCCCAGTCCTCCTTCTTCCTTCTTTCAAGACTGTCGAACATCTTATTCAGGCTGTCTTTGAAATGGCGGCTGTCTGCGATCGTATTCTTTTCACCGGCCTTCTGCTTGGCAACCAGCGGGGCTTCCTTCCGCAGCGTGGGCATGGCACTGCGCAGCAGCGCGTCGCCGACCTGCTGGCAGAACTTATTTTCCGCCGCCCAGTCCTTGCCGATCTTCTTTTCCCAGTCGAACTTTTTGAAGCTCTCCGTGAACGCATCGCTGGACATGATGGCATTCTGTAGATCGGACAGCTGCCCCTTCTCCACGGCATTCGCCAGCACGCCGCCAGCACCCTCCCGCGTCAGCATATACTGCAGGGTCTCGGTGGCCAGCACAGTCTTCGCCGCCTTCGGCTTGAATCCGAAGGTATCCTCCTTCGCGCGTATTTCCTTGATATGCTCGAAGCTCATGTGCGCATGGATGCAGTGATTTTTCATGGCTGCGCCGGCCGTCGTGCTGATTCTGCTCTGCACCTCACGCGCCTCGCTCAGGACACCCCTGAGCATCTCCTTGAAATCCTCCTCAAGCTCGTCGTCCTCGTCCTCATTGATGATGTTGATGCGGTTCTGATTTTCCGGTGCGTTCTGCGCGGCGACAGCTTCTTTCTCCTCCTCCTTCGCTTTCTGCTCCTGCTTCGCTTTATGCTCCTGCGCCAGCTTGCCCATCATGATCTCGGTGAAGAACGCCTGTCCCGCTTGGGCGCACACCGCACGGAATTCCTTGGTGTTGCCGAGCTCTGGCATAATCTCGATGTTGTCGTCGTGAAGATACTCTCCAAGCAGCTGCTTAAAGGCGTCGCTCTCGGCGATCCGCTCGGCGAGCTGATCCGCTTTTCCGGCGTTGACGATCTGCGTGAACGGAACCTGCACGGCGGCCTTGGGATTCTGCTTCTGCTTTTCCTGCTCCGAGCTCACCATCTCCGACACGACGCGGCGGGCTGCATTCTGCCTGACCTTTTGAAGCAGATTGTCCTTATCCGCCTGTGTCACCTTCGCCCCGGTGAGCGTTTTACCCGTATCTATCGTGCGCTTGAAGCTGACGCAAAAGCCATCGTTGCCTTTGATGCTTACCTCTATCTTCTCCTTTGCGGCGGCACTGTCCTTCGACGCGCCGGCAAGATTCTTCATCAGCGCACCGAAGTCCTTGGAGATGTCCTTCTTCTCGGCGTGAACCTGCGGCTGTACCTGCTGCACCTGCGGCTGCTGTACCTGCTGCTGTTGCTGCTCCACCGGCTGCTGTTGCTGCTGTTGTGCCTGTGCCTGTACCTTTTCCTTGTCCTTTGCCAGCTTGTACTGCAACGAGCTCATGCCGGCGTATTTCGGAACATTCCGCTCCGGGGCGAGGGGACCGGGCATATCCCGCTCCGCCGCATCGCGCATGGCCAGCGTGTTTTTCTGCTCGCCGAGGTAGTCCAAATGGCGCAGCTTTTTCTGCGCAAACTCCAGCACACGGTTGGCAAACTCCACGCGCTCCCGCTCGTAGGTGCCGCTCCAGTTCTGGTCGGGGTGCTGCTCCAGCTTGTGGGCAAGATACGCCTTCGCGCTCCACAGCAGCTCACCGAAACGCTCTCCGGCAAGGATCATTTCCTCTGCGGAGGGCTTTTCACCGAGATGCATACCCGCCACATTATCCAACGCATCGCGCATATCCTCAAACGGGGGAGAGGTGCGCCTTTTCTTGCTCCATCCGTTGCAGCGTTCCGCCAACGCCTGCGCTTCCTCGTGCAGTCCCTGACGGAAGAACTCGCCGGAGGTGTCTATCTCGGCGGAGACGATGCCGTTGTCATTGGCGTGGCCGAGCTTGAGAATCAGGGTGCGGTCGTCCTTGTGAAAGACGCTGAACCCCGGCAGGCGATCCTCCAAAACCTCATCCCCTGCATCGAGCGCGCAGCGCCTCAGCCCGAGGCGCGAGAGTGCGCGCCCCGCCGTGATCTGATACTCCGGCGCGCTCTCCAGCAGCGCATAGGCAAGAGCGTCCTGCGGCTGCCGATCCTTTTCATGCGGAAGGAGTCTGCCGCTCTGCGCGTTAAAGGCGCGGTAGAGCTTGAACGGGTCGAGCAGCGCAAAGTAGGGGTTGGCCACCTGCTCGGCAGCCTCCCTTATCTGTAGAACATCAAACGCCCTGTCCAGCCATTCCTTCCGCATCGCCTCCTGTCTGTCCTTAGAGGGATGCTCCAGCCCCAGCTTGTTCAGGAAACCGAAGATCTCCGTTCCTACCATTTGCAGCTCCACGGCATTGTTGTTGAGGATGTCGAAGGCCTCCTCCATGCCGTTTTGGAAGCCGGAATAGTTGCCGCTCTGAATGGCGGCGACGGCGGATTGGTAGCGGTGACGATTCTCGGAGCCGTTCCTGATTTCCTGCTCCACCTCGCGGAGAATAAACCCTGCACCGTTTTTCAGGTCGCGCTTCGCCAGCTCCTCGGGCGTATCGTCCGATTTTTTGACGGCGGCGTGGTGCTTTTTGCGCAGCTCAAGGTACTTTTCTTCGGTGATGTCGCCGTTGGCCAGCGCGGTCAAAGCTACGATGGCATCGTTGTACTGCCTGTCCTCCGCCGTGCCGCCCGTCTTTATCAGGCGGTTCAGGAAGCGGTTTGTGTTGATCTGCTTGAGCCGGTGATTTTCGTCGTAAAGTCCCAGCCGTGCGGTGGCGTTGCGCCATTCTACCTCTTGCAGCACACGCTGCTTCACGGACTTCATGACCTCTGTGCGGCAGCGTTGGGCATAGTCATAGCGGCTTTCGTTGTCCGGCCCGATCGTGTTGCTGTCGGGACGCAGGCGGCCGTAGATCTCGGACTGCTGCTGCCGCTGCCGTGCGGCGAAGCCGTTGAACGAGCTGTCCAGATCGTCAGGGTTCGGGCTCATGGCCTGTATCTGCTGCTCCACACTCCGCATCGCTGCGGTCATTGCTTCCTCGGTCAGCTCCACAGAGCCGTATTGACCGTTGGTCAGTGCCTTGAGCAGAAGGGAATAATAAACATCAGTAACACGCGGCATAGCACATTGCTCCTTTGTCGGTAAAATTACGGGTATTGCAGCTTACGCTCCATTATACACCTGTTTTGTCGATTTGTCTTGCATAATTTTACACAACGATGGTGGAAATGTTCATCCCGCTTTCGGGCAGTAGGGCGGAAGTGTACAAACGCATATCCTTGCAGCACGATGGCACTACCGCTGCCCCTGGTTACATTTGATATTTTTTGTCAATGCTGCAAGCTTTTCTTGACTCCCACGCCAGCCACAGCACACCGGGCAGCAGAAACAGTCCTGCGCCGGTGGTCGCCGTCAGGTAAAGACACACGGCCAGCAGCAGCGCGGAAACAACGGCACCCACGGCGCAGGTCACGCGGTCGGCGGTATACGGCTCGGCACACAGGGCGGTCAGCAGCCAGAGCAGCCGCCCGCCGTCCATGGGACGGACGGGCAGAAGATTCAGCGCACCCAGAATAAGCTGCGCTCCCGCGAAAGGCTCCAGCATCTCAATGCCGGTGAGCGAAAGCCCCGTCCAAAGCAGCAGATTGCAGATCGGTCCCGCTGCCGCCGCCAGTATCTCGCCGCCGTAGGACAGGCGTTCAAGGCGCGGGACATACAGCTCCGCGCCCGTGGCGGAGAGCGTCAGTCGTGTCGGCGGCGTACCCAGCAGGCGCAGCGTCAAAATATGCGCCGTCTCGTGGCAGGCAGCGGCGGTCAGTATCGCCGCCGGCAGTGTCAGAGCGCGTGAAAAAAGCAAAAACGCCGCCAGCAGCACCAATGCGGAGGGTGAAACGGTGAGCGCGGCGTGGGGCTTACGAAAAGGTGACATAGTAGATGGGATTCAGATAGGTGTTATCCTGGTGCAGCTCGAAATGCAGATGAACACCCGTGGCACGGCCCGTGTCGCTCATCTCGGCGATGGGGTCGCCTATTTTCACCTGCTGCCCGTCGGAGGCAGTAATCTTTGCGCAGTGGGCATAGAGCGTGGAATAGCCGTCCGCGTGCGTGACGGTGACATACTTTCCCAGATCACTGCTGTTGCCGATGGCCGTCACCGTGCCGTCGGCAAAGGCGGAGATGACCGCACCCTCATCACCCGCGATGTCCAGCCCATAGTGGAAACGGGCATCGGTGTCCAGCGGGTCGCTGCGCAGCCCGAAAAGCGAGGTGATCTGCCCTGCGGATACCGGGTCGGTGTAGTCAAAATTCAGCACACGCTGGAGCATATCCGTATTTTCGGGCGTGTCGGCGGTGCGCTGCACGGCGGGTTCGTCGGATACCTCTGATGCGCCGAACACGGCGGTGTAGGCGTCGTTCAAAGCGTCGGAGACGGTCGAGCCGTCGGAAAAGGCACGGCCTGCGGCGGCGAACACCTCCACAAAGTCGGTGTCGGCTCCTATCAGCTCCAGCAGTGTGGCGCGGCAGCGTTCCAGTGCGGCAGGGAAGAGGAACTTCATGCTCACCACTGCCACGAGCAGCGCGGCGGAGATCGCCATCTGTGCCAAGCGGCGGCGGGCGGCGGGTTTTTCCTGCGCCGTGTGTGCGGCGGTACGCGGAGGTGCTTTGCGCGGCGGCACACTGCGGCGTGGCGGTGCGGTACGGCGGCCCGTATAGGGCGCGGGACGGTGATACATGGTGGGACACCTCCTCCGATCAATCTCAATGGCAGAGTATATGCCGAATGCGAACGCTTTAGAATACGGGGAACGGGAGAATGTGGTGAAAATACTGAAAATCTCATTTTTTCTCTTGCATTTTCACTCCGCCTATGGTATTCTATCATAGCTTGAAAAGGGCGGTCCTCTGCCGTCGGTGTCCCGAAAAGTGAGCGGACACCGCAAAATGGCGGCATGAACACCTATAATTTAGGAGGAATTATCCATGGATCTCATCAAAGCATTGAACGAGAAGCAGCTCAAGGAAGTACCTCAGGTCTTGGTGGGCGACACGGTTCGTGTCCATGTCAAGGTCAAGGAGGGTGCCCGTGAGCGCGTGCAGGTCTTCGAGGGCACCGTCATCGCCAAGAAGCACGGCGGCATCGAGGAAACCATCACTGTCCGCCGCCTGTCCTACGGTGTCGGCGTGGAGAAGGTTTTCCCCGTCCACTCTCCTTCTATCGAGAAGATCGAGACTGTGCGTCACGGCTATGTCCGCCGCGCCAAGCTGTACTACCTGCGTGACCGCGTCGGTAAGGCAGCCAAGGTTCGCGAAAAGCTGTAAGCAACGAGCAAAAAAGAGAGCATCCATGAAGGTGGGTGCTTTTCTTTTGCCTCCGCGTATGCTATACTACCCCACAGGGGGTTGCCGCGGCTGTCCGCACAAACCCCTATGCAAAGAAGGTGACTGAATGCAAATCGACAATCTGAGCTGGTTTCCCGGGCACATGACAAAGACCAAACGCATGATCGCCGCAGAAATCAGGAATATGGATGCCGTGTGCGAAATTTTGGACGCCCGTATTCCGCTCGCCTCCCGCAATCCCGATGTGGATGAGCTGACGGCGGGCAGGCCGCGCCTGATCGTCCTCAACCGTGCGGATCAGGCCGACCCCGCCGAGACACGCCGCTGGACGCAGTATTTCCGCACACAGGGCTGCGCCGTGCTGGAGGCAAACGCCAAAAACGGCGTGGGCACGGAGAGGTTCTCCGCCGCCGTCCGCGAGCTGCTGCACGATAAGCTGGCGGCAGCCGCCGCCAAGGGGCAGGTGGGCAAGGTCGTCCGCGTCATGGTGCTGGGTGTGCCCAATGTAGGCAAGTCCACTTTTATCAACAGAGTCGCCCGTCGCAGAACCGCCCGCGCCGAGGATCGCCCCGGTGTCACCCGCTCGAAGCAGTGGGTTCCCGTGGATGCCACACTGGAGCTGCTGGACACGCCCGGCATCCTGTGGCCGAAGTTCGATGATGTGGAAGTTGGCAAGCGTCTTGCCTTTACAGGCGCGGTGAAGGACGATGTGCTGGACATCGAGGAGCTGGCCTGCTATCTGATGGACTATCTCTCTGCGCATTACGCCGATGTGCTCACGCAGCGGTATAAAATCGAGATTGAGGACGGCGACACGGGCTATGCGCTGCTGGAAAAGGCGGGCAGAAAGCGCGGCTTCCTCATGCGCGGCGCACAGGTGGACACCGAGCGCATGGCGCGTATTCTGCTTGACGAGTTCCGTGCTGGCAAGCTGGGACGCTTTACACTTGAGACGGTCGAAACGGTGGGGAAATGACAATGAAAAAGCTTATCTATGAGCGGCAGGCGCACGAGGCAGGTTATGCCGTTGTGTGCGGAGCGGACGAGGCGGGAGCGGGACCCCTGATGGGGCCGGTTTACGCTGCATCGGTAATTTTGCCGGAGCACTTCGACCTGCCTGAGCTGGACGACTCCAAAAAGCTGAGCGCGAAAAAACGGGAGCTGCTGTTCCCTTTGATACAGCAGCAGGCCGTGGCTTGGGCGGTGGCATCCGTCTCGGCGCGGGAGATCGATGAGACGGATATTCTTTCTGCGCGGGTGAAGGCTATGCAGATGGCGATTGACGGATTATCGGTAAAACCTGACTTCGCGCTGATCGATGGGAACCGCGACCACGGGCGCAGTGCGGCCATTGTGATGCCGCACCGCTGCCTTGTCGGAGGGGACGGACTGTCGGCGTCTATCGCGGCGGCGTCCATTCTGGCGAAGGTCAGCCGTGATCGGTATGTCGTTGAGGTGATCGACAGGGAATATCCCCAGTATCAGTTCGCTAAGCACAAGGGCTACGGCACGAAGCTGCACCGGGAAATGTTTGAAAAATACGGTCCCTGTCCCGAGCACCGCATAACTTTCTTAACAAAGTGGATGGGAAAATAGCAAAAAACGACATAAAACTGCAATTATATTGAAAATAAACAGCAGGGGGGGAGTGTGACGCAATGAGCCGTGCAGAGGGCACATGGGGCGAGGCACTGGTGGCAGACTATCTGCGCGAGAGAAACTATGAGCTGGCCGCGCACAGCTACCAGTGCCGCTTCGGGGAGATCGACCTGATTGCATGGGATCACGGGACGATCTGCTTCGTGGAGGTCAAGACGCGCACCAACACGGAGATGGGGCTGCCGCGTGAGTATGTCACACCGAAAAAACAGGAGCGTATACGAAAAACCGCTCTTTTTTATCTCGCCGAGAACGAGCTGGACTGCCCCGCCCGCTTCGATGTGGCGGAGGTCTACGCGGACGCGCCGGGGGACGGGGAGAGCGTCCGCATCGAGTATCTGAAGGACGCATTTCAGTGAGGGAAAAATCGGCGGCAGCCTGAAAATATCAGGGCTGTACAGAACTGAGAAAGGAGCACTTTTCGTGACAGAAATAAGGGATATTCCGTATTTTGACGGCCATTGCGATACAATATGGCGGTGTATGAACACCACGCCGATAGCCGACTACGGCAGCACGGAGGCAGAGTGCCGCGCCTACTTTTCCGCCTGCTCCGCCCTGCGGGAAAACGGCGGACATCTCGACCTTGTGCGGGGGCAGAAATACGCGAAACGGGCGCAGTTTTTCGCGCTGTATGACGATGTGAGCACACTGCCGGAGAACACGGCGTGGACGAAAACCCGTGAAATGCACGACTGGTTTGCCGCGCAGATAAGGGAGAATGCGGATATTGTCACCCTCTGCAAAACGGGCGCGGAGGCGGATGCGGCGGCAGCGCAGCACAAGACCGCCGCGCTGCTGAGCATTGAGGGAGCCGACCTGCTGGATTGCTCGCTGAAAAACCTCGAAACCGCCGCGTCGTGGGGCGTGCGCCTTATCAACCCTGTGTGGAATAACGCTAATATCCTCTGCGGCTCCTGCGCGCAGGAGAGCGAAAGAGGTCTGTCTGCGCAAGGTGTGGAATTTGTTGCAAAAATGAGCGAATATGGCATATATACGGATGTTTCGCACATTTCGGATGCTGGCTTTTGGGATGTTATCCGCCACGCAAAATGCCCTGTCGTGGCATCGCATTCCAACTCTCGCGCTGCGGGACTGTGCCCGCACAGACGAAATCTCACCGATGATATGTTCCGCGCCATTCGCGACAGCGGCGGCGTGGTGGGTATCAATCTCTATCTGGATTTTGTCGGCGGTGAGAGCATGGAGGATTTGACCGCGCATATTGAGCACTTCCTGTTGCTGGACGGCGAAAAAACCGTTGCGCTGGGCGGCGATCTGGACGGCTGCGAGGCACTGGCCGCCGGCATGAACGGCGTGGAGGATGTGGATAAGCTGTATCGGGCGTTGGAGAAAAAAGGGTATCCGAGGTCGCTGCTGGAGGATATTTTCTGGAACAACTGGCGACGCATACTGTAAAATGAATATACTTTACATAGCTTGTAAATAAAGGAGTGAAACGCGGCGTGGCACTGTACACCATAGGCGATCTGCATCTGTCTCTGGGCAGCAACAAGCCCATGGATATATTCGGAGAACGCTGGCAGAACTATGTGGAAAAGATAGAGCGGGGGTTCTCAAAGCTGACGGAAAACGACACCACGGTGCTGTGCGGAGACTTGAGCTGGGGGATGAGCTTGGAGGAGTCGCTGAAGGATTTTCGCTTCATCCACGCGCTGCCGGGGCGAAAGATACTGCTCAAGGGAAATCACGATTACTGGTGGAATACGGCCTCCAAAATGCGGAAATTTTTTACGGAAAACGGGCTTGATTCCATAGAAATACTGCATAATAACTGCCTTTTCTACGGTGAAACGGCGTTGTGCGGCACACGCGGCTGGTTCTATGAGCTGGACGGAGAGGGGACGCACAACGGCAAAATGCTGGCGCGGGAGGCGGGACGGCTGGAAGCGTCACTGAAAATGGCGGGAAGTGCGGAAAAGATATGTTTTCTGCATTATCCGCCGCTTTATCAAGGGTATGAGTGTCCGGAAATACTGCGGCTGCTCCAGCGGTACGGCGTGACGGAGTGCTATTTCGGGCATCTGCACGGCGCGGCGCAGCGGCGTGTGCTGGAGGGCGTACACTACAACACATCGTTCCGGCTGGTCGCGGCGGACTATGTGGATTTTACTCCGATTAAGGTGCGCGATTGATATTTCGTTAATTCGGGGGGGCGAACAGCGCGGTTTTTGTACGGGCTCTGTATGCCCCTTGTACGGGGTTTGTACGGGGGTTTTGGGCGATCGTGATCGCCTTTTTGCACCGCCGATGGGAGCGGCCGCCGGCGGAAACGGGGCGGCGGACAAAAAATAAGCAAAAAACTGAAAAAAACAGTGGAAATTTCAGTTGCAATCTGCTATCATATTATATTGCATCGTCGTTGGTAGAAATACAGGTGTCGGTGCGGAACGGAGGAATTAACAAATGACTGTGAAAAGCTGCGAGAAACTGGAAAAGAGCAGGGTCGCACTGACCATCGAGACGGGTGCCGAGGAGTTTGAGGCGGCCGTCAACAAGGCGTATCTGAAGATGCGCGGCAAGATCAATGTACCCGGCTTCCGCGTGGGTAAGGCTCCCCGTAAGATCATCGAGAAGATGTACGGAGCCGAGGTGTTCTATGAGGAAGCCGTGAATATCCTCCTGCCCGATGCCTATGAGGGTGCGGTGAAGGAGAAGGAGCTGAATGTAGTCGGCTATCCCGCAGTGGAGCTGGAGAGCTGCACCAAGGACGGCGTGGTGTTCAAATGCACCGTGGCGGTCTATCCCGAGGTGAAGCTGGGACAGTATAAGGGACTGGAGGCTCCCAAGGCGGAGGTCAAGGTGGCCGCTGCCGATGTGAACGCACGGCTCAAGGAGATGGCAGACCGCAACAGCCGTCTCGTGTCCGTGGAGCGCGCCGTTAAGAAGGGCGACACCGCCAACATCGACTTCGAGGGCTTCGACAACGGCAAGGCGTTCGACGGCGGCAAGGGCGAGAGCTTTGATTTGGAGATCGGCTCCGGCAGCTTCGTGCCCGGCTTTGAGGATCAGCTTGTCGGTATGAAGGCCGGCGAGGAGAAGGATATTGATATTACCTTCCCCGAAAATTACACACCCGAGCTGGCCGGTAAGCCCGTGGTCTTCCATGTGAAGGTCAACGAGGTCAAGGTCAAGGAGGTTCCCGAGATGGACGACGAGTTCGCCAAGGATGTCTCCGAGTTTGACACGCTCAAGGAGCTGAAGGCTGACATCAAGAAGAATCTGACCGCCGAGCGCACCGAGGCCGCGCAGCGCGCCTTCGAGGATGTGCTGATGGAGAAGGTCGCCGAAGGCGTGGAGGCCGATGTGCCGCACGAGATGGTGGAGCTGCAGGCCGAGCAGATGATCGAGGGCTTTAAGCAGCAGCTGGCCTCGCAGGGTATCCCGTTTGACCAGTATATCAAGATGACCGGCAGCAGCGAGGCCGACTTCGTCAAGCAGGCCTACGAGCCCGCCGAGAAGCAGGTGAGGATGGATCTGGCCGTCCGCGCCATCATCGAGGCCGAGAAGCTGGAGGCCACCGACGATGAGGTGGAGGCGGAGATTAAGAAGGTCGCCGAGAAGTACGGCATGGATCTGGAGACCGTGAAGAAGTACCTGCGCCCGGAGGATGTGAAGGAGCAGGTCATCCGCGAGAAGGTCATCAAGCTCGTGGTTGACAGCGCAAAGGCCGTGGCTCCCGCCGAGGTGAAGGAGGAGCCGGAGGAGACGGGCGAGATCGTGGAGAAGAAGCCCGCCGCCAAGAAGCCTGCTGCGAAGAAGACCGCCAAGAAGGAGGAGGGTGAGGCAGAGGAGAAGGCTCCCGCCAAGAAGCCCGCCGCCAGGAAAGCCGCTGCCAAGAAGGACGCGGAGTAATTCCCTATACGGACCGAGAGAGAAAAACCGTGCGGCGGGGCGAGGTGCATTTGTCCCGCCGCAGCGGGCTGTTTTGAAAAGCCATGTCAGGTGGGTATAATCACTTATCTTTTGCAGGAGGTATTTTTTATGAGTTTAGTCCCCTATGTGGTGGAACAGACCAACCGCGGTGAGCGATCCTACGATATTTTCTCCCGTCTGCTCAATGACCGCATCGTATTTCTGGGCGAAGAGGTGAACGATACCACCGCCAGCCTCGTCGTGGCGCAGCTGCTCTATCTGGAGGCGCAGGACCCCGACAAGGATATTCAGATGTATATCAACAGCCCCGGCGGCAGTGTCACCGCCGGTATGGCCATCTATGACACCATGCAGTACATCAAGTGCGACGTGTCCACCATCTGCATCGGCATGGCCGCCAGCATGGGCGCGTT
>CAVDXW010000033.1:0-18604 GCA_963613145.1 Bacteroidaceae bacterium | reverse complement strand
GCTGTTAAGCCTCCTTCACGATCGTTCCGATTTTTTCGCCGCGCAGGGCGCGGATGATATTCTCAGGATCCTTGAGTGCAAACACCAGCACGGGGATATGGTTGTCCATGGACAGGCTCGTCGCGGTGGAATCCATCACCGCCAGATGCCGCTTGAGCACCTCGTCGTAGGTAATGCTGTCGAACTTCACCGCGTCGGCATTCTTGGCGGGGTCACTGTCGTACACGCCGTCGATATTCTTCGCCAGCAGTATCACCTCCGCGCCGATCTCCGCCGCCCGCAGCACCGCCGCCGTGTCGGTAGAGAAGAACGGACATCCCGTGCCGCAGCCGAAGATGACCACCCGCCCCTTTTCCAAGTGCCGTATGGCTCGTGCGCGGATATACGGCTCCGCCACGGCGCGTATCTCCAGTGCCGTCTGCACACGGACATTTACGCCCTTCTGCTCCAGCACATCGGCCATCGCCATGCAGTTCATCGCCGTGGCCAGCATACCCATATGGTCGGCGCGGGTGCGCTCGATATAGCCCTCACCGTCCTTCACGCCGCGCCAGAAGTTGCCGCCGCCGATGACGATGCCGACCTGCACGCCCATGTCCACGCACTGCTTGATGACCTCCGCCACACGGCTTATCACCTGAAAGTCCAGTCCGAAGTGCTTTTCGCCCGCCAGGGCCTCGCCGCTGATCTTCAGCAGCACCCGTTTGAATATTGGTTGCTCCATCGCCGTTCCTCCCTCATTTGTTACTGGCTATTTTACCTTATTTCTCCCGTTTTGCATAGGGGGCAAAAGAAAAAAATTTTGTTTTTTCCGTACGGCGGTGTATAATGGGGAAAATGTCATACATCGGAGGGATACCATGGAGCTTCTGCCTGTCTGCGGCAGCACCTGTGCTGCGGTGGGAACCACCGCCCTGCTGCCCGTATATAAACTGAATGACCGCGAGGTCGTCCTCATGGACACGGGCTACGCCAAGCTGGATCGCGCCGCCCTCACGGGGCTCATCGAGACGCAGGGCTGGCGCGTCCGCGCCGTGCTGTGCTCCCACGCGCACTTTGACCACACGGGCAATGTGCGGTATTTGCAGGAGAAATACGGCGCGCAGGCCGCTATTTCTCTCATCGAGGCGGGCATCTCCGTCAACCCCGACAGCTACCGTGCCAACTATGTTGCCCTGACCTACGGCAAGAGCCGCGAAATTTTTCTGGAGGAGTGCTTCACCGCCGACCGCGTTATCTTCCCGCAGGACAACCACATCGATGTCTGCGGCGCACGGTTCGGCATTCTCCCCCTGCCCGGCCACTCGGCGGGACACCTCGGCTTCGTCACGCCGGACGGCGCGGCGTACATCGGCGACTGCCTTATCGACCGCCGCGAGATTGCCGGTGCCAAGCTGCCCACCAGCATGTTCATCGCCAGGGACCTGGAGAGCAAGGAGAGCCTCCGCGCCTTGGACTGTCCCGCGTACATCCTCGCCCACAGGCAGGTCATCACCGACCGTGCCGAGCTGCTCGCCCACATTGACGAGAATATCGCCTTCATCCACCGCAAGGAGCGCGAGCTGCTGGACGACCTGACGGACGGCATGACCTTCTCCGACTGGATATACGCCTTCTGCCAGCGGGAGAACATCCGCACGAAGCAGGAGCTGAAATTCAGCATTGTGGAGCGCAATTTTGCCAACTTTGTGGATTGGCTCACCGACACGGGGCGGGTGCGCATCGAGCGCGACTTCTGCGCGAAAAAATACTATCACGGGTAAAGGCCCCTCTCACCTCTCGTAACCGTCAAAGCAAGCAACCGTCGAGACGGTGCTGCGGCCGGAGCAGGAGGAGTAAGGCGTACTTGACATAGGGGCAGCTTCCCGTTTACAATAGAGAAAACGAAAAAGCGAGGGTTTTGCTATGCTGACTGGATTGCTGTACGCCATGAAGGGCGAAATTGAAAGCCTGCTGCCGCAGGGCGCGGAGCCGGAAAGGACGGTCGCGGGCGTACCGTTCTATCGGATACGGGAAAATGTGGTGGCGTGCTGCGGCGGTGTAGGAAAGGTAAACGCGGCCATGGCCACGCAGCTGTTCATTGACCTCTACACTCCGGAGCGCATCATCAATGTGGGCGTGGCGGGCTGCTTCGAGAGTGTGCCCATCGGCACGCTGGTGCTGGCCGACCGCTTCATGCAGCACGATGTGGACACCTCCGGCATCGGCGACCCCGTGGGGTTTGTATCCACGGTAAATCGGATGGATTTCCCCACCGCAGAGCCGGACAGAGCGCGGGCGGCGATGGACAAAACAGGCTACGCCTATCGCGTGGGCAGCGTGGCCACAGGAGAGTGGTTCGCCACCGAGTGTGACCGCTCCCGCTGGATCGCGGAGACCTTCCACCCGCTGCTCATCGAGATGGAGGGCGGCTCGGCGGCGCAGGTGTGCTATCGGAACAATGTGCCGTTCATGGCGTTGAAGTCCGTGTCGGACTGCGTGCTGGAACACCACGACTTCTATTTCAACTTCCCCAACGCCATGCGGGAGCTGAACAAGGCGGCCATGGCCTTTCTGGACGCGCTGGAGGGATGAACGGAAGGAGCACCGTAAACACGGTGCTCCTTCTATTTCCTCGCGTTGAGGTACGCCTCGTATTCTGCTTGCAGCCAGTGCTTCAGCTCGTCCACGCCCTTTTCGTCCCATGGGAAGTCGCGCTCCTGCCGATCCTGCGCCAGCTCATAGCACACATTACTGTATACGGCGGTATGCAGGACGCCGGCGTTCTTATCACCGGCGAAGCGGTAGCGGAACTCGCCGACGGAGCCGGTGTATACGAAAGCTCGCTCGAACCATCGGGGCGTTAATTCTGCAAATTGCGGATGCATGTCGGTCACTCCCTCCGAGTATGGTATCAGTATACCACAGATTTGCGGGACTGTACAGCAAAAAATCCGCTCCCCGATGGGGTTAGGCTTGCAAACAGACCAAACATATGGTACAATATGTGGGAAAATACGGGGGCACTCCCTTGAAAAGAGAGGTCATGGACTATGGAAAATGCAGTGAAGCGTATCGGCGTACTGACCAGCGGCGGTGATGCGCCGGGCATGAATGCCTGTATCCGCGCCGTGGTGCGCAGTGCCAACGCACGGGGTATCGAGTGTGTGGGCATCCGCCGGGGCTACCAGGGTCTGATCTCCGGCGACATCGTGCCGATGGACAATTCCAGCGTCAACCGCATCATCAACCGCGGCGGCACGATCCTCTACTCCGCCCGCTGTGACGAGTTCCGCACGAAGGCGGGGCAGGAGAAGGCCTACGCCACCTGCAAGCTCATCGGGCTGGACGGACTGGTGGCCATCGGCGGCGACGGCACCTTCCGCGGTGCGCAGGATCTGTCCAAATTCGGCGTATCCGTCGTGGGCATCCCCGGCACCATCGACAATGACATTGTGTGTACCGACTACACCATCGGCTTCGACACCGCGGCCAACACCGCCGTGGAGTGCATGGACAAGCTGCGCGACACCATGCAGTCGCACGAACGCTGCTCCGTGGTGGAGGTCATGGGACACCGCGCCGGCTATCTGGCCCTGTATGTGGGCGTGGCCGTCGGTGCCACCGCCGTGCTCGTGCCTGAGCGTTCCTACGACTTTGAAAAGCATGTGGCGGAGAAGATACGCCGCGCCCGCATCAACGGCAAGACCAACTTCATGATCGTGGTGGCCGAGGGTGCTGCCAGCGGCATGGCCGTGGGCGAGCAGATCAATAAGGAGCTGGGGCTGGATCCCCGCGTCACCATTCTGGGACACATCCAGCGCGGCGGCAGTCCCACCGCGAAGGATCGCGTTGTCGCCACCCGCATGGGCTACGAGGCGGTGCACCTGCTGGCGGAGGGCATGACCAACCGCATCGTCTGCACCAGCGGCGAGCAGATCGTCAATGTGGACATCGACGAGGGTCTGGCCATGACCAAGACGCTGAACCCCGAGGAGTTTGAGGTCATGACCGTCATGACGGGGAGATAACGAAGCGAATAAAGTGCAAAAAAAAGAAAGCCCTCGGGCTTTCTTTTTTGTGATGCTCCCTCACTCCTCCGCGTCCTGCGCAGGCGCGTTGTGATCGTAGAGCGCACGGTAGCGGCGCATACTGCCGGAGAATAGTTGACCGTTGGTGGGCGGCGTGTAGGTGATGGCGTTCGCTCCTGCGGCAATGGTCGCCAGAATAGTCTCCTCCGTTGGGCCGCCCGTAGCGATGATGGGCAGGTCAGGCCAGCGGGCGCGTATGGCAGAGACGATGGCGGGTGTCCTGTCCGCGCCGGAGACATTCACAAAGTCGATGCCCGCCGCCAGCTTTCCCTCCAGATCCGCCCTTTCGGAGACGATGGTATAGACCAGGGGAATCTCCACGGTGGACTTGATGGCGCGGACTGCATCATCACTGATGAGGGCATTGCACACCACGCCAAAGGCCCCCTGATGCTCGGCAAAGGCGGCGATATGCGCCGAGCGGCTGCCGTTGGTCATGCCGCCTCCCACGCCCACGAACACGGGGACATCGGACACGCTGATGATTGCCTGCGTGATGCTCGCCTGCGGCGTAAAGGGATACACGGCAATGACCGCATCCGCGTTGATATTCTTGATGATGGCAACATCGGTGCTGAACACCAGCGACTTGATGCGCCGCCCGAACACGCGAATGCCGCTGCAATGGCTGATACAGTGCGGCACGGTCAGCGCGTGCTTGCGCAGTGTGCCCTCGTAAGCGGGTACATATTTCTTCACATTGCCGTCCTTTCCAGTTGGGTGGATTACTCTTTTGATAACATTATATCAGAGAAATCACGCTGTGTAAAGGAAAGCACCACTATTTTTAGCAGTTTTTTCACATTGTCTATCACAAGGAAAAGCGGCAAAGTCCGACAGTGCATGGTAGAAAAGCGTGTCCCCGGCCGGAGGACACGCTTTTTGCGGCCATCAGATATTTCCCAGATAGGCGCGGCACTTTGCGTTTGCCTCGTGGGATAGCTTTTCCTCATCCACGGCGGCGAGTCTCCCCTGCCGCACGGTAACGCGCCCGTGTACCACGGTGTAGTCCACCGCGCCGCGCACACCGACCGTGCCCAGCACCGAGGCGGCATCCTGTGCGCAGCCCACCAGCTCCACGCGGCGGCTGTCAAGCATAAACATGTCGGCGCATTTGCCCACGACAAGCTGACCGATGTCGTCGCGCCCCAGCAGGCGCGCACTGCCGCGTGTGGCCATTTTCAGCAGGTCGTACCCCGTGGGAGCCCTGCTTCCGGAGGTCAGGCGGTGCAGCAGGAACGCCACGCGCAGCTCCTCCAGCAGGCTGGAGCCGTCGTTGCTGGCAGAGCCGTCCACTGCCAGACCCACCGGCACACCCAACGCCAGCATTTCGGGGATACGCGCCACGCCGCTTGAGAGCTTCATGTTGCTGATGGGACAGTGCGCCACGCCCGTGCCCGTCCGCGCCAGCAGTCGCAGCTCGTCATCGTTGAAGTGGATGCCGTGGGCAAACCACACATCCTCACCCAGCCAGCCCAGCCGCGCCATGTACTCCAGCGGGCGGATGCCCTCACGCGAGAGCATGAATTTCTCCTCATCCTTCGTCTCGCACAGGTGGGTGTGCAGGCGCACGCCATACTGCCGCGCCAGAAGCGCACTCTGCCGCAGCAGCTCCGCCGACACGGAGAACGGCGAGCACGGAGCCAGTGCCACGCGGTGCATCGCGCCGTAGGAGGGGTCATGGTACTTCTCGATGCAGCGTATGCTGTCAGTCATGATCTCATCCACGCTCTGCACCACGCTGTCCGGCGGCAGTCCGCCGTCCTTGACGCTGAGATCCATGCTGCCGCGGCTGGCGTACATGCGGATGCCCAGCTCGTCGGCAGCGGCAAATTGGCTTTCCAGCAAATCACCGCTGTGGGCAGGAAAGACATAGTGGTGGTCAAAGCAGGTGGTACAGCCGTGCTTCATCAACTCGCCCATGCCCGTCAGGGAGGACAGGCGGACGACCTCGTCGTCTAAGCTCTTCCAGATCTCGTACAGCGTTTTGAGCCAGTCAAACAGCTCCATATTCTGCACCTGCGGCAGGTTGCGCGAAAAAACCTGATACAGGTGGTGGTGGGTATTCACCAGCCCCGGATAGCAGAGCATGTGTTCTGCGTTGATGGTTTCATCGGCGGTAACGGCGAGACCTTCGCCGATGGCCTTGATGAAGCCGTCCTCGCAGTAGATGTCGGCGTTGCGCAGAAGGCGGTCACTGTCGTCGCAGGTGACGAGCTGGGCAATATTTTTGATAAGCAGAGTGGACATGATAGCTCCTCCTTGTGGTAAGCCGGATAGAAAAAGAGCAGGCCGCTGCGCGGCCTACTCTTTTCGTATAAGGTCAGCGTTCCTCGCGGAAGTAGGAGAGACCGAGGGACGCAGGCGGCTGATCCTCGCGTTTTTTACGCAGGGACACGACAATCAGCACCAGCAGGGTGATGACATAGGGCAGCATTTTGTACAGCTCCTTGACCGCCATCTGGCCGCCCGGTGTGGGCAGATAGATGTTGATGATGTACAGGCCGCCAAACAGGATGGATGCCAGAATGCTGACATTGGGTCGCCAGATGGTGAATATGACCAGTGCGATGGCCAGCCAGCCGCGGTCGCCGAAGGCGTTGTTCGACCACACGCCGTTGGCGTAGTCCATGACATAGTACAGGCCGCCGAGACCCGCTATCATGGAGCCGATGCAGGTGGCGAAATACTTGTACTTGGTGACATTGATGCCCGCAGCATCGGCGGTGGAAGCACTTTCGCCCACGGCGCGCAGGTGCAGGCCGGGACGGGTGTGGTTCAGGAAATAGGACGCGCCCAGAGCCAGCAGAATTGCCGCATATGCCAGAAAGCCATAGGACAGGAACAGCTGGCCGAACCATCCGGTGCTGTTCGCGCCGGGCAGGGTGGTCTTGAAGAACAGGCTGGTGTTGGACAGGGCGATGGAGGGAACCTCACTGTTTGTCAGCTTGATGAGCGAGCCGCCGAAGAAGTTGCCCACGCCCACACCGAAGGTGGTCATGGCAAGACCCGTGACGTTCTGATTGGCACGGAGCGTGACGGTCAGGAAGCAGTACAGCAGACCCATCAGCAGCGAGCCGAGCAGAGAGCAGAGAATAGGGATCATAACGGCAAGGAACGCGCTCATCTCGGCGGCAGGAACGGCCTGCTCATAGAAGAACGCGCCGATAACGCCGCTGATACCGCCGACATACATGATGCCGGGGATACCGAGGTTCAGGTTGCCGGATTTCTCCGTCAGAATTTCGCCTGTGCTGCCGAACAGCAGAGGGATGCCCTGCATGACGGCACGGGGAAAGAAAGATACAAAATCAAACATCCGTTACGCCTCCTTCTTGCCGCTCTTGCGCAGAGTGACCTTGTAGGTGATGAAGAACTCGGTAGCAATGATGAAGAACAGGATGATACCTGTCAGAATATCCGCGAAGGAGTGGTTCAGGCTCAGGGCACTGGCGACCTCGCTCGCGCCGCGATCCATCGTGACCAGCAGCAGCGACGCGGCGATCATGATGAACGGGTTGAACTTGGACATCCACGAGACCATGACGGCGGTAAAGCCGCGGCTGTCCACGATGGTGGTGGTCAGCGTGTGGTCGATGCCCGCAGTCATCAGGAAGCCCATCAGGGCGCACAGCGCGCCGGAGAGCACCATCGTGCGGATGATAACGCGGTCAACCTTAATGCCGGCATAGCTGGCGGTGCGCTGGCTCTCGCCGACGACGGCGATCTCGTAGCCGTGCTTGCTGTACTTCAGATAGACGAACATGAAGCCGGTCATCAGTGCCGCGATAAGGATGGGCAGCAGATAGGCGTTGCCTATCTCCGGCAGCCAGCCGGCGCGGGTGGCCTGATTGATGATGCCGATCTTACCGGCTCCCTTGGGAACCTCCCAGATGATGATGAAGTAGGAGGCCAGCTGCATGGCGATGTAGTTCATCATCAGGGTGAACAGCGTCTCGTTGGTGTTCCACTTCGCCTTGAAGAAGGCGGGCAGGAAGCCCCACAGGGCACCCGCCAGCAGCGAGGCAAGCAGGGAGATGACGATAAGCACGGGGGTGGAAACCTTGCCGCCCAGCAGAATCATGCAGGCTGTGGTGGCAAGGCAGCCAATGAGCGTCTGTCCCTCCGCGCCGATGTTCCAGAAGCGCATCTTGAACGCGGGGGTCACGGCGAGGGAGATGCCCAGCAGCACGGCGGTGTTGCGGGCGGTGACGCCGATACGGCGGGAGGTGCCGAACGCACCCTCCAGAATCGTACCGTACACGCTGATGGGATTCTGTCCCGTCAGCAGCGTCGTAATAAGTCCGCAGAACACGAGAGCCAGCAGCAGTATGCCGCCGCGAATCAGCAGTGCCTTGGACAGAGGCAGCGCATCGCGCTTGGAGATATGAACGAGTGAGCCCTTGTTATGGTTATGCATTTGCCTTGCCTCCTTCCATTTGGGTCATCAGTCTGCCGACCTCCATCTTGTCGGTCTTGCGTCCATCGACCACGCCGGAAACCTGACCGCCGCAGAGCACCACGATACGGTCGCACAGCTCCAGCAGCACATCGAGGTCTTCGCCGACATAGACAACGGCAACGCCCTTCATCTTCTGCTCGGTCAGCAGGTTATAAATGGTATAGGAGGTGTTGATGTCCAGTCCGCGCACGGCGTAGGCGGTCATCAGCACGGAGGGCTGCTGGGCGATTTCGCGCCCGACCAGCACCTTCTGCACATTGCCGCCGGACATGCGGCGCACGGGGAAGCTGGTGCTGGGGGTGACGACCTCCAGCTCCTGCCAGATGCGCTGCGCCAACGCCTCGGGGTCTTTGCGGTCGAGGAAAACGCCCTTTCCCTTGCGCCACGAGCGCAGCATCATGTTGCCGGTCATGCCCATCGAGCCAACCAGGCCCATGCCTAAGCGATCCTCGGGCACGAAGCTCATGGCAACGCCGTTCTTGCGGATGTCCATGGGATCCATGCCGACGAGGTTCTTCTCCTCGCCGCTCGTCGGGTCGATAAAGGTGACGGAGCCGGAGGAAACGGGATACAGTCCCGCAATGGACTCCAACAGCTCGCGCTGCCCGGAGCCTGCAATACCGGCGATGCCCAGCACCTCGCCCGCGTTGACGGTGAAGCTGACATCACTCAGCCGCTTGACGCCCAGCTCATCATACACGGTCAGTCCCTCGACCTTCAGGCGCGGGGCGACATTGACGGGCTCGGGGCGGTCGATGTTCAGTGCCACGCTGTGTCCCACCATCATATCGGTCAGGGACTGCTGGTCGGCGTCCTTGGTCATCACATCGCCTATGTACTCACCCTTGCGCAGCACGGCCACGCGGTCGGACACATCGAGCACCTCGTGCAGCTTATGTGTGATGATAATAAGGGATTTTCCGTCCGCCTTCATGTTGCGCATGACGGCGAACAGCTTATCCGTCTCCTGCGGGGTCAGCACGGCGGTCGGCTCGTCGAGAATCAGAATATCGGCACCGCGATACAGCACCTTGACGATCTCCACGGTCTGCTTCTGCGAAACGGACATGTCGTAAATCTTCATGTCGGGGTCGATGTCAAAGCCGTATCTGTCGCAGATGTCCTTGACCTTCTGGCGAGCGTTGTTCAGATCCAGTCTGCCCTCCAGTCCGAGGATGATATTCTCGGTAGCGGTGAACAGGTCAACCAGCTTGAAATGCTGGTGGATCATGCCGATGCCAAGGTCGAAGGCATCCTTGGGGGAGGAGATGGCCACGGGCTCGCCGTGGATGTAAATTTGTCCCTCATCGGGGTAGTAGATGCCGGAGAGCATATTCATCAGCGTAGTCTTGCCGCTGCCGTTTTCGCCCAGCAGGGACAATATCTCACCCTCGTACAGCTCCATGGTCACACTTTTGTTGGCCGTGACCTTGCTGCCGAACCGCTTGGTGATATTCTCCATTCTGATCGCGCATTTCTTTTCCAAGGCTGTCATCCTTTCTTTCGGTGCAAATGGCTGCAACACCTCGTAGCACACCGGGTATAAAATCCGTTCATGTTATTTTATCATACATGTCGATGCTTGTAAATCAAAAATAGCAAAAATTTTGTAAGGCATACACAAAGAATGTAAGGTTACACAAGAAGCACTTATTCTCTTTGTGTAAATCGTCAAAATCCTTTCGGCAGGCGAAAAAGTCAGGGCGGGCTGCTTGCGCAGCCCGCCCTTTGCATAAAATTCAGCTTAGCCGAAGTTGACATCCAGACGGGTGATGCCGTCGATCTCCAGATCGAAGTAAGGAGCGGAACGGAACTCGGACTCAGCGAAGTAACCGTCATGCACGACCTCGGTATCGGGAGTGTAGTCAGCGTCGGTATCGACATCGGCCATGTAGGAGGTCAGAGCCTCGCCCTTCACGGTGAAGGTGCTGGTGTCGAAGACATGCAGCTCGCCGCTCTCCAGCTTGGCAGTAGCATCGGCAATCGCCTCGGCAGTGCCCTCGGCGGCAACATTGGTGTTGATGTCAGTCAGCACCACGGAGCCGGTGGCCAGAGTGCCGGTCCAGTCGGCATCAATGGCGGTGCCGTTGATGACGCACTGGATAGCATACTCATAGTAGGGAGCCCAGTTGATGCGGGAGGACACGATGAAGGTGTTGGGGCAGGCATCCTGCGTGGAGCCGTTGTAGGACACGTTGGGAACACCGGCGTTCTCGCAGGCGGTAGGAGCACCCAAAGAGTCGGCGTGCTGGCTGATGAGCTTGCAGCCGTTCTTGATGAGCTTCTCTGCGCCTTCCTTCTCGAGGGTCTCGTCATACCAGCTGCCGGTGAAGGTCACTTCCATGGTGACGGTGGGGCAGACGGACTTCGCGCCCAGATAGAAGGAGGTGTAGCCGGAGACCACTTCGGCGTAGGTGAACGCGCCGACATAGCCCATCTTGGCCTCGTCGGCCTTGATCTCACCGGCCTCGATCATGGCGTTCAGCTTCATACCGGCAGCGATACCGGCCAGATAACGACCCTCATAGATGGAGGCGAAGGCGTTGTGGTAGTTGGCCAGACCCTCGGTGTGGGCACGGGTGCCGGTGCTGTGGCAGAACTGCACATCGGGGCACTCCTTGGCGGCGTCGATCATGTAGGGCTCATGGCCGAAGCTGTCGGCGAAGATGATGTTGCAGCCGGCATCGACCAGATCCATGGCGGCCTCATAGCACTCCTGACCCTCGGGAACATTGGTCTTGATGATGTAGCCCTCATTCTCGACCAGACCCAGGTTAGCGCAGGCTTCCTTGGCGGCGTTGATGAAGTTGAGGTCGTAGGTGGAGTTCTCGTCATGCAGGGTGATGAAGCCCACCTTGACGGATGCATCGGTACCGGCATCGTCGGTAGTCTGTGCATCGTCCGTCTTCGTCTCGCCACAGGCCACAAGGCTCAGAGCCATGACCAGAGCGAGCAGAGTTGCAAGGAACTTTTTCATTCTTGTTTTCCTCCTTAAAATATGTGACACGCGCCTAAAAGTAAGGAAAATTTTGACGCGCATCTGAACAACGGGCGTTCCACCCGATATTCACACCTCACACTGTGACAGGGGTATTATACCGCATTGCGCCGCGGATTTCAACAGGAAATGTAAATTGCGGCAAAATTTTCCTGCGGCACACAAAAAATCTTTGTAAAATCTGTGCAGTATGTGGTATTTAGCAAAAATTTTGTCCGTGAAATAGCCGTTCCGAATGGGAGGCAGAAGAGGCGGTTTTGCTGCACCCGCAAGAGCGGTTACTGGTGTACGCGGGTGCCCGTCTTGCCCTCGATGCCGTCCTTGGCCTTCTCCAGCAGGGTGATGAGCGCGGTGCGCCCCTTCTTGGACTCGGCAAACTTCACCGCCGCCTGCACCTTGGGCAGCATGGAGCCCTTGGCGAACTGGTTCTCCTCGATGTACTTGTACGCCTCGGCGGGAGTCAGATCGTCCAGTCCCTTCTGGTCGGGCTTGTTGTAGTTGATGGCCACCTTCTCCACGGCGGTGAGGATGATGAGCATATCGGCATCCAGCTGCTCGGCCAGCAGCTCAGAGGCGAAATCCTTATCAATGACGGCGGCCGCGCCCTTCAGGTGGTTGTGCTCGGTGCGGTAGACGGGGATACCGCCGCCGCCGCAGCAGATGACGATGTTGCCGCTGTCGCTCAGAGCGCGGATTGCATCCAGCTCCACGATCTGCTTGGGCTTGGGGGAGGCCACATAGCGACGCCAGCCGCGTCCCGCGTCCTCCTTATACAGAAAGCCGGTCTTGGCGGCCATAGCCTTGGCCTCCTCCTCGGACAGGAACTTGCCGATGGGCTTGGAGGGATCGTTGAACGCGGGATCCTTGGGATCGACCTCCACCTGCGTGACCATGGTGACCACGGGCTCGTCGATGCCGCGGTTGAGCATCTCCTCGCGCAGGGCGTTTTGCAGGTCGTAGCCGATGTACGCCTGACTCATGGCTCCGCAGACGGACAGCGGCGTGCTGTCCTGCGAGGGATCCTCGTGCATCAGTGCAAGCATGGCGTTGTTGATGATGCCCACCTGCGGGCCGTTGCCGTGGGCGACGATGACCTCGTGGCCGCCGGCGATCAGGTCTACGATGGCCTTCGCGGTGGTACGCACGGCATTGGCCTGCTCGTGCAGCGTACTGCCCAGCGCGTTGCCGCCCAGAGCAATAACGATTTTCTTTCTCATGGCGATGTACCTCTATTCTGAAAAGTCTCGGGAAAACGCAGCAGCGGCGGCGCGGCCGCCGCTGCTGCGGGTGATGTGATTTTAGAAAACCTTGCGGGTGTCCTTGCTCTCGTCCAGCTCCATCAGAGCCTTGACGGGATCCTTCACCTGCGCCATGAAGATCATGGCGGCGATGATGTAGGGCTTGTAGGAGGCCTGCTTGTACAGCGGCACAAGGTAGCGGTCGAACACGGAGGCATCCACCTCGCCCTCCTTGCAGGAGACGCCGGTGATGTCGGCGGGCAGGCAGTGCAGGTACAGAGCCTTGCCGTCCTTCGTGAGCTTCATCATCTCCTCGGTGCAGGCCCAGTCCTTGTGCTGCGCGTTCTGCGCCAGCAGACGCTTCTCCAGCGCGTCGATGCCGTCCTTGTCGCCGGCGGCATACAGCTTCGTGCGCTCCTCCATGGCGGCGTAGGAAGCCCAGCTCTTGGGATACACGATGTCGGCATCCTTGAACGCCTCGGCCATGGAGTTGGTCTTGTGGAACTTGGAGCCGTACTTCTCGCAGTTCTTGCGGGCGACCTCCTCGACCTCGGGCATGACGTCGTAGCCCTCGGGGTGCGCCAGCGTCACATCCATGCCGAAGCGGGTGAACAGGCCGATGACGCCCTGCGGCACGGACAGCGGCTTGCCGTAGCTGGGGGAATACGCCCAGGTCATGGCAACCTTCTTGCCCTTCAGGTTCTCCACGCCGCCGAAGTAGTGGATGACATGCAGCATGTCGGCCATGCACTGCGTGGGGTGATCCACATCGCACTGGAGATTGACCAGCGTGGGCTGCTGCTCCAGAATACCGTCGCGGTAGCCCTCCTTCACAGCGTCCATGAAGGTCTTCTGATACTTGTGACCCTCGCCGATGAACATATCGTCGCGGATGCCGATGACATCGGCCATGAAGGACACCATGTTCGCCGTCTCGCGGACGGTCTCGCCGTGGGCGATCTGGGACTTCTTCTCGTCCAGATCCTGCACCGCCAGACCCAGCAGGTTGCAGGCGGAGGCGAAGGAGAAGCGGGTGCGGGTGGAATTGTCGCGGAAGATGGAGATACCCAGACCGGAATCGAACACGCGGGTGCTCTTGTTGCGCTCGCGCAGGTCGCGCAGGGCGTCGGCCACGGTGAAGATGGCGTCGATCTCGTCATCGGTCTTGTCCCATGTCCAATAGAAATCGGTCTTGTACATGTTGTTGATGTTCAGGGTGGACAGATGGCGTGCCAGCTCAACAGTCTTGCTCATTTCAGTTTTTCTCCTTGTTGTGTTAATGTGTGTTTGTGATCGTGCGTAGGGGTCGGCGTCCTCGCCGACCCGCCGCAGTATTTATTTAATGTCGTTGCCGGTCAGCTCCTGACGGAAGCTGGTGGCGGAGCCGTCCTTGTTCTCCGGCTTGTACAGGCCGGGAACGGCGGCGTACAGGGCGGCGCAGGTCACGAGATCCTGCTTGAAGGTAACCTCGTTGGGGGCGTGCGCCTGCGACTCCGCGCCGGGGCCGAAGCCCACGCAGGGAATGCCGTAGCGACCCTGAATGGACACGCCGTTAGTGGAGAAGGTCCACTTGTCGGTCAGGGGACGGCCCTCGCGCTTGGAGGCGGCCAGCTCGGTCGGCATCAGACGCTTGTCGCCCCACAGGTTGTGGTGCGCGTCCACCAGTGCCTGCACATGGGGTGCGGAGGCTTTGTTGATCCATGTGGGGAAGAAGCACTCCGTCTCATAGACATGTCCCGTCCATGCCGGACGGTCGTACATATACATGCTGACCTTGACATCCTTGGCGTACTTCTTGCAGGCGGGCAGGTCTTCGATCTCCTTCAGGCAGGACTTGTAGGTCTCGCCTGCGGTCATGCGGCGGTCGATGGAGATGGAGCAGCTGTCCGCCACGGCGCAGCGGGAGGGAGAGGTGTAGAAGATCTGGCTGGTGGTGCAGGTGCCGCGGCCGAGGAAGCGGGCATCCTCGTAGTGCTCGGGATTGAACTTGGGGTCAAGCATCTTCACCAGACCGTTGATCTCGGTAGAGCCGTCGGCGGGATTCTCGTTCAGGTCGCGTACATTCTCGATGACCTCCGCCATCTTGTGAATGGCGTTGTCGCCGCGCTCGGGCGCGGAGCCGTGGCAGGAAACGCCGTGCATGTCCACGCGGATCTCCATGCGGCCGCGATGACCGCGATAGATACCGCCGTCGGTCGGCTCGGTAGAGATGACGAACTCGATCTTGCTGCGGGCGTCCTCGGGGCCGTTGAAGTACTCGTTGACGATGGACTGCCAGCACATACCGTCGCAGTCCTCCTCCTGCACGGAGCCGACCACCATCATCTTGTAGCCCTTGGGCAGCAGGCCGAGATCCTTCATGATTTTCACGCCGTAGGCGGCGGCAGCCATGCCGCCCTCCTGATCGGAGCCGCCGCGGCCGTAGATAATGTCATCCGTCTCGTAGCCCTTGTAGGGATCGGCCTCCCAGTTGTCGATGTTGCCGATGCCCACGGTGTCGATGTGGCTGTCGATGGCGATGATCCTGTCGCCCTCACCCATCCAGCCGATGACATTGCCCAGCTTATCGAACTCCACCTTATCGTAGCCCAGCGACTTCAGCTCCTCGGCGATGCGCTTGACAACGCCCTCCTCCTCGCAGGACTCGGACGGGATAGCGATCATGTCACGCAGGAACTTGACCATGGCGGGCTTGTACGCCTCAGCAGCGTTTCTGATGGCAGCAAAATCCATAATGTACCTCCGCAAAATTTGTAAATTCAGATGTTAAAAACGGATAAACGGTTTTTACCATCCCCTATCATAGCACATGATAAGCGGATGTCAAACAAAAATTTAGGAAAACAAAAAGTTTTTCAGAAAAAACCGTTGCTTTTTGTGGGAGGTGTGGTATTATGTAGGGGACAGAAAGGCGGAGAAGGAGGGCGTTATGGAGGCAAGACGGTTAGAGACGCTGAAGCAGATCGCCGCAGGTATCGCGGCGCAGTTCGGCGACAAGTGCGAGGTGGTCATCCACGATGTATCCAGCACCCACCCCGAGCACACCATCGTACACATCGAAAACGGGCATGTCTCCGGCCGCAAGGTGGGCGACGGCGCGTCCAAGGTCGTCATGGAGCAGCTGGAGCACCAGAACGAGCAGCCGCAGGATCACCTGTGCTATCTGATGCGGACGCCGGATGGGAAGATACTCAAATCCTCCTCCCTCTATATCCGCAACAGCCGCGGCATGGTGACGGCTATTTTCTCCATCAACTACGACATCAGCGGTATCATGCTGATGCATCAGGAGCTGGGCGATTTCATGCTCACCCGCGACCACGAGCAGCAGGAGCCGGAAAAGATCATCAATGTCAACGATGTGCTGGACGATCTCATCCGCCAGTCCGTGGCACTGGTGGGCAAGCCGGCGGCTCTGATGAACAAGGAGGACAAGGTGCGCGCCATCCGCTTTCTGAGCGACGCAGGCGCGTTCCTCGTGACGAAATCCGGCGACAAAGTGGCTAAATACTTCGGTATTTCCAAATACACGCTATATTCCTACATTGACGCAAACAAACAACAGGAGGAAAAGAAACATGGGTAAAATCGATCTGTCCATCAACAAAACGGGTCTGGAGCACAATATCCGGAAGGCCAAAGAGAACAATGTTATCATCCCCACCATTGCTCAGATGCAGAATCCCGACCTGATCCCCGAGAAGATCAAGGCCAAGCTGAGCCACACCGGTCTGTGGGATGTGGATCCCGTCAACCTGTTCCGCATTTCGTGGCACAACGAGGCCAAGGAGAGCGGCGGTCTGTTCCAGAAGGTTCCCAACTATGTCGAGATCCCCAGCAAGCTGTCCGGCGTGCCCTGCCGCATCATTGCCATGTCCGGCAAGTGGTTCCCCACCGGCTGCCACAAGGTCGGCGCGTCCTTCGGCTGCCTCGCTCCCCGTCTGGTGACCGGCCAGTTCGATGCCACCTATCACCACGCCGTGTGGCCCTCCACGGGCAACTACTGCCGCGGCGGTGCGTTCAACTCCAAGCTGCTGGCCTGCGAGTCCGTGGCCATTCTGCCGCAGGACATGTCCAAGGAGCGCTTTGACTGGCTCAAGTCCATTGCCGGTCAGATCATCGCCACCCCCGGCTGCGAGTCCAACGTCAAGGAGATCTTCGACAAGACCTGGGAGCTGAAGCAGGATCCCACCATGATGATCTTCAACCAGTTCGCCGAGATGGGCAACCCCCTGTGGCACTACAATGTCACCGGCTACGCCCTTGCCGAGCTGTTCGAGGCCGTCAAGAAGCCCGGCCAGAGCTTCGCCGGTGCCTGCTTCACCTCCGGCTCCGCCGGCACGATGTCCGCAGGCGACCTGCTCAAGGAGCGTTATCCCCACCTGAAGCTCGCCGTGGGCGAGGCTCTCCAGTGCCCCACCATTCTGGACAACGGCTTCGGCGGCCACCGCATCGAGGGTATCGGCGACAAGCACATTCCCTGGATCCACAATGTCAAGAACACCGACATGGCCATCGCCATCGACGACGAGGACAGCCAGCGTCTGCTGCGCCTGTTCAACACCGCCGAGGGTCAGAAGTACATGAAGGACGAGCTGGGCATGTCCGATGAAGAGATCGAGAAGATGACATGGCTGGGCATCTCCGGCATCGCCAATGTGCTGTGCTGCATTAAGATGGCCAAGTATTACGAGCTGACCGAGAACGATGTCGTCGGCACCGTGCTGACCGACTCCGCCGTGATGTACAAGTCCCGCATCGAGGAGCTCAACGAGATGCACGGCGCGTACAACGCCCACGAGGCGGCGTTGGATCACAACCTGCACATGCTGGGGCTGAAGACCGACAGCATGATGGAGATGGGCTATGCCGAGCGCAAGCGCGTCCACAACCTCAAGTATTACACATGGGTCGAGCAGCAGCAGATGGCCGTTGAGGATCTGAACGCCCAGTGGTACGACACCAAGAACACATGGGATGCCGTCCACGCACAGGCCAAGGAGCTCGACGAGCTGATCAACGAGTTCAACGAGGCCACCGGCCTGCTGAAGGCTCTGTAAGCGAAGCATTCATAGGAACCCTATCAGGGCGGGGCGTTCGCCCCGCCCTGATTTTTCATTATCGTTGTAAGGAGAACCACCATGAAAAATGTGAAATACGGCAGGTGCGTGCGCTGCGGCAAGACCTACGACGCGGTGCCCGATCTGACCAACTGCGAATGCGGCGGCATTCTCGACATCGTA
Organism: Bacteroidaceae bacterium; assembly: GCA_963613145.1. Classification (GTDB taxonomy): domain Bacteria; phylum Bacillota; class Clostridia; order Oscillospirales; family Oscillospiraceae; genus Vescimonas. Next base: position 593 of record CAVDXW010000033.1, on the reverse strand, counting down.
TACGACTACGACTACATCAAAAGCGTGCTGACCAAAGAGAAGCTGGCCAAGCGCGAAAACCGCTCCATGTGGCGTTACCGCGAGCTGCTGCCCGTGGAGGAGACGACCCCCGACACGCCGCTGCGCGTGGGCTGGAGTCCCCTGTACGAGGAGCCGAAGCTGGCGGAGCTGCTGGGCATCAAAAAGCTGTGGGTCAAGGACGACGGTCAGAACCCCACCGCCTCGCTGAAGGATCGTGCCAGCGCGATGGCGGTCGCCAAGGCGATGGAGGCCGGTGCAAAGACGATCGCCTGCTCCTCCACCGGCAACGCCGCCAGCTCACTGGCGGGCAACGCCGCCGCCGCGGGCATCAAGACCTACATTTTCGTCCCCGAGCGCGCACCCAAGGGCAAGGTGGCGCAGCTCATGATCTTCGGTGCGAATGTCATCTCCGTCAAGGGCAACTACGAGGACACCTTCAAGATGTCCGCCGCCGCCATCGACAAGTACGGCTGGTACAACCGCAACGCCGCCATCAACCCCTACCTCAGCGAGGGCAAAAAGACCGTGGCACTGGAGATCGCCGAGCAGCTGAACTGGGAGATGCCCGACTA
>CAVDXW010000032.1:0-19518 GCA_963613145.1 Bacteroidaceae bacterium | reverse complement strand
TCGTTTCGTTCGTTGTTTAATTTACAAGGTACACGCCCCGCAACCGCGGAACAGTTGATATGATACTACCTTTCCACGGATTTGTCAACTATATTTTTCCGATTTTTTAACTTTTTTTGCGACGCATCGGTGGATGACATTTTTTGCCCGCCGTGGTATAATCCATATACCGATGTATATACCATATTATGAGGAGGAAAACTCCGTGGATATTCTGCACCTGACCGGCTCCTTCGGCCGCCTCAGTAACGATGAGCTATCGCTCTCGTCCGGCTTGAATCTGCTGTACGCGCCGAACGAATCCGGCAAATCCACATGGGGCGCGTTCATCCGCACCATGCTGTACGGCCTGTCCACCCGCGAGCGCGGCCCCATGGCGGACAAGAACCGCTATGCGCCGTGGAGCGGCGCACCGCTGCGCGGCCGCATGGACATCGCCGCGGGCGGCGAGAGCTACACCCTGCTGCGCGAGACACGCCGCGCCGCCGCGCCGATGGGCGAGTTCTCCTGCGCCTACACCGGCACCGCCACGCCCGTGGCGGGCATCACCGCGCAGAATGCGGGCGAGATGCTGCTGGGCGTGCCGCGTGAGGTATTTGAACGCAGTGCCTTCATCGGGCAGAACGCGCTGGCCGTAGAGCAGGATGCCGAGCTGGAGCGGCGCATTGCCGCCCTCATCACCACGGGCGAGGAGGACACCTCCTACTCCGAGGCATACGAGCGGCTGAAGAAGCAGCTCAACCGCCGCCGCCACAACAAGACCGGCCTTATCCCCGCGCTGGAGCGGGAGATCGACCTGCTGCACGGCACTCTGCGGGAGCTGGACTCGCTGAACGGGCAGGCACAGCAGTCCCGCCGCGAGCTGGACGCGCTGGAGAGCCGCGCTGCCGACCTGCGCCGCCAGAACGCCCAATGGCAGACGCTGGCGCAGCGGGAGCGTGTGACCGTCTACCGTCAGGCGGAGCAGGCCGCCGCCGATGCCGAGAGCCGCGCCGCTGTGCTGGCCGCCGACAGCGGCGTACTGCCTGATGACACCACGCTGGCACTGCTGGAGGGGCAGGCCGCCGCACTCCCCGCCGAACTGAACGCGCTGGCGGAGAAGCACCGCACCGCGGAGAACGCCGCCGCCGATGCCCGTCAGTCACAGGAGCGGCAGCAGCAGCACCCGCTCTACCCTGCGGGGGAGGCGGAGCTGCGCCAAAAGGCCGCCGCCATCGTGCCGGAAAAATCCCCCTCCCTGTTCCTGCCCGTTTTCACCGGTTTTCTCGTTCCGCTGTGTACCGCGCTGGCGTTTCTTCTGCGCGGCAAGGGTACGCTTCCATTCTGGATATTCCTCGGCATGGCCGTACTGGGTGCGGGTTTGACCGTTTTTGCCGTGAAGCTGCGCCGTCAGGCCATCACGGAGCGGCAGAGCTACGCCGAAAAGCAGCGCGCCGCGCTGGAGACGCAGATCGAGGCATACCTCCCCCTGCTTCGGCAGGCGGAGGCCGCCGATGAGGAAGCTCGCCGCGCCCAAGCCCTTGCCGACGACGCGGAGGAGGCCTGCCGCCGCCGTCTGCGCGAGCTGCTGACGCAGGTGCGCGTATACGCCCCCGAGGTCACCGACCTCAACGGCGCGCAGGCAGCTCTTGCCTCCCTGCGCCGCCGCAGGGCGGAGCTGGCGGATGCCCGCCGTCAGGCGCGGGAGGCCGCGCTGTATCGGGACGCACTGCGCCGCCAGCTCACCGAACAGGAGCTGACCGCACCCGCCGCGCCGGACATGGCGCAGCCCGCCCTCTCCCGCGAGCAGACGGCGGACGAGCTGACGCGGGTGCAGGCTCTGCTGACGCAGGAGCGCACGCGCTTCGACACCCTCATGGGTCGCATCCGCTCTCTTGACCGCAGCAGCGATCTGGAGGCGCAGCTTGCGCAGAAGCGGGAGCAGCTTGCCGCGCTGCAAGCGGAGTACGACGCCATCTCCCTCGCCATGGACACGCTGTCACAGGCCAACACCGTGCTGCAAAACCGCTTCTCCCCCGCGCTGGGCACGCGGGCGGCGGAGATATTCTCCGCCATCACGGGCGGGCGGTATGACAAGGTGCTGCTGAGCCGCGACCTATCCCTCTCCGCCGAGATGACGGGCGACCCCGTGGGGCGCAGCGTCCGTCTGCTCAGCCAGGGCGCGGCGGATCAGCTGTATCTTGCGGTACGGCTGGCGATATGCGACATGGTGCTGCCCGCCGACAAGTGCGTCCCGCTGATTCTGGACGATGCGCTGGTCTCCTTCGACGATGAACGCCTTCATGCGGCGTTGGACTATCTGCTGGAGGAAAGCCGAAAGCGGCAAATCCTCCTGTTCACCTGCCAAAGACGGGAGATGACCTATCTGCAAGGCCGGGAGAATGTCAGCGTGATGTGCTTGCAAAACGCCTGAGAAAGTGTTATACCATATATAATTACAATAGCATTAAAGGAGAAATCTGTTATGAGCGATTGCACCCATGATTGCAGCACCTGCGGCGAAAGCTGCGGCGAGCGCAAGGAAACCAATGTATTCGAGAAAAAGCCCCTCCGCCCCGGCTGCCGCGTAGGGAAGGTATACGGCGTGGTGTCCGGCAAGGGCGGCGTGGGCAAGTCCATGGTCACGAGCCAACTCGCCGTGGCCATGCGGCGCGAGGGCTACCGCACCGCCGTTCTGGATGCGGACATCACCGGCCCGTCCATCCCCAAGGCGTTCGGCATCCACGGCCGCGCCGTGGCGCAGGGCGACGCCCTTGTCCCCGTGACCACCGCCACGGGGATACAGCTCATGTCCGTGAACCTGCTGCTGGAAAACGAGACGGATCCCGTCATCTGGCGCGGCCCCGTTATCGGCGGCGTGGTGCAGCAGTTCTGGAGCGACACGCTCTGGAACGATGTGGACTATATGTTCGTGGACATGCCTCCCGGCACGGGCGATGTGGCACTGAGCGTGTTCCAATCCCTGCCCGTGGACGGCGTTATCATCGTGGCAAGCCCGCAGGAGCTCGTGTCCATGGTGGTGCAGAAGGCCGTGAAGATGGCGCAGATGATGCACATCCCCATCGTGGGTCTGGTCGAAAACATGAGCTATGTGCAGTGCCCTGACTGCGGCAAAAAGCTCTACATCTTCGGCGAGGGCAAGACCGAGGAGGCGGCCATGGAATACCGCATCCCCCTGCTGGCCAGAATGCCCATCGACCCCGCCCTCGCCAAGCTGACCGACGACGGCTGCATCGAGCAGTTCGACGGCCACTGGCTGGACAGCGTGGTGGAGACGATTTTGGGGAAATAAGGCGAGAACAGGAAGGCTCTGCATCGGCAGGGTCTTCTCTTTTTGCAGACTACAGGGGGGAGATAATTGTTGAAATCGGACGCAAAAAATGGTATACTCTGTGTGTTATATTGCAAGCAAGGAGTCGTACTATGCTTACCTCCATCGAACTGTTTGCCGGTGCCGGCGGGCTGGCACTGGGTCTTGAGCAAGCCGGGTTTCATCACCTCGGACTGGTCGAATTCAATAAAGATGCCGCTGACACGCTTAAAAAGAATCGACCCGGCTGGAATGTTCTTTGTGAGGATGTGGCGCAGACCGCAGAACGGGATCTGGAATTGGAATTCGGCATACGGAAATATGAGCTGGATCTGCTTTCCGGCGGTGCACCCTGCCAGTCTTTCAGCTACGCGGGAAAGCGGCTGGGATTGCAGGATGTGCGCGGTACGATGTTCTATCACTACGCCACATTTCTGCACAAGCTCCAGCCGAAAATGTTTCTCTTTGAGAATGTAAAGGGTTTGCTCTCACATGATGGAGGACATACCTACGAGACCATTCTGGGCATATTTGAGGACGAGGGCTACACGACATATCACCGAGTTCTCAACGCATGGGATTACGGCGTTCCGCAGAAGCGGGAACGGTTGATTACCGTGGGTGTACGCAACGATTTGGTGGACAAGTGCCACTTTGCATTCCCCCTGCCGCACGATTACAAGCCCGTGGTGCGTGATGTGAAGCTGGACACCGACCCTCCGCCCTCCGAATGTGTGCGATATTCCGACAACAAGGCAGCGGTATTTGCACTTGTGCCGCCCGGTGGCTATTGGCGCGACATTGACCCCTCCATTGCAAAGGCATATATGAAAACCTGCTGGTACATGGAGGGCGGAAGAACGGGCATACTGCGCCGGATAAGCATGGATGAGCCATCCCTTGCAGTGCTCACCAGCCCCGGCATGAAGCAGACTGATCGCTGCCATCCCCTTGAGGTCAGGCCCTTTTCTTACCGGGAAAATGCGCGGCTTCAAACATTTCCTGACGAATGGGAGTTCTGCGGAAAAATCAACGAGCGTTATAAGCAGGTAGGGAACGCCGTACCTGTCAATCTTGCAAGAGACATCGGACTGAGTATCAGAAATGCATTGGAGGAACAAGCTATGCCGTGGCCACTTTCTTTTATTTCGGAGCAGGAGCTTCGGACGCACATCGCTTCTACCATTGAAAAATACGGCGAAAAACTGGAATCGTATAATATCAATCGCTTCAACAGCAACCTGATCGACCCCGTAAAGCTAATATTCGACAAGGCGGTGTATCACTCCACATGGGAGGAAATCGTGAAGAACGAGATATTCCGCCAACGGGACAAATCCAATAACAACGACATTGGCTATTTCCATCAACGCATATTCCAATATATCGACAAGTGTCATGTGCCGGACAACGGCACAGAGGGTGGCTGGGATGTAATATTCCGTGACCCGGCAGGAATACAATTGCCCAACGGAGAGACGGTACACACAGTGTATGTGGAGATGAAGAACAAACACAACACCATGAATTCATCCTCTGCGGGAAAGACCTATATCAAAATGCAGCACCAGCTCTTGGACGATGACGATTGCGCCTGCTTCTTGGTGGAGGCCATTGCCAAGCAATCGCAGAACATCACATGGGTAACCACCGTGGACAAGCGAAAGGTCTCGCACAGCAGGATACGGCGCGTCAGCTTGGATAGATTTTACGCCCTTGTGACAGGGCAGGAGGATTCGTTCTACCAACTATGTATGATGCTGCCAAGTGTGATAGATTCTGTCGTGCAGGATGCCGCCACCTCCACGCCGCACGACACCGTTATACAGGAACTGCAAAGCATCGCGGCAGAGCGTGACATTTCCATCCCCATGGCAATATACCTGCTGGGATTCTCGTCCTACAACGGATTTTCCGGCGCGTAACAGCTTATACTTCGACATATAGAAAAAAGAAAGTCTCCTTGGGACTTTCTTCAGTCTGTCAAAGAACCCCTGCTTTCAGCAGACGAAAGCAGGGGTTCTTTTTGCCGTCGGCGGGTGTGCCGGTGCTTCGCCGGCGCACCTTATTCACTGTCGAGCTTGAGGACGGCCATGAACGCCTCGGTCGGCACCTGCACCGTGCCGAGATTGCGCATCTTCTTCTTGCCCTCCTTCTGCTTTTCCAGCAGCTTCTTTTTGCGGGTGATGTCGCCGCCGTAGCACTTGGCCAGCACATCCTTGCGCATGGCCTTGACCGTCTCGCGGGCGATGATGCGGCCGCCGATGGCCGCCTGAATGGGCACCTCGAACAGCTGGCGGGGGATGTTCTCCTTCAGCTTTTCGCACAGGCGGCGGGCGCGGGGATACGCCTTGTCGCGGTGGGCGATGAAGCTCAGCGCGTCCACGCCGTCGCCGTTGAGCAGCAGGTCTACCTTCACAAGGTCGCTGGTGCGGTAGCCCGACAGCTCATAGTCGAGGCTGGCGTAGCCCTTAGTGTTCGCTTTGAGCGTGTCGAAAAAGTCGTAGATAATCTCGTTGAGCGGCATCTGGTAGTGCAGCTCGACAAGGTGGGTGTCGAGATACTGCATGTCCTTGAACTCGCCGCGCCTGTCCTGGCACATGGGCATGATGTTGCCGACATAATCCTGCGGCGAGATGATGGACACCTTGACATACGGCTCCTCCGCGTGCTCGATGGAGGCGGGGTCCGGGTAGTTGTGGGGATTGTCCACCTTGACCATCGTGCCATCCGTCTTGTAGACATGATAGATGACGCTGGGCAGCGTCGTCACGAGGTCGAGGTTGAACTCGCGCTCCAACCGCTCCTGAATGATCTCCATGTGCAGCATACCCAGAAAGCCGCAGCGGAAGCCGAAGCCCAGCGCGACGGAGCTCTCAGGCTCGAAGGTCAGGGAGGCATCGTTGAGACGGAGCTTTTCCAGCGCGTCGCGCAGGTCAGGGTACTTGCTGCCGTCCTCGGTGTAGATACCGCAGTAGACCATGGACTGCGCCGGACGGTAGCCGGGCAGCGGCTCGGCGGCGGGGCTTGCCGCGTCGGTCACGGTGTCGCCCACGCGGGTGTCGCGGACATTCTTGATGCTGGCGGTGAAGTAGCCCACCTCGCCCGCCTGCAAAGCGTCGGTCGGCTCATTGCCGATGGGCTTGAGATAGCCGCACTCCAGCACGGTGTACTCCGCGCCGGTCGCCATGAGGCGGATGGTCTGCCCCCTGCGCAGCGTCCCCTGCTTGATGCGGAAATAGACCACCACGCCGAGGTAGGGGTCATACTGGCTGTCGAACACAAGAGCCTGAAGCGGAGCCTTGGGGTCGCCGGAGGGCGCGGGGACATTCTGCACCACATCCTCCAAAACGGCATCGATGTTAATGCCCAGCTTGGCGGAAATCTCCGGCGCGTCCAGCGCGGGCAGTCCGATGATGTCCTCGACCTCCTGCTTGGCCTTCAGCGGGTCGGCGGCGGGCAGGTCGATCTTGTTGAACACCGGCAGTATCTCCAGATCGTGATCCATCGCCAGATAGGTGTTCGCCAGCGTCTGTGCCTCCACGCCCTGCGTGGCATCCACCACCAGCAGCGCACCCTCACAGGCGGCGAGGGAACGGCTGACCTCGTAGTTGAAGTCCACATGGCCGGGGGTGTCGATGAGGTTGAGGGCGTAGACCTCGCCGTCCTGCGCGGTGTAGAAGATGCGGACGGCGCGGGATTTTATCGTGATGCCGCGCTCACGCTCCAGCTCCATGTTGTCGAGGAGCTGGTTTTCCATCTCGCGCTCCGGCACGGCGTTGCATTTTTCCAGCAGGCGATCCGCCAGTGTGGATTTGCCGTGGTCGATGTGGGCAATTATCGAAAAATTACGGATATGGGATTGGTCAAACATGAAAAAGCCTCCTTATTTCGCCGCCTTTTCATCCACATTGTGGATGACCTGCGCGGTGCTCTGCCCCACGCCGGGCAGGGCGGTCAGTGAATCGGAATTGAGCGCGGGGAGGTTTTCCGCCTCCGTCAGTGCGCGCAGGTACGCGGCGCGGCCGCGCAGCAAAGCGGCATCCACCGCGCCGCCGTCAAAGTCCACGGCATTGGTGGCGAAAAGATCCTCGTTGCCGCCGCTGTGCCGGTACAGGCGGCGCAGCAGGTCGTACAGCACGGCTCCGAGGCAGTCGCCCGCGGCGGTGATGGCCTCGCGGCTGTTGGTGCGTCCCAGCAGGTCGAACAGCAGACCCGTGGTGTTCACCGTCAGCTTCTTTTGCAGCGTGGCCATAATACTCCCCCTGAGGGAGCCCTTCTCCGTGCTGCCGTCGTACAGCTCCTCCGAGTCGATCATGGAACCGTCGCGGCTGGCGGTGCGTCCCAGCAGAAAGTCCGCCGACACATGGTAGAAGTCGCACACGCGGCTGACAAATGCCAGCCCCGGCTCACGGATACCGTTTTCGTAGTGGCTCAGCAGTGCCTGACTGATGCCGAGCGCGGCCGCCGCCTTGCGCTGGCTGATACCCTTTTCCTGCCGCAGCAGGCTAAGTGTTCTGGAAAAATCGGTTGCCATCGTTTCTCTCCACTCCAATTTTTTATACAGCCCGTAGAGTATAGCATATTTTATACAGCTTGTAAATGGGTAGCTGCGGGAAATCGGGCGGAAAAGCGCACCGTCCCCGCAACAAAATATTTGCGTCCCGCCGGACAAAGTGCTACAATAGGGAAAAATCATCGGAGGTGCTTACCATAGAAGAACTGACCCTGTATGTAAAATACCACACCAAGCCGGACTGTCGGGAGCCGTTTGTCCATCAGGTCGTGACCGAGGGCATCCTGAGTGCTATCCGTGCGGAGGCGGGCTGCCTGACCTATGACTACTACTTCTCCGCGCAGGACGAGAACGAGCTGCTGCTCATCGAAAGGTGGGAGAGCGCGGAGCACCAGCGCGTACACATGCAGCAGCCGCACATGGCGCGTCTGGCGGAGATCAAGGCGCAGTATGTGGACAGGACCGAGCTCGGCAAGGTGCATGTGGAGGCGTGAGGATGCTGTTCGACACCCATGCCCACTACGACGATGAGGCCTTTGACCCCGACCGTGAGCCGCTGCTGGAGAGCCTGCCGCAGCGCGGCGTTGCGCTGGTGGTGAACCCCGGCTGTGAGCTGGACAGCTCACGAAAGGCGGTGGAGCTGGCCGCAGCGTACCCGCATGTGTACGCCGCCGTGGGTATCCACCCCGAAAACTGCGGGGACTTCACGAGCGCGGACATCGATGCGCTGCGCACTCTGGCGCACCGGCCCAAGGTGGTCGCCATCGGGGAGATCGGGCTGGACTACTATTGGGAGGAAAACCCGCCGCGGGATCTCCAGCAGGAGGTGCTGCGGCGTCAGCTCGCGCTGGCGCGGGAGCTGACGCTGCCCGTTATCTTCCACGACAGGGACGCACACGGGGACTCGCTGGCCATCGTGAAGGAGTTCCCCGAGGTGACGGGCGTATTCCACTGCTTTTCCGGCAGCCCCGAAATGGCACGGGAGCTGCTGGATATGGGGTGGTATCTGGGCTTTGACGGCCCCGTGACCTACAAAAACGCCCGCCGTGCACCGGAGGTCGCCGCCGTCACGCCGCTTGCGCGAATCCTCATCGAGACGGACAGCCCGTACATGGCTCCCGCCCCCCATCGCGGCGAGCGGAACGACTCCGCCTATGTCCGCCTCGTGGCGGAGAAGCTGGCGGAGTGGAAGGGCGTGGACGCGGAGACAATGGCGCGCCTCACGCTGGAGAACGGCAAGCGGCTGTTCGGGATCGAATGACGATAATTGATGATGCTGAGGCAGGCCGGCACAACATATGCAAAAACAGAGAACCCCCGAAAGCCTTGTGTTTGCAAGGTTTTCGGGGATTTGGCGCGGAAGGAGGGATTTGAACCCTCGCGCCGCTTTTGACGGCCTACTCCCTTAGCAGGGGAGCCCCTTCGGCCACTTGGGTACTTCCGCAGATATGGACTTTTTGGCGGAGAGAGTGGGATTCGAACCCACGGACGCTTTCACGCCGCCGGTTTTCAAGACCGGTGCTTTCGACCACTCAGCCATCTCTCCGTGTGCAAAAGCGTCTCTCATACCAAGCGTGGGTACTATCATACCATGTAACACCGACTTTGTCAACAAAAAGCCGCACAGGAAATCCGAAAAAGTCACACAGGCGGGATGCACACCCGTCAGAGCCGCACTCAACCACTCTGCGTTTGTGCAAGCTGCACTAAAACTCCACACATTTTTTATGCGTAATGTCCAAAATTCGTCTTGCAAATTCTTTCACGTCGTCATATAATAGTAGCAGAAAATGAAAGAGAGGAGCGTGATACCATTATGACGACAACTTGGGTCTGGGGCGACTTGGACGACATGATCTTTGCCGACTGCGATTGGGAAGTAAGCCAGCGGTAAATGACCAGCGAAAAGGAAACCACGCCGAGCGCGTGGGATTTTGCTTTTTATGGGGCATTTTCGACAGGCTTCGTCCCGTTCACATAGACGCAGAGGCGGAAAGCAGGCTTTTTCGAGAGTCTGGTCTGAGACGGCAAAGCCGTCTCTTATTTTTTTGCCCTGCCGCTTAACGACATATCCGCGTCCCTTAACAAGTTCTTGACAATTTCTTAACGCTAAGGTATGCTATAATAGCAATATCCATATAAAGAGGAGGCGGGGCTGTATGACCGCAAAGGAGGCGCAGCGCAGGGAGAGGCTGACTGCCCTCGGTATTCCCTTCTCAGGCAAGGATCTGCTGGTGACGGCCGCGCTGTATCTGACGGCGGTGATGAGCTGCCTGCTGCTGCGCAGCTTCGATATGCACAACGACACCAGCTATGTGGCGGTGATCTTCCTGCTGGATGTGTTCCTGACGGCCTACTGGACAAACGGCTATCTGCTGGGCATCGCGGTGGCGATTCTGGGCGTGCTCAGTGTGGACTATATCTTCACCTACCCGTTCTGGCATATCAGCTTCACACTGACGGGCTTCCCGCTGACCTTTCTGGTGATGATGATCATCTCCGTCCTGACCGCCACCGTCACCAGCCGCGCAAAGCAGGCTGAGCAGGTGCGCCGCGAGGCGGACAAGGAGAAGATGTACGCCGACCTGCTGCGCGCCGTATCCCACGACATCCGCACGCCGCTGACCGGCATCGTGGGCGCGACCAATGTCCTGCTGGAGCAGGAGAGCGACCTGACGGACGAGCAGCGGCGGCAGCTGCTGCGCTCGGCCAATGAGGACGCGCAGTGGCTTATCCGCATCGTGGAGAATCTGCTGTCCATCACGCGCATCAGCGCGGAGGAGGCCAAGGTCAAGAAGGAGCCGGAGGCGGCGGAGGAGGTCATCGAGTCCGCCGTGGCAAAGGCACACAAGCACTACCCCGATGTGGACATCCGGGTCCATCTGCCCGACGAGCTGATGCTGGTGCCAATGGATCCGCTGCTCATCGAGCAGGTGCTGGTGAACCTGCTGGAAAACGCCGTCATCCACGGTGAAACAAAGCGCATAGATGTAACGCTGCGCCGTCAGGACGGCAGCGCGGTGCTGCTGGTGTCCGACGACGGGCGGGGGATACCCATCCATCTGCTCTCGCGCCTGTTTGACGGCGCGGCGCGGAGCGACCGCCGCAGCGACGGCAAGCGCAGCATGGGGATAGGCTTATCCGTCTGCCGCACCATCGTGCAGGCGCACGGCGGCAGCATAAAGGGCGACAACAAACGGGACGGCGGCGCGGTGTTCACCGTGACCCTGCCCATGAAAGGAGAACACGATGAAGATTAAAGACAAGGTGCTGATCGTGGAGGACGAGCAATCCATCAGCAATTTCATCTCCATGATCCTCACCGCCAACGACTTCGACACCATCGTTGTCCGCACGGGCGAGGAGGCATTGACCATGATCGCCTCCCACTGCCCCGATCTGATCGTTCTCGATCTCGGATTGCCCGACATGGACGGCATGGAGGTACTGAAGTCCGTGCGCAAGTGGTCGAATCTGCCTGTGGTGGTCGTCTCCGCCCGCAACCACGAGCACGACAAGGTGGAAGCACTCGACTACGGCGCGGACGACTACCTCGTCAAGCCCTTCGGCACGAGCGAGCTGCTGGCGCGTATCCGCACGGCCATCCGCCACACGCGCACTACCCTTTCCAACACGCAGATCGCACAGTCCGGCAAATTCGTCACAGGCGACCTGACCATCGACTACGACAAGCATCAGGTGCTGATGAACGGCGTGAACGCGGGGCTGACCGTGAACGAGTACAAGATCGTTGCACTGCTGGGCAAATACGCGGGCAAGGTGCTGACCTACGACTTCATCATCCGTGAGCTGTGGGGGCCCAAGGCCAAGACCGACAACCAGATTCTCCGCGTCAACATGGCGAATATCCGCCGCAAGATCGAACCCACCCCCGGCAACCCGCAGTACCTCTTCACCGAGGTCGGCGTGGGCTACCGTATGCGCGAGGGCGACTGAACGCTTTCATAGGGAGCGGCATCCCCGCCGCCCCGCTCGTAGGGTGGGGTGACCTCACCCCGCCGCATAATAAAAGGAGCACCCCAAGGGGTGCTCCTCAGCCTGTCGAAAAAGCCCGGCAAGTGCTGGGCTTTCAGTAATTATGATTGGTCATCAGACGGCTGCCGTCAACCTTGTCGACCTTCTTGGCCAGCGCGGTGTTCATGTCAGCGGTCTTGGCGTAGTCGCCAATCCGCATTACAAAGCGGATACCCGCCAAGGTGTCGCCGTCGAATACCTCACGGAAGCAAAAACGGCATAACAAAGAGGCGGGCGAACGCCTGCCCCCTGCATCAAACCGTATCAGAACAAAAAAATCGAGTGGTCATAACTCAAATCCGTTATGAACACTCGATATGGTGCGAGCGATGGGACTTGAACCCACACGATCTTACGAACACAGGCACCTCAAGCCTGCCTGTCTGCCTATTCCAGCACGCTCGCAAACAGAATACCCATATATTATAGCAAAGCCGCACATTTTGTCAAGAGGGCAGATGCAAATTTCACCATTTACCTTGTAGGACTACAATACATACTGGACGATCGCGGAAAAGCTTACCAAAAGTCCGCAAATAAAAAGTCAATAGGAAAATGGGAAAAATTTGCGGGCATTTTTGCCGCAAAAAGGATGAGGTCAGAAACGCTTTGCTCCATGTGTTCCGTCCGTTCGTTTCCCCGTATGGGTCAAAATGTGGGTCAGAGCTTTTTCAACTCATCAAGAAACGACGGCAGCACATCATAGATGATCGCACATATGACAGTCCAGTTGGTATCATCGTAATGATGCACCAGCCTGTGCCGTAAACCCGCAATTTTCACCCACGGAATATCGGGATGCTGCGCCTTGAAGTCCTCCGTCAGATTAGCAGCGTGCTCACCGATGTTATAAAGCGGCGTTGTGACGGTCCATTGAATGGTCTCCTCCGCGAAAATCATCTCCGGCGTGATGTTTTCTTCTGACACATAACGCAGGAGCTTTTCCGTAGTCTCTCGCATTTTTGCAACTCTCTGCTGGTCGCTGTACTTCATGCGATCTGTACCCCCTCCGCCATGACAGTATTATAAAAAGCAGAGTTGGCATTAAGCTCCCGCAGTTCGTACACATCCACGGGTTTTCCCAAGGCGCGATGCAGTTCCTCTGCTATGCAGAAAACGTCGGTAGGGTCGAATCTGCTTCCGCCAACCACGATGAGGTCAATGTCGGAAGCGGCATCTGCTTCCTGCCGTGCATAAGAGCCGAACAAGATCGCACGCTCGGCATGGTATTTTTTCAACAGCATCCGCACAGCGGCAAAAATTTCGTCCTGCGCATAGATGTGGTCAGACATGTGCTTCGCACCTCCCTCGTTGAATATTTCTTATTATGCAGTATACCACAGATACGAACATTTCACAAGGTCTTATGATGCTCATGTTTTGTGAAAGCAAATTTCCGTATCCGCGTTCCCAACATAAAGCTCCGCCATATCATCCAGCCGGAGGCAGGCCAGACGGCGGTGCGCCGCCACCCGGTTGCCGCAGCCGCAATCGATGTCAATGATGCCGTCAGCTCCCGCAATTTACCAACCAATCAATTAAATCATCATTCTTATACGCCAATGCAGGAACATCGAAATGAGTTGCATCGCTTAACTCGGTAATTTTCGCCGTTGCTCCCAACTCTTGCAGCGCACTGATGATCGTGCGGCTCGATTCCGGGTCAACAACGGTATCATTTGTGCCGACAAATGCCCAGATTTTTGTCTTCGCCAGTGCTGTCAGGTTTTCCTCGGTATTTCTGATGCTTCCGCTCATAGGGGCAATACAGGCAAATGTATTTGGCAGCTTCACCTGTAATTGATAGGTTCCGGTACCGCCCATAGAGTGCCCGGTCAGAGAAACGCTGCTCATACTGATACCGCAGCTTGTGCTGAGGTCTTTGATCAGATCCCGAATCTGCTCATAAACATCTGCCCAGCCCTTGTAGTCATTTGACAGCTTCGGGACAGCAACATAAGCCCTCAGATCACCGTAATATCCCTCATACAGATACTTGGGAAAGCCATCTGTCGACAGCAGCTCCTCCACAGCGGCTTTTTTGTTTGTACCGCCGTGAAGGTAGATAATAAGAGGCATGTCCTCCGTTGGATCTTCAGGAGAATACAGGTAATATTGCAGATCGCCGATTTTTCTCAATTCCATTGCTGCGGGGATCTCCGCTTCCTCCGCTGTCCCTGCATTGTCTGTGGTGATGCTTTCGTCTTGGGCAGTGGATGAGGCTGCTTCGGTAGTATCGGACGCAGCTGCTGATTCGCTTTCCTGCGCCGGAGCGTCACTTTCGATTTGCCCGGAATCGTGACATCCTGTAAGGAAAACACAAATAATCAAAAGCACATATATGATTCTGAATTTCACATTTTCACCGCCTTTTGTTTCTCTCTGTAAATTTGCTGATTTTGAAGTGTCTTGCCGTTCGACATCTATTTGCCTGCTGCTTCATCGGTCTGTCTGGTATTTACTACGGAATATCTCTCATCCTCGGAGTAGCGGTCGATGACCTCCAAACGCTGAGCCGTATCAGGAATTCTTTTCGCAATCAAAGTCAGCAGGTATTCGCAAACGGCGGAGATCCCTACCATGGAGTTGAAATAGCTGGTACTATCTGTGCGGACAATCATAATATGGTCCGCGTATTTTGTGACCGGAGACGGTGCCGCATTAGTAACCAGACACAGCTGCATACCGACGGCCTTTGCGGCCTCGCAGATATGGATGTCAGTTTTATAGAAGCGGGAAATGCACAGGTAGACCAGAACATCCTGACTGCCGGCACCATAAAGTGCCGGGTAAACATCATTGGTGTGCTGGAGGAGGATCACATTGTCCTTTACATAGCGGAGCCCCCGCGCAAAATGCTCCGCCGCAGCACGCGCACCTCGATTGCCGAAGATATAGACATTCCGGCTTGTGGTCAGCAAGGATGCAATACGCCCATATGTGTCACTGGAAGTTGCAGACAAAGAACTTTCCACGTTTTCCAAAGATATGCGGAGAAAATCCTGAAAGTCATTTTCTCCATGTGCTGCTCCGCTGCGTAGCCGTGAGCCGAGATCCAGAGAGCTGTGACCGATGTTGGCCCCCGCCTGCTCTGCCAGATACGCATACAGCGCTGCCTTAAAGTCGTTGTAGCCCTCAAAGCCTATGGCCCGCGTAAAGCGCAGGACGGAGGCATCACTGACGCCCGCCCCCTTGGAGACATCCATCAGGGAGCGTTGGCAAATGGTATATTGGTTTTCCAGCATATAGCGGGCGATACGCTCCTGACTTTTTGTCAATGTCACGCCCTTGAGCCGTTCAAGAAAAAAATCGTCCATGGATACCCTCCGAAAGCGACTTCGTTCAGATTATAACACAGGTGCGGGAGGTTGTAAACGCTTCTTTTTTAACGATTTTTCTTGATTCGATGAAGCGAACACAACAATTTGCACAAAATCTGCCGCCATCTTTCGACGAAACTCACTATTGACTTAGCGCGCGGCATGTGCTAACTTTAAGTTAGTGAACACAACATTCTCGCTTCATTAAAATAGTATTTACTACAAGGAGGCAATATATGACCGTTTATTTGAGCGAGTATATCTATCCCAAGGCAGCTGAGCTGCTGCGGCAGCAGGCTACCGTCGTGGATACCTTTGACGACATCGAGGAGATCGATGCCATCATCGTCCGCGGCGCGACCGTGACGGCGGAGATGATGGATCGGGCGAAGAAGCTGAAGGTCATCGCCAAGCACGGCATCGGCTGCAACTCCATTGATGTGGAGGCTGCCAGAGAGCGCGGTATTCAGGTGATCTACACGCCTACTGCAAACGCCGATTCCGTGGCGGAGCTGACGGTGGCACTGTTCCTTTTGCTCCAGCGCAAGCTGTATGAGGCGAATGTGGGCTGCCGCGCCGGACGCTTCACCTGCATCGCACCGCGTGATTTTCTGGGCACGGAGATCCTCGGCAAGACCTTCGGGCAGATCGGCATGGGCAACATCGCCCAGCGTATCGCGCACATTATGAGCAATGGCTTTGGTGTAAAGGTGCTGGGGTATGACCCGTTCATCAATGCGGAGGAGGCGGCCCGCCGCGGCTTTGAAAAGGTAGACAGCATGGAGGAGCTGCTGGAGCGGTCCGACATGGTGAATATCAATGTCCCGCTGGTGCCCAGCACCGAGCATATGCTCTCCCGCGAGATGTTCGACCACTTCAAGCCTGGTGCTGTTTTTGTCAACGCCGCCCGCGGTGCTGTGATTGATGAGGATGCTCTGTATGACGCACTGGTATCCGGCAAGCTGAAGGCCGCCGCCTGCGATACCTTCGTCAACGAGCCGCCCACCGGTGAGAATAAGCTGCTGAGCCTGCCGAACTTCAGCGCGACGCCCCACATCGGCGGCAATACGGAGGAGGCTCTGCAAAAGGCCGGCATGGAGGTCGTTACCGAAACGCTGCGTGTGCTGAACGGTGAAAAGCCGATTCATCCTTACCTGATGTAAGGCATAAATCAACAAATTGTGTAACAAGGAGGATATGAGAAAATGGCAGCTATCGTAAATGATCTTGCGTTCCTTTTGGTGTTCCTCTTGGTGGGGTTTGCCCTGCGTGAGCTGATAAAGCCGCTGCAAAAGCTGTTCCTGCCTGCCGGATTGATCGGCGGTATCGTGGCTCTTATACTCGGGCCGCAGGTCTTGGGCTGGGTCGCACTGCCGGAAAGCTGGTCCGGTATGCCGACACCGATGATCAACATTGTGCTGACCTGTCTGATGTTCGGTACATCCTTGAATAAGGGCAAGCTGCGCACCTATGCAGGCGCAGTGGATATAGTGATGTTGACCTATTTCGCGCAAATGCTGATCGGAACCCTGACGGGTATCGGACTGCAAAAGGTGTGGACAGGGCTGCCCGAAAGCTGGGGCATGATGGCCATATACACCTACTGGGGCGGTCACGGCGCAGGTGCTTCCGCCGGACAGCTCTTTGAGGATCTCGGTGTGGACGGTATGCTGAGTATCGGTCTGATTCTCGCCACGCTGGGACTTATCGTTGCCATGACGGTGGGTATCGTTTTGGTGAATATTGCCGTGCGAAAGGGATATGCCACCAACCTGCCCATCGGAGATGACGGCAAGATCAAGACCATCAGCGGGCCGCTCCCTGCGGACAAGCAGAAGAGCCTCGGCAAGGCCACGGCTTCCTCTGATGCCATTAACGGTCTTGCACTGCAATTGGCGATCATTCTGCTGTGCATGTGGCTCGGCGGTAAGCTCTTTGCGCTCCTTCAGACCGTCCTGCCCGTGGCCTCCAAGATCCCCGCTCTGCTCTACGGTATCGTTGGTGCGTTCATCGTCTGGCCTGTGATGCGCCTGCTTCACATCGACGGCTACGCGGACAAGACCGCCATGAATAACATTTCCGGTGTTGCACTGGAGATCTGCATCTGCTCTGCCACCGCTACGCTGAATCTGGAGATGTTCGCAAGCTATCTGGCTCCCATTCTCATCCACATGGTCGTCATCATTGTCATCATGATCTTTATGTGCATGGTTCTGACAAAGCGTTGGCTGAAAAAGGACTGGCTGGAGCTGGGACTGCTGTTCTTCGGACAGGGCACAGGCTCTGCGCCCAGCGGCATGGCGTTGGGACGCTGCGTTGACCCTGATATGAAAAATAAGTCCGCATGGGAGGGCTTCGGTATCGCAACGGGCGTGTTCTCCCCTGTGTCCTCCGTGCTGGTGGCGGTGCTGCCTCTGCTGGCGGTGCAGTCCGTGTGGATACCCGTGGGTATCGGTGCGGTGATGACGGTACTGTGTCTGCTCTTTGGTGAATTGGTCTTACGGCGAAACGGTGGAGGTAAATAAAAATGCGTCTATTTGATTGTACTCTGCGCGACGGCGCGAATGTGGTCGGCAACGGTTTTTCGCCGGAGCTGACGGAGAGCATGGTGAAGAATCTACTCCGCTGCGGTATTCAGGATATCGAGCTGGGCAACGCCAAGGGCATCGGCTCCTATGACTCCGGCGCGACAGCCCCGCTGGACGACGAGGGCTATATGCGTTTGGTAGAACCGTATACGGAGCAGGGGCGGCTGGGTATGTTCCTGCTGGCGGCAAAGGCCACGCCGCAGCGTGTGGCACTGGCCGCCGCACATAAGCTGTCCTTCCTGCGGGTCGGTATTGCCGCCGGTGACGGCAAAAAGGCGGTGGATGCCGTACACATGGTCAAGGATGCCGGTCTGACCTGCCGCTACTCCCTGATGAAAGCCTATATCTCCACGGCGGAGGAACTGGCGGACGAGGCCGCCATGCTGGCCGCCGAGGGCGTAGATCGCATCACCATTATGGATTCCGCCGGAACAATGTTCCCCGACGAGGTTTCGGCGTATGTCACGGCAATGCGGAAAAAGGTCAGCATTCCCGTGGGCTTCCATGGCCACAGCAATCTGGGGCTTTCGCAGGCCAATGCGCTGGCGGCTGTGGCGGCCGGTGCGGAGGAGGTCGATTGCGGCCTGCTGGGAATGGCGCGCAGCGCGGGAAACTGCTCCACGGAAGTGGCTGCCGCCACCTTCCTGCGGGAGGGGCTTCTGGGTGATGTGGATTTCTATGGTCTGCTGGCCTATCTGGACAACGAGCTGATCCCCGCCATGCAGCCCTACGGCTACCGCCCTGCCGTGCTGCCGGAGGATCTGATCCTCGGCCTTTCCGGCTGTCACTCCTCCTTCCTGCCCCTGTTTCACAAGATTGCGTGGGAAGAAAGTGTCTCCCTGTATCGGCTGATCGTGGAGGTATCCAAGCTCGACCGAAAGGCTCCAAGCGAAGAGCTGATCCGCCGCACGGCGCGAGACTTGAAGCATATATAAGCAAACAGAATTCCTCTCCTTCGAATAGGGACACGCCTGCGGTGCAAGACCGCAGGCGTGTCCCTATCAAAAAGAACGGTCAGAGGAAGCTCTGGCCGTTTTTTGCGCAATGGAGGCGGATGAAGATGAAAACTAAAATCACGCTTCTGGTCTATGTCCTCTACGACGGGTAAGCGGTGCAAATCCTGCGTCGGTGTAGACAAAGAAAAGCTCATTCAAAGAGAGGCAAAAGTCTTGGCTTGCTATAAAAGCATAATTAAGAGGAAGCAATGTTGCTATACGGGCATTGTCTGTGGTGAAATATCAGTAAATGAGCAGAGGAGGTGGCAGTGATGAATCCTGATATGATGAAAGCCGCTGCGCTATCCAAGAACGGCATAGATGATGCCGACACAATGAAAGAGCACTCTTGGGAATATGCTCTTCCGCCATATCTTCAACATGATTTGGATGCCTACAAAGATGGCTTAAAAAATGGGTCAACGCTTTTAGACTGCCTGCGGGGTGAGCTATACGGAAGCATCAACGCCGCAGAGATCGATGATGGTGCAATTACACTGGCACAGGCGGATTATCTACGACAAAAGTACTTGTGTAAGATAATAGAGTAGGAAAGATATGTAAGGCATACAAATATATCGGTGTCGGATCAAAACTACTACAAATAATGAAGGGAGCCCCTGCTTGATTGAGCAGGGACTCCCTTTTCAAAAAGTAGTAGCTATTCCGGCAACGTTGCGGTATGTCTGTTGGCTAACAAAAGCAAAGCCTGCAAATAAAAAGTCAAGCCCCAAATGAGCTTGACGGAAGGAAA
>CAVDXW010000031.1:0-20056 GCA_963613145.1 Bacteroidaceae bacterium | reverse complement strand
CCTCAATGCTTGCCATCTGCATTTGCGCTATCTGCCTTTGCGGTGCAAGCTGGGCTTGGTTTACCGCAAGCACCTCAACGGGAACAACGCAGATTCAAAGCTCGTCCTATAAGCTGCTGTATCAGGTTGGTGAGGACACTACCGCAACCGAGCTTGCCGAAGCGGATAACACCTATACGCTGACAGAGGATACTTGTAAGATAACACTGAAAGCCACCGGAACGGCAGGCGCAACGGGCTATTGCAGTATAAAGGTTGGCAGCGAAACCTACTACACCGAGCAGATTTTTGCAAACGGCACATTCACCTTTACCGTAAACGCAGCCGCAGGCACAACCATCACCCTCACCCCGAAATGGGGAACTTACTCCCACGACGCTACGCTTCATAAGGATGATGTTATCACCGCCACCGGCTCACAGCAAAACAGCACCCAAGCACCGGACAATGCCGTAACTACCGAGCCGTCCGCCGAGCCTACTGCTCCGACTACGCCTACAACACCGACAACGCCGAGCAGCACTCCGGCAGAGAGCGAAACCACAACACCCGAACCCTCGGCAACCGCACCGACTCCAACCGAACCCGAACCCACCGACACAGAACCAACGCCTGCGCCGGAAACCGCAACACCGGAGAACACCACGGCAGCTCAGACCGAGCCGCCCACCACCGAGGAAAGCGAAAACAACTGAATAAAAGCACAAGCCGCAACGGATTTCACTTTCCGCTGCGGCTTGAATCTTATATGTATATAATCTCAGTATTTATGATCTCGGTTGCCCGATTTCGTATGTTGTTCATTCTGCCGACCCACGCCATTTGGTTATCAGCCTTCAACCGCTCGGTAACGCCCTCCGCTATCGCCATCTGCCTTGTAATCCGTTCAAACATTTCCTCAGCCTGCTTATCAATATCAGCAAGATAGCTGTTCAGTCTGCCGCTTGTCAGCAAGTTGGTGTAAAGCACTTTGCGGTGATTTTTCAGATAGCGTAAATGTCGCTGTCCCCATATCCCGATTGGGTTCTGTTTTTCCTCCGGCTCATCATCTCCGGCGATAAGGTAATAGTCACCGACCAACTCATATTTCAGTCCCGTGCGTTCGTCTGTAATGTATTTTTCCATAATCAAGCCCTCCGTTCTACGATCTTTAATTTTTTGATTTTAGCATTTGCCACTTTGACAAGCACCTCATCCACGGCATCGGTGTATCTGCCCTCCGATATAAGCCGGTTGCGGAGCTTGTTCAGGCATTCGATCATAAGCCGCCATTCCTCGGTGCTTAGCGCAAGGTAATATTTTTGCTTCATCAACTGCGCCTCCTTTGACTTTCTGCAATCATTATAGCGGAGAGAACGGTAATGATCGAATGTGCGGATCAAAAAAGAAAATCACCGAGAAAAGTCTGCGATAGACTAATCTCGGTGATTCTCTTTGCCCTTGCTACGCCTGATAACTGGTTTTGTTTAATACTTCGTTATCAGCCCGTAGCATTCGCCGTTCTTTTTTTATCGTCATTTGACCTCTTTGAACACATCCGCGTTCTTCGCAAAGTACTCGACACCGGAATACACGGTGGTCACCAGTATCACGCCCTGACACACATAATTCAGTCCCTGCGGAATGCCCAGCAGAATCAGGCAGATGCACACCATCGTGCTGGCGGTCTTGACCTTTCCCGACCAGCCGGCGGCGATGACACGCCCCTTTTCCACGGCCACGAGGCGCATACCCGACACGGCGAATTCCCGCAGCAGCACGGCGGCAAGTATCCACGCGGCGAAGGTGCCCTCCCCCACGAACCAGCACAGTGCCGCCATGACGAGGCACTTGTCCGCCAGCGGATCCATGAATTTGCCGAAATCGGACACCTGATTATAGTGCCGCGCAATGTATCCATCCAGCAGATCGGTCAGGCACGCCACGATATAGATGCCCAGCGCGACATAGCGGCTGGCGGGGAAGCCCCAGTACAGCACGAGCAGGAACGCGGGGATCATCAGCACCCGCAGGATGGTCAGTTTGTTTGCCGTAGTCATATATGTATCCGCCTTTCGGTCACTTGTTGTTTCTGATTGTAGCACGGTTGGAGAAAAATGGGAAGTCCCTTTCACTCCGCCAGCTCGCCCGTCAGCTCGCCGTCCATCGCGCCCGTGATGCGCACCGGCACGAATGCGCCCGCCTCCACCTCGTGGTCGGCGGTGAAGTAGATGCGCCCATCGATGTCCGGGCTCTCGGCGTAGCTGCGTCCCACGAACTGCATGGCCTCCGTGTCGAAGCCGTCACACAGCACCTCCGTCACGCTCCCCATGCGGCTGTCGTTGAAGTCGTCCATAATGCGCGACTGCACATCGACCACCAGCTCGGCGCGGCGTTCCGCCTCGGCGGTGTCCACGCGGTTGAGCATACGCGCCGCCGGTGTCCCCTCCTCCGGCGAGTAGGGGAACACGCCCGCCCGTTCGATGCGCACCTCGCGCAGGAAGGCGCACAGCTCCTCGAATGCCGCCTCGTCCTCAAAGGGAAGCCCCGTAATAAGGCTGGTGCGCAGCACCAGATGGGGAATACGCTCGCGCAGCGTGTGCAGCAGAGCCGTCAGCTCCGCCTTGTCGCCACGGCGGTTCATCGCCTTGAGCACCCTGTCGTTGCAGTGCTGGATAGGGATGTCGAGATAGGGCAGCACCTTCTCCTCGGCGGCCACGGTGTCGATCAGCTCGTCGGTGAACTCGTCGGGATACAGGTAGTGCAGCCGTATCCAGTGAAAATCCAGCTTACACAGCTCGCGCAGCAGGGCGGCCAGCTTCCTTTCGCCGTACAAATCAATGCCGTAGCGCGTGATATCCTGCGCGATGACGATGCACTCCTTCACGCCCGCGTCCGCCAGACGCTTCGCCTCGGCGAGCACATCCTCCATGCGGCGGCTGCGGTAGCGGCCGCGCAGGGACGGAATGACGCAGTAGGCGCAGCGGTTGTCGCAGCCCTCGGCAATGCGCAGATAAGCGTAGTGGCGCGGCGTGGTGAGCACGCGGTCGAACTCGTCCAGCATCCCGTGGATGTCCGCGAAGCGGCGCGGTGTGCCGCCCGCCATCATCTCCGATAGCGCGGGTACGATCTCGCCGTAGCTGCCCGTGCCCATGATGCCGTCCACCTCGGGCAGCTCGTCCAGTATCTCCTGCTGGTATCGTTGCGTCAGGCAGCCCGTCACCAGTATTTTTTTCACCTGCCCCTCGGCCTTCAGCGATGCCACGGAGAGGATGGTGTCGATGGCCTCCTCCTTGGCACTGTCGATAAAGCCGCAGGTGTTGATGACCACCGCGTCCGCGCCCGCAGGCTCGGTCAGCAGGGTGTGCCCCGCCTCGCGGCACAGAGCCATCATCTGTTCGGTGTTCACCAGATTCTTGGCGCAGCCAAGGGAAATAAATGCAACCTTCATGGTCTGTCTACCTCATGCCTCCTCTATCTCCTGCCCGCGCTCGTTGAGGGCGGGACGAATGTCGTTCCAGCTGAAGCCGCGCCGCTGCAACGCCGCCGCCAGACGCCGGCTGTCTTCCGCTGTCATGGCGCGTCCGCGCAGCTTAGCATCCAGAAATTTCCGTATGGCGTACTGCGGCGGCGGCAGCTGCTCCAGTGCGGTGTCCCACAGCTCCTTCGGCACGCCGCGCCGCAGAAGCTCCTGCCGCACCCGCCCGATGCCGTAGCCCATTGCCCCGTAGTGCCGCACGATAACGCCCGCATACGCCGCATCGTCCACCGCGCCCAGCGATTCCAGCCAGTCGGACAGCTCCTCCGCCTGCGCGTCGTCGGCTCCCTTTTTCGTCAGCCGCTGCCGCACCTCTTTTTTTGAGAGCATACGCCCCGATGCCATGCGTGCCGCCGTCTGCTTCAACTCGGACTGCCGCGCCGATGCCTGCAATTCCTCCGCCAGTTCCTCCGGCAGCTCCATTCCTTTATACAGGCCAAAGCGCAGAAGCTCCGCGCCGGTAATCCGCAGGAGGTCGCCCCCCTCCAGAAACACCAGCACGCGCTCCTGCTTATGCTTCGATTTTTCAATGCATTCAATGCGCATCAGTCTTCGTCGTCAAAGTCGTCTGCGGACACATCTACCGCCCGACCCGCCGCCTTTGCCGCCACGCGGGACTGGCTGCCCATCAGCTTATGGAAGTTCTCGCGCACGGCGATCTCCAGCCTTTCCGCCTCCTCGGGATGGTCGCGGAAATACTGCTTGGCCGCATCGCGCCCCTGCCCCAGCCGCAGCTCGCCCATGTTGAACCACGAGCCGCTCTTCTGCACGAGATCCAGCTTCACCGCCAGATCGAGCAGGTCGCCCAGCTTGCTGATGCCCTCGCCGTACATGATATCGAACTCCGCCTCGCGGAACGGAGGCGCGACCTTGTTCTTGACCACCTTGGCGCGGGTGCGGTTGCCGATGACCTCGCCGCCGGACTTCAGTGCCTCGATACGGCGCACATCAATACGCACGGAGGCATAGAACTTCAACGCTCTGCCGCCCGTCGTGACCTCGGGATTGCCGTACATCACGCCTACCTTCTCGCGGAGCTGATTGATGAAAATAACAATGGAATTCGTCTTGTTGATCACGCCCGTCAGCTTGCGCAGAGCCTGACTCATCAGTCGGGCGTGGAGACCCACAAAGCTGTCGCCCATCTCGCCCTCGATCTCGGCACGCGGCACGAGCGCGGCCACGGAATCCACGACCACCACATCGATGGCACCGCTGCGCACCAACGCCTCAGTGATCTCCAATGCCTGCTCGCCCGTGTCGGGCTGGGAGATGAGCATATCCTCGACATTCACCCCCAACGCCTTGGCGTAGGTGGGGTCGAGCGCGTGCTCTGCGTCCACGAATGCCACCTCGCCGCCCATTTTCTGCGCCTCGGCGAGCACATGAAGTGCCAGCGTCGTCTTGCCGGAGGACTCAGGGCCGTATATCTCCACGATTCTGCCTCGCGGCAGTCCGCCGATGCCGAGTGCCAGATCCAGCGACAGCGAGCCCGTGGGAATGGACTCGACATTCAGGGTGCTCTCCGCGCCGTAGCGCATGATGGAGCCCTTTCCGTACATCTTCTCGATCTGCTGCATGGCCGTTTCAAGAGCCTTCTTTTTGTCCGACACCACGGGCGTGGGGCTCAGGGGTTCCTTTTTCGCTGCCATAGTTCCGTCCTCCTCACATTAAAACACACACTTTTTGTCTGTACATCCTTTTCCGTATATCCGCTCACGGCGCAGCGTGCAGCACGCCCTCCACCACCCGCGGAATGCCTTGCAGATCCGGCGTGACCTCCAGATCGCCGAAGCCCACGGAGCGCATGATGCGCAGCACCTCGTCCGCCTGTCCTATGCCGACCTCGAACAGCAGCCTGCCGCCGATGCGGAGTGCCGCCGTCCAGTTTTTGGTGATGGCGCGGTAAAAATCCAGCCCGTCCTCGCCGCCGCGCAGAGCCATGTGCGGCTCGTACTTCCGCACGGAGCCGTCCAGCCCCGCGATGTCCCCGTCGGGGATGTAGGGCGGGTTGGACACGATGCAGTCGAACTCGCCCAGGTGGGCGGGCGGCCTCTCGCGTGCGTCCATCTGCAACACGACAACGCGCCCCGTCAGGTCGTTGCGCCGGATGTTCTGGCGGCAGATACGCAGTGCGCCCTCGTCCAGCTCCCCCAGCACCACGCGGGCGGCGGGGGTGTGCTTCGCCAATGCCAGACCGATGCAGCCCGAGCCGGCGCAGAGGTCAAGAACCCGCACATCGCCGGCCGTTTTCAGATACGCCAGTGCGCGATCGACCAGCACCTCGGTGTCGGGGCGGGGAATAAGCACGCTCTCGGAAATATCCAGCGGCAGACCGTAAAACTCCCACTCGCCGATAAGGTACGCCACCGGCTCGCCGTCCAGATGCCTCTGCGCCAGACGGCGCACCTGCCGCTCCACCGCTTCGGGCACATAGAGCCTCCCATCGCGGCTCAGCTCCTCGCGGCTCTTGCCGGAGGCGCAGCAGACCAGCTCACGCGCCTCCATCGTGGGGTTGGGCAGACCTGCGCCGTGGAATTGCTGCCGCACATCCAAATACAGGTTGTTATAAGTAATCGCCATAATACGCACCGTTATTACTTTCTCCGGTTTTTTCGGCGTTTTCCCTCACCAATTGTCCTTTCCCTTCTCCTCGGGAATGACCTCCTGCATGGCCGCGATCGCCACCTCGATCATGGCGTCGTCCGGCTCATGGGTCGTAAAGTTTTGCAGCCACATACCGGGCGCGGAGAGGAACCGCGTCAGCGCGTTGTCGTGTGCGCCGACCAAACGGTTGAATTCGTAGGTGATGCCCACCACGGGCACGAGCAGCAGCAGCTTGACCCCCACACGCACCCACACGCTCTGCCAGTTGATGTAGGGGAACACCAGACTGGAGACAATAATGGACACAATAATGACCACGAACAGGAAGCTCGTGCCGCAGCGGGGATGGTGGCGCGGCTGGAGGCGGACATTCGCGACCGTCAGGGGCAGCCCCGCCTCGTAGCAGAATATGGTCTTATGCTCCGCGCCGTGGTAGCAGAACACGCGGTAGATGTCCTTCTGCCTCGAGCAGAGGATCATATACGCCAGCAGCACCAGAATCTTTACCACGCCCTCGATGAGGTTGTGCAGCGCGGGGGTGGAGGCGTGGAACAGCCCTGCCAGAAAGGTAGGCAGCAGCATGAACAGCACGAGCATCATGCCGATACTCAGGATCACGGAGAATGCCACCAGTGCCGTTTGCAGCTTTTCCGCCGGAACATGGGCGGTGAGCCACTGCTCCACCTTGTCGGGCTTGGCGTCCTCGTCCTCCGGGAAGTAGTCTGCGGAGAACATCAGAGCCTTGACACCCGTGATCATGGAGCTGATGAAGGTCACCGCGCCGCGCAGGATGGGCAGACCCAGAATGGGATACTTCGCCTTGATAAATCTGCGCTCCGTGACCTTTTTGACAAGTCCCTCCGGGGAGCGGACAACGATAGCGTCCTTTTCGGGGCCGCGCATGAGGATACCCTCGACAAGAGCCTGTCCGCCGATGCTGGTGCGGAAGCCCTCTTTTTTCTTTTCCATAGGTCGGGTAATTTCCTTTCTGCCGCAAGCATACCACAACTTGCGAAAAAATGCAACACTTGTTCGAGTGATTTTTGCTTTTATTTATAATTTACTGTTCGTTCTGCTTTTTCAGCGGCAGGTAGACCGTGACGACCGCGCCGCCGCCCTCGGCATTGGCGATGTCCAGTCGTCCGCCGTGCCGCTGCACGATCTCGTCACAGACCGCCAGACCGATGCCGTTGCCCCGTGCCTTGGAGGAGCCCTTGTAGAACTTCTGCTTCACATACGGCAGCTCCGCCTCGGGGATGCCGGGGCCGAAATCGCGGATGACAATCACATATTCCCCGTCCCGCTGCGTCAGGTGGACGGCGATTCGCTTGCCGCTGCCGCCGTGCTTGGCGGCGTTGTCCAGCAGGTTGCAGAACACCTGCTTGAGCCGCTCCGGGTCGCCGGAAATGGGCTCCTGATATTCCGCACGGTCGGAGGAATACTCCAGCGCGATACCGTCCTGGCGGAACAGCTCGCGGTAGCTGTACACTGCGTCCTCCAGCTCCGCCTGCAAGTCGGTATCCTCCACCTGTAGGGTAAAGCGTCCGTCCTCCAGACGCGAAAATTGCAGCAGCTCCTCCACCATATTCGTCAGGCGGCGCGACTCCTTGACCATGATCTGCACGCCGCGCTTCAGCTGCTGCGTGTCGCCCGTGTCGTCTGCCAGCAGCGTCTCGCCCCAGCCGTTGATGGCCGTCAGCGGGGTGCGCAGCTCGTGCGAGACGGAGGAGATAAATTCCGATTTCATGCGCTCGCTCTCTCCGATCTTACGCGACATATCGTTGATATTGTCCACCAGCTCGCCCATCTCATCGGAGTATTTGTTGGGTATCTGCACGCCGTAGCTGCCGCCTGAGATGCGCTTTGCCGCCTCGGACACGGCGGAAACGGGCTCGACCACATTGTTGATGAAAATCATGCTGGACAGAACGATCAGTCCCACAACCGCCAGCACGCCGCCCGTCACCACCAGCACGGTCAGCAGCACCTGATGGTCGATGCTGCCGAGGGCGGTGACATAGCGCATAACGCCCACCACCTGCCCGTTGAATTTCAGCAGGCTGGACACCGCCAGAATGTGCTCGCCCGTAACGCTGTCGCGCCCGATGTAGTCCTGCACCGTCCCGCTCTCGATGGCGGCCTGCACCTCCGGCGTGGCGGGATAGGTGCCCGCAGTGACACCGCGTGTCGTGACCTCTACCCTGCCGGAGCCGTTGAGAAATTGCAGCTCGATCCTGTCGCTGTCGTCAAAGGCGGCAGCATAGACCGTGGCACTGCGGTAATACTCGCGGTAGCTGGTCATGAGATAGGTATTGAAGTAGTCCGCACCCGCCGCAGCCTTGGCACGCAGGGTGGAGCGGGCGGTGTTGTAGTAGTTGCCGGCGAAGCCCACGGAGATGAGCACGCCCACCAGCAGCAGTATCACCAGCACAGGCCCCATGCTGCCGGTCAGCCACCGGCGGCGCAGACCCTGCACCTTTCGTTTTTTTCCTGCCACGGCGGTCATCTCCTTTCGGGCGGAATAAGATAATCGGTGTATGTGTTATGCAGCCGTTAAGTCTGAAACATACTTTGTGTATGTCAAGACCTCGCGGCGAAGTATCCGCGCAAAAGACGCCGCTGTCAGAGACCCCACTTGTAGCCGAAGCCCCAGATGGTCGTAATATATGTCGGATTCGTCGCGTTGTCCTCAATCTTCAGCCGCAGGCGGCGGATGTTCACATCGACAATCTTCAGCTCGCCGAAGTAGTCGTGTCCCCACACCATGTCGAGTATCTCCTCGCGGGAGAGTGCCTTGCCGGGGTTTTCCATGAACACCTTCATAATGGCGTACTCCACCTGCGTGAGCTTGATGCGCTCGCCGTTCTTCTCCAGCGTGCGGTTGCGGGTATTGAGGAGGAAGGGAGGCTGGTCGATCTCGCCCGCGTCCGTGCTGCCGCCGCCGCTGCGGCGCATGAGCGCGTCCACTCGTGCGGTAAGCTCGGCGGGGGAAAAAGGCTTTGTCACATAGTCGTCCGCGCCGGTCATCAGCCCCGTCACCTTGTCCATCTCCTGCGAGCGGGCGGTGAGCATGATAATGCCGATGTTGGAATTGGTGGCGCGGATGCGGCGGCAGACCTCGAAGCCATCGATGCCGGGAAGCATGATGTCCAGCAGCGCGACACGGACATCGCTGTGCGCTGCGAGCTTTTCGAGTGCCTCCTCCCCGCTCTCCGCCTCGACGACCTCATATCCGGCGCGGCGGAGATTGATAACGATAAAGCTGCGGATGCTGGATTCGTCCTCCAGTACCAGAACCTTTTTCATGTGTTGACCTCCTTGTCAGTTGCTCCATGTGCCCACGATCAGGTTGAAGCTGCGGCGGAGCATATCCTCGTCCATGCCGTAGTATTTTCCGGCGGCGTACAGCTCACCGGCGTATACGGTGGCGGTCTGGCGGCGCAGGATGATGCGTTCGCCCATGTGACTGCGGTTGTCGCGGTTTTCGCCGGTGATGGTATAGAGCGCGAGCACCGGATCGCCGTTGATCAGCAGGCCGAACTGATTTTCGTTGGTAATGCTGGTGGTGGCGGTGGTGATATTCCATTCCCACCAGCTCTCAGGAATGGCGAGATACCAGCCGCACGACAGGCTGTGATAGGTCAGCGCGGCCTGCGTGAGCACCCCGTCCGCGTCGCAGCGGAGCCAGCTCACCAGTCCGTCCGTCTGCTCGGCAGACCATGTGCTGTCGGGCGCGGGTATCTCGATGCAGCCGTCGCCGTCAATGTCCTGCGGGAACATCTGGCGATAGGGGTAAACGGCGTTGGAGATGCCCGTGGTGCTGCCGTTCATGGCCAGATTCACCAGCCCCACATCCTGCCGGAACACAAGGATGTCGGTGGCAGCGGCTCCCTGCTCGTCCACGCCGGTGATGAACAGGGCAGGCGTGTCGGCATCCAGCTTGCCGCTGATGAGATTACCGCGGTTCAGCGACGCCATGGAGCTGGAGAGCACACAGCGGTACGCCACGCCCATCTGCTGATCCTGCCAGCCGTAGAACTCCGCCACGGGCTGACTGCTGCCGTCGGTACGCAGCACCAGCAAGCTGGGGATGCCGTCGCCATTGAGATCCTGTATGGTGAAGCGCGTGTAGCCGCTGGACATGAGCGACACGGGCTCGCGCTCCACGGTGTAGACCGCCACGGTCTGCACCTCCGCGCTGATGCGCCAGCCGACGATCAGCTCACGGCGGCCGTCGCCGTTGAGATCCTGATAGTACACGCTGTCGATGGCCGTGCCGCTGCTCTCGATGGTGCAGTAGTGGGTGTATTCGTCGCCCTCCAGCCGGAATATGAATATTTTCAGGGGCTTTTCGCTGCTGCTCATACGGAAGAAGGCCAGTGCCTCCTGCCTGCCGTCGCCGTCCAAATCCGCCATCTGAACCGACTGGATGTTGCGTCCGCCCGTGGGCGAGGCGTACTCGTAGCCCTGCGCGATCAGGTCGTCCAGTGCGCGGGTAAGACCGGTGTATTCCTCCGCCATGCGCGGCAGGCGGAACAGCTCCTCCACTGACGCATCGGAAAAGGCGCAGCCCGTGAGCAGACAGACCAGCAGCGCGGACACAGCCGCGAAAGCAGCATATTTTTTCGCGTGGCGCACGGCGGCACCTCCCTCCCGACAATTTCACAGGTGTATCATAGCACATTTTCCCGCCATTGTGTAGGGGGATTTTGTAAATAAATATGAAGCAAAAGGAAAGACACGTCCCCAATAAAAAGGACAAATAAAAAGCGTGCAGCGGCACGGCCGCTGCACGACATAATCTGATGTATCTGTACTCTTTTTGCAATAGGCTGAATAAATATTTTGCGCAGAGCGGAAAACTCGCTGAAAACTACGGCGTACGCATCTGCGTTTATACGAGCTTCTGCTGACGCAGCAAGGTCAACATAGGGTTCACATCGGTTTTTCATGTGCCCGCCTTTATCTTACAGCCTCACTTGCCGGCGGCTTGATTTTACTCGTTGGTATAATTGTCGAAATAGCCCTGTATGTAGATGATGGGCGTGCCCTTGTCGCCGCTGCCGCTTGTCAGGTCGCACAGCGAGCCGATGAGGTCGGTCAGATTGCGGGGCGTGGTGCCCTCGGACACCATGTTGCCCACGAGGGATTGCTTGGCATCCTTGGCCTTGATTTTCTCGGAGATGGCCTGCTGCAACGCCTCGCCGCTGAGGTCGGCGAAGTCGTTGTCCGCCAGATACTTCAGCTTCAGCTCGTTGGGCGTGCCCACCAGCCCGGCGGTGTAGCCGGGAGCCACCACAGGGTCGGCCAGCTCCCAGATCTTACCGGCGGGATCCTTAAACGCACCGTCGCCGTAGACCATCGCCTCGATGCGCTTGCCTGTGGCGGCGCACATTGCTGCGCCGATCGCCTCGGCCACGGACTTGGCGTCGCGTGGGAACAGCTTCACGCGGTCATCGTCCGCCTTGTTGCTGCCCAGCAGACCGTACTGCGGGTTGCAGCCGCTGCCGTTGACGGGAGCGGTCAGCAGGTCGTCCAGCCCCAGCACCACCTTTGCACCGGCGGCGGCCAGCAGACGCTTGCTGCGCTTGCGGGTGTGAATGTCGCAGGTGATGACGGCATCGGTATAGGGCAGAATGGCGGTGACGCGGTTGGCAAAGACGATCTCCGCCTGTGCGCCCGCCTCCTCGATGATGGATTTATAGTAGGCCACATAGTCCACGCCGGTGAAGGGGTGAACGACCTCGCCGAAGGCGGCGCGGAACTGCTCGAGCGTAAGCACATCATGCCACGGGTCGATGCCCGCCTCGTCGAGCTGGTCGAGGCTGACCAGATGGTTGCCCACCTCGTCGGAGGGATAGCTCAGCAGCAGGACGATCTTCTCCGCGCCCATGGCGATGCCGCGCAGCAGCAGAGAAAAGCGGTTGCGGCTGAGGATGGGGAACGCCACGCCTACGGTCTTGCCGCCGGTCTTGGCCTTCACATCCGCGGCAATCTGCTCGCAGGTGGCGTAGTTGCCCTGACACCGCGCCACCACGGACTCGGTCACGGCCACGATGTCGCCGTCACGGGGAGCGATGCTGTTCTCCTTCAGCGCGTTCAGCACGGTGCCGACGGTGATGTCCACTACATTGTCTCCCTCGCGGAAGATGGGGGCGCGCACGCCCCGAACGACGGTTCCCAAAGTTCTGCTCATAGTCATAGCTCCCCTGTTTCATCAAAAATTAAAGGGTCGTGCCGCCCGCGCAGCACGCGGCGCACAACAGTAGACAGTATAGCACATTTTTGGCATAAGTAAAATATCGACTTTTGATATTTAAGTTCAGCGCGACTAATGATTGAGGAGTAAAAACAGAGAATCTGTGCCTTTCGGCGAAATTCCTCTTGCTTTTTCGCAGGGAATGTGTATAATAGTGGGGTACGCAAGTGAATATGGGCTTGTAGCTCAGCTGGGAGAGCAAGCCTGACATATTGCAACCATACAACTTCATATTCGGGCTTGTAGCTCAGCTGGGAGAGCGTTCGGTTCGCATCCGAGAGGTCGAGGGTTCGAATCCCTTCAGGTCCACCACGAAAAGCTGTGAAATTTCATATTTCACAGCTTTTTTGCAACTTTTTGGAGAGATTTATATGGATGCGAACCGAGCGTTTCCGGCAGATTTTGGAGAATTCCAGAAATATTGGCCCAAGCGGTTCGCATCTGAAAAACAAAATACAGTAAAACGAGAGCGTCGGTTTGTTGGTTTCGTAGAACCATCGAACCGGCACTCTTTTTGCGTTTCAGGATAGATTAAGGGTGAAAGCCCGGAGAGGAGCGATATATGCGAAAACCAACAAGACCACCGGCGCGGCGAATCGACGAGCGGCAGCCAGCGCCTTATCAGCAGAGCTCGCCGGAGCCGGTATTCTGCAATGAACACGCACGGTGTCAGGGCTGTCCCTACCCATGTCACGGTATCGTCTGCTGGTATCGGGACGGAACTTGCTTGCGGACAGATATGGAGAAAATACGCAGTTGCCGGATGAAGTGGATGTGCTGCTGGATATGGAACAGGAAAGCCTTTTGGATTTCAATGCACTGTCGCAGGCGGAGGATGAGTTGTCCTCGGACGACATGAAAAAACTGGGCGCTGTGGTAA
Source organism: Bacteroidaceae bacterium (assembly GCA_963613145.1). Classification (GTDB taxonomy): domain Bacteria; phylum Bacillota; class Clostridia; order Oscillospirales; family Oscillospiraceae; genus Vescimonas. The sequence continues at coordinate 6,793 of CAVDXW010000031.1, read as the reverse complement.
CGCTGGCAAAGCCTCAAAATGCAGAACAGGTCAAGAATCTCGTGGAGAATCTCGACCTGTTTGATTTCGCTCCCGGTGCGCATACACCGGAGGAATACGGCAAGTACATGATCCAACAGTCTGGTCGTTTCGAGTACGATGAAAATCTGGATGAGTTCTACGACTACGAAGGCTACGCCCTGCAACGCATGAATGAGGAAGACGGAATGTTTGCAGACCGAGGCTATATCGCCTACAAGGGCTATACCAGTCTGTCGGAGATCATGGATGGCAGTCAGAGCAGATGCATGGAGATGGGAGGCATGGCATGATCATTCAGGCAGAGCTGAAGCGAAAGCAGTCCGAATACGAAGGTGAAGCCTGCGCCGTGGACAAGGTCATTGAGTTGCCTGCCCAGCGATTTCGGCAGTTCAGCCGTGCACTGCTGTCGGATTATGATTTCATCGCAGAAAATAAAGATGTAATCCAGTGTGATGAGGATCTATGAGTTGGACGGATATATACAGACGCTGCTGCCGACGCACTACAGGACGCTGGTGGATGTGTTCGGCGGCAGCGACATCATCACGCTAAACACCGCCGTGCCGAAGGGCTGCTTACAGATTTACAACGACCTGAACCATGATCTGTATAACCTGATCTTCTGTGTCAAGTACCGCCCTATGGCCCTGACGAGGGAACTGAATCTTCTCCCCATCAATGCCCACGATGAATTTGACATACTGTGCCGCCGGCTGCGCGGCGAGGATTTCACGCTGATGTATCTGGACGAGGAAGTGCATCTGGCGAAGCAGGGGCGTCGCAGAGTGCTGGCTGCCTGCAAGATGCCCTGCCGCTGTACATCTGGGACATCGTGGGCGTGTAACCGCTTGGTAAAAAGCTCTTGCATAATAGCTGTTAGAGGGTATAATATAGTTATCAAACTGCTATGTGAGGAGGGCGAATATGAATATTAAGCCAAGTGCTGCCATTCGTCAGAACTATAATGATATTGCGGAACTCTGCAAGACCACCGGTGAACCTGTTTACCTGACCAAAAACGGCGAGGGCGATTTGGTCGTTATGGATATCGAGGCGTTTACCCGCCGCGAGAAAATGCTGAAGCTGCGGGAAGAATTGCTCGCCGTGGAAGAAGACCGTCTGCATGGTGCGCCGGACTATTCCGTGGACGAAGTGTCCGCCATGATGGAATCCGTGATTCGGGAGATACGCCATGCCGGAGCATGAATCGTATCAGGTCGTTATCTCGAAGCGTGCTGCCCAGCAGCTGGTAGAGCACGCGGCGTTTATGGCACGGCTGGATGAAAAACTGGCACACAAGCTGGTTTCCGACTTTCGGCAGGCGGCAGCATCTTTAGAGAGATTCCCGTTCCGTAATCCCGTGATGCGTTCTGATGTCTTTGCTGTTGAGAAGTACCGTAAGCTCATCTTTGATAAGTACCACATTCTGCTGTATCAGATAAAGGGACAGGCGGTATATGTGGAGTATGTGATAGATGGGCGGCAGGATTATCAGTGGCTGCTTACGAAGTGAGCGGGTAAGACGATGCAGTATAACAGGAAGCACCCTGCTGACGGCAGAGTGCTTCCTGCGTTTACGGAGGTGAGATGCTATTTTTATTTGGGACTTTGTAGCCGATACGGTGCTGGGTCAGATCGTGGACTGGTTCTACGGCCAGATCGTGGGCTTTCTCGGCAATTTTTTCTCCGAGATGGGCGGCATGGGCGCGGGCGCATTGACCACATTCTGGTCAAGTCCATCTCGCGCTTTGCCCGCAACACTTCAGAGCACCTGGAGGCCATTCGACAGTTCCGTGCCAACGGAACGACGACCTTCTTTGAGAGGGAGTATATTCAAAACGGCAGAAACCCTTGAAAATAAAGGATTTCTGCCGTTTTCTTATGCCTGTTTGTCGCTTATTTGTCGCTTAAATCTGCAAGGCGATACTGAAAGATAGTGGACGATAAGCGATAAAAGAAAACTGTCGCATAACAAGCAGGCCTACTCGTTAATCAATTCAACAATCCAGTTTACCCACCCTTTGATGGTAGAAGAACGTCTTTCATATGTGCTGTCGCTATTTACATTGTACAGGTTGGATTGCTTCATAATTTGTATAATTTCATTCTTGTTAGGCATTACCCCGGTTTCAAAATAACGCTTAAGCGTATCAGCAAATGCAAAGTGCGACAAGATGCAATTACAGAAAGCTAACTGTCTTTCCTTGTATCCCATTTTCAGAATTGTGCGCCCTTTATCAGACAACTTATACAGTGGGATACCGCTATCTTCGCTTTTTTTGATAAGTCCCAAATAGCGAGCGGCATCCGTATAATAATTTGTCTGCCGTGCATCAAATGCATAACGTTCAGTCATGTCATTTCGACTTAAATCTTGATCGTTAAGTAACTCACATATATTGACAACCCGTTCAAATGTGTCGGCCTGTGGGAACGGTATCTGCGGTTCTGCTACACGGGCAACAGAACGAAGTACCTGCTGTATATCGTCCGTTGTTATTGCGGTATCCTCGACAGTATAATTTCTTTGCTGGACAAGGGCAATAGAACTATAATTGCAAGGGTCAGTAAATTCGTATTCATAAATGCGATAAATACCGTTTGAATATACTAAAAATAGCGGCCTAACTGGCTTTGTTATGCGACTTTGCCACACTCTAAACGGATAATACAATTGCCGCACCAAAAAATCTTCTGACAAGTCGCGCTTTGCCTCGAAAAGAGCGAGTCCGCGTATGCCTTCGTATGCTGCGTCAATTTCGATCTGTGAATTGCTTACAGTTACAGTACAGGGAGATTGGGTTCGCAAATTGTTGATATTAAAATCAAATGTCCCTGACCCCATTCTTCCTGAAACAGTCGCTACAATTTCATCGTCACCTAAGAAGTCTGCAACAATACCTGCCGCAACAGCACAGTTTAGTGCAATAGCTTCGCTCGGAATATTACTGCTGTCTAAACTCTGTATGTATGTCGGCAACGAAACTCTTGTCACAGGGGAACTGTCCTGTTCAAATTTATGGTATGCATCAAAGTGAGAAATAACATAATCGCCGCGAGTGATTGGCAGAATAGAAAGCCCGTTGTCCGAAAAAATCTGCGGCAAATTGATTGTGTGGTCAAATTTTGCCATTAGTCGGGGTTCACGAACCTCTTTGATTTGCCGTGCCGATATTTGAAACTGTCCTGTTCTTTCGATGTTCTTTAGAATATCGTGCTTTTCAAACAGTTGCTCCCATGCTTCATCGTTTAGACTTTTACTCATAATTACGCACCACCACTTCGTCAACGTCACCGCGCTTCGATGCAACAGAATTAACCGCACGTTTAGCTTGAACAATAGTGATATTGTATGCTGCGTACTGCTCCATAATAAAATCAGTCGCAGAATTGGAAAGCATAAATTTTACTCCACGGGCGGTTAAATCATCGCAACACTCCCGCAGGTGGATTTGATCGGCGCGAGAAAACCCGCCTTTTGAATATCCAGTAAAGCTGGCCGTTTCTGAAACAGGATCGTATGGAGGATCGAGATATACAAATGTACCTTTAGGCACAGATTTCAAGACTTCTGCATAATCCGCCGTGGTCATGTGAATATCAGCAGAATTAAAATATGCGCTGACGGCACGCAGAATCGGAGCATTCACAATGTTGGGGTTGCGATAATTACCAAACGGGGAATTAAACTCCCCCGCATTGTTTACGCGATACAGCCCATTAAAACAGGTTTTGTTCAAAAACAATACGCGTGCTGCCTTTTGAACATCGGTCAGCGCATTGTAATGAACTCTGTCACGATCCCAATCTCTAACTGCATAGAACTGTTCTGCGGTATTTTCGTATTTTTCCAATTCGGCTATCAGGGCATCGACATTTTCCTCTATCACGGTATAAACCAGAATAAGTTCTGGGTTTATATCATTGATATATGCGATATTAGGTTGAAGATGGAAAAGAAGTGCGCCACCGCCGACAAATGGTTCACAGTATGTGGTAATTTTACTTGGCAACAGAGGTTGGAATGTTTCTAACAGCTGTCTTTTGCCGCCCACCCATTTTAGAACGGGGGCTACCAGCTTATTCTTTTTCACGCTTTCAGCCCCTTTCTCCTCAGAATTATGCGTACAAACATACGCAAAATATGATACCACTCCTCTCACTAAATTTCAATTGTTTGTGCGAAAATAATCTTCGTTATTTTCTTGGCTTTATCTTGCCCGACTGCTGCAATACAGGGTCAAGTCCTCTTTGCAGCCCTCGAATGGGTCAATGCGTACAATGTCATATAAAGGTGCGCCTATCACGGCGAGGCCAACTACAAAGCCAGCGTATGTTCATGCGCTGGCTTTTCTATATTTGGGAGGTACATTTATGACAACAACACTGGCACGGCTGGTGGCAGCCGTGCTGACCAATGAGGATGGGCGCAGGAGGCATTCTCTCTTCTGGATTCGGCCACCGTCTATGTCAATCAGAAAGCCGAGGAAGGCAGCCTTGATCCCGTGCAGGTCAAGGCTGTTTTCTTCGCCCTCTGCTTTGGCGACAACGCGCCGACCCGCGCTGCCGCAGACCGCTTTGTGGATTGCCACAGGGTTTGCGGCGTTTTGAAAATGGTGCTGATTGTCGGACTCCAAATGTGTTTTGATGCTATTCTTTGCAAAAATACCCGTCAGCCCCGTGTTTACAAAGCTTTCGGGACGCGCAGCGGCACAGAGAGGAGGTGTGACCCATGGAAGAAAAACGGAGGCATTCGGTCTGGCTGCCGGACGATGTCTGGCAGGAGGCGGATGCACTCTTTAAGCTGGACAACTGCCCCACCCGCAACGAGTTCGTGGAGAAGGCTCTGCGGCAGTATTGCGGGCGATTGCACGCCGAGCGGACAGGTGCATATCTCCCTCGCGCACTGCAAGAGGTGCTGGAGGGTACGCTGGGTGTGTTCGGTGATCGGCTGGGCAGGCTGCTGTTTAAGCTGGCGGTGGAGCACAACATGACCAACCACCTGCTGGGCGGCGACGTGGACATGACCCGTGAGGAGTACAACAAAATGCGCGGCAGCAGTGTCCGCGAGGTGGCATCCACCCACGGCAACATCTCCTTCAAGGATGTGCTGCTGTTCTATCAGGCAGAGTGACCGGCGCAAATCCTGCGTCACAGTAAGCAAAGAAAAGCAAAGTATTTTCCTATCTATGCAGTGCTAATTCTTGTTTTTTGTTGGAAACGGTGCTACTATTATTTTGACATATTTGTATCTGCTGCCCGTTGTAAACAACATTGCATCATTCAGTGTCCGCTTGCCGAGATTTGAAATAACGGAGGTGCAACATGGCTATACCAAAACTGAAAAAGCAGGATATTATTGCTGCCCTGAAATTCATCGACGAGAACGGTGTTCCAGAACATAATGTGAGCGTGAAATACCTGCTTGTATCTGAGGATGGGAAAAAGTATCCGCCAAAGTATGTAGTAGCCGTTGCTGATCACTTGGCACGCGGCGTAGAAATTTCCACTTCCGGCTTTAACGCCGTTGAAGCAAAGAATTATCTGGAAGGTCAGGGCTTCAACATCGAGACAAAGCAACAGGAAAAATATGAGCTTATTATCACTGCAGAAAGCGTTGTATCCACAGATGAACGCTTTACAATGGATAATCTGAGTCTTGGCGATAACTATAAGCCTCTGGATGCCTATTTTAAGAGAGCAAGCGGAGATATAATCAGGCGTTCCTACAGCAAAGGCGAAAGGCGTAACTCCAACCAAACCATGCCGCGTATCGCTTGTCAGGTATTTGAAAAGCAGCTTATCGCGTTATCCATAGAGGCAAAAGAGTCTTTCCCAGTATGTAGATACAAGTCGGATAGCGAACTCATATGTGGCATCTACCCAAGTGTAGACGACTTTAAAAAGTATCGCAACACATTAGAGTACCTGACATACGGTTACGACAATGGTCGCCAGTTTGTTATCTATTGCTGGAATATCTTTTCCACAATTATTTTCGTTCAGGAATGTCTGAAACGGTTTGGCGAAACTGGGGATCAATTTGTATTGACATACCGCGAAAAAGACGAGAAAGAGAATGTGGCGGCAGAGGCAGAAGCCGCCGCACAGGAAGAGCTTGTTCAACAATTCAAAGGATACAGAAATCCCTTTTCTTCCATGCTGATTGAATCAAAAAATCTGATTTTCAGAGGCGCGCCCGGAACCGGAAAGTCTTACCTCGCCAAGGAGATCGCTGCGGATATTATCAGCAACGGATATTTTGACGATTATACACTACTTACGGACGAGCAGAAAAAACAGGTGGAATTTGTCCAGTTCCATCCAAGCTACGACTACTCTGATTTTGTGGAAGGTCTGAGACCGAAAGTCAACGACGATGGCACAATGGGATTTGAATTGCAGGATGGCATTTTCAAGAAATTTGTTACTCGCGCCAGAAAAAACTATGAGGATGCACAAAAATCCAGAGAAACGGTAGAGAAGGAAGTCTCGGTTCAGGAATCCATGACGGAGTTTTTCGCCGGCGTTGAGTTTGGTGTCGATACATTTAAGACGATCAATGGAAATGAATTCACCATTACCGGTGTAGATGACGGGCATATCAATATTTCTATTCCCGGAAACGCATCTGTCAACAGGCTTGCTCTGAATCTGGATGAGGTTAGAAAGATGCTATCGTCCGGACAGAAGTTCGAGAAAATAAAAGATGTTACAACCTTTTTCGGAAAGACTTTTGCTACGCAAGGCTACTCCTATGACTTTGCCATCT
>CAVDXW010000030.1:19905-21546 GCA_963613145.1 Bacteroidaceae bacterium | reverse complement strand
ATCAACACCGCCATGCGCGAGCTGTTCCTGCAGATCGTCTATGGCCGCACCCAGTCCGCCTTCTCCGAGGACGGTCTGGCCGTGGGCGCGTCTCTGGAGGACCTGGGCAAGGGTCTGCGCTCCCAGGTGGGTACTATGTTCGGCACTCGGGAGAAGGGCCCCCGTTATCTGGAGATGGCCGAGGGCTACTGCAGCCGTCTGGCACTGAACAAGGATGATGAGATCATCGGCTATGAGTTCATCAGCCTCGGCAAGATGATGGACGCGGTGAAGAAGGGCGTGGACGCTAACGAGGCTCTGAAAAACGCCACCGGTCATTACGGACAGTGGGAAAACGCGGCGAAGTACATCGACCCGCGGCAGGAATAAGAGAGGGAGGACGACAAAATGGCTCTGTTTGAAAGTTATGAAAGACGGATCGACAAGATCAACCGTGTCCTCTCGCAGTACGGCATCGGCTCCGTGGAGGAGTGCCGCGAGCTCTGCAAGGCAAAGGGCTTTGACCCCTACGAGATCGTCAAGGGTATCCAGCCCATCTGCTTTGAGAACGCCTGCTGGGCATACACCGTTGGCGCGGCTATCGCGCTGAAGTCCGGCGTAAAGACCGCCGCCGATGCTGCCCGAAAGATAGGCGAGGGCTTGCAGTCCTTCTGTATCGACGGCTCCGTGGCGGAGGATCGCAAGGTCGGTCTGGGTCACGGCAATCTGGGGGCAATGCTGCTGAGCGACGAGAGCAAATGCTTTGCTTTCCTCGCCGGTCACGAGTCCTTTGCCGCCGCCGAGGGTGCTATCGGTATAGTTCGTAACGCCAACAAAGCGCGTAAGGAGCCGCTGCGCGTCATCCTGAACGGTCTCGGCAAGGACGCGGCGCAGATCATCAGCCGTATCAACGGCTTCACCTATGTGCAGACACAGTTTGACTACTTCACCGGCAAGCTGAATATCGTCCGCGAGGTACGCTACTCCGAGACGGAGCGCGCCGATGTCCGCTGCTACGGCGCGGACGATGTGCGCGAGGGTGTGGCCATCATGCACCACGAGGGCGTGGATGTATCCATCACCGGCAACTCCACCAACCCCACCCGTTTCCAGCACCCGGTGGCGGGCACTTATAAGAAGGAGTGCATCGAGCAGGGAAAGAAGTACTTCTCCGTGGCCTCCGGCGGCGGCACGGGTCGCACCCTGCACCCCGACAACATGGCCGCAGGCCCCGCCAGCTACGGCATGACCGACACGATGGGTCGTATGCATAGCGATGCGCAGTTTGCAGGCTCCTCCTCCGTCCCCGCACATGTGGAGATGATGGGCTTCCTCGGCATGGGCAACAACCCCATGGTGGGGGCTACCGTGGCGGTGGCCGTCGCTGTGGCGGAGGCGGTAAAAGCGTGATAGCGCAAGGGCTGCGGTGCTTTCGATGAAGCTTCGGCTTTCCGATAAGACGCAGGAAAAGGCCATCTTGACACAGGGAACACCAACAGGTATAATGGGTGTATCCTGAACAGGTAGGAGGAGCGCGTCATGTTGGACAAAAAGGATATGCAGGCCGTCTCGGAGATGGTAGACGAGAAGATCGGCGCATCAGAAGGACGGATGTCCAAGGTGATCGATGAGCGCATCAGTGCATCGGAGGCGCGGATGTCC
>CAVDXW010000030.1:0-19502 GCA_963613145.1 Bacteroidaceae bacterium | reverse complement strand
TACTGTGACCTCCTATGTGTGGATTTTCCTTGCAAGGATGGGTACATTGTAACCGATTTGTAACTGTTTTGCAAATGTAAATGCTGGAAGTCAGAGGATCAGCAGCAGACCGATGGCGATAAGCAGCTCCTCGTCCGCCTTCTGCCGCGAGAGGTAGAACAGCAGAAACAGAAGCAGCAGATCGCCGGAATCCAGATCGCCCAGATGCAGCCTTTCCAACAGGTCGTTGAAAAAGCCGCGCTCCGTCGGTGCTTCCGCATGCGGCGGAGGCGGTGCGCCGCGTGGCGGAGATGTGCCGCCGTGCGGGGGATTTTCGTCCACGGGTATGCGGGTATATGCGCCATCCTCGCTGCGGATATAGCGGTTATACAGGAAAACCGCCTCCCTCCGTCAGAAAGCGTTTGCCGATGGTGATGAGCCGTGCCAGCTTTGCGGCACGGGCGACCTTGTCGCGCTTTTCCTCCTTCAGAAAGGGGCGCAGGGCGTAGAGAAGCTGCGTGGTCTGGCTGTTGTCGCGGCTCAGTTCTTGCAGCAGCGGCAGGTATCTGGCAATGAGCTGCGGGTCGATGCCGCCCGATGCCGGTGTGGACATCGGCATCGGAGAGGGCGGAGGGGAGGTTGGCTGCTGTGGGGACGCACCGCCGCCCATGGAGCCGGAGAGCTGCTGTGCCAGCTGCACAATCTGCGCCACGCTGTCGGGATCGGACAGCAGCGCATTCAGTTTTTCATCCAGTTCCGACACGCGGCGTCCTCCTCTCTGCTACTGCTGAAGCCTGTTTTCCAGCCGCTGCACCAGCTCCGCGCCCTGCGGAGTGGACAGCACACGCGAGAGCATGGCGCACAGCTCCGCCGTGTCGCCGGAGGCGGCCTGTCGTGCTGCCCGTCCCAAGGCGGCGGTGCTGCCGCCGGAGAGCATACTGAGCAGCGTTTGCCCGTCCTGTGATTGCATGACGGCCTTCAGGGTGCGGGGATCGCTTTTCAGCTTGTTCATGATGTCCTGTTCGTTCATGGACTGACCTCCTTCTGGGCTTCGTTACAGGTACATCCTATGAGCGGAGGATAAAAAAAGTGCCTGTCAGCCGATGCGGACAGGCACGATATTTACATAGACTACTGCGCGACACAGGCACGGAGATACAGATGCTCCGCGTCCGCGTCCAGCTTGCCGAGGTTGAAATAGATGACGCAGGTTCGCTCAAAGGCGTTCACAAACTGAAAATAGCCGCTGCCGTCGGCGTTGAGTACGGCCTCCGTCAGCGTGACGGAGTTGATGCCCGTGTCGCCGTGGGCGTGATACCAGCAGTCGGTCTTGTCCCAGTAGGTCCAGCCCTCGGGAGCCAAATTATCGGGAATGTCCTCATAGCCGTACAGCGTATCGCTCAGCACCCGATACATGCCCTCGCGGGGCAGACGGGAAACATCTACCTCCGTAGCACCGGGGACATTTTCCTGCGTCCATGCCCATTCCTCGGCATCCTCCGGCGTGACATAGCTGCCATAGACAGGTGTACCGCTTTCATCGTAGGACAGACCGTCGTAGAACATGCTGCCCAAGTTGACATCGCGGTCGGTAAAGGGCGCGGACACCGCCTGTGCGTACCAGCTTGGCGCATCGAACAGCTTTTGAAATGCTTCAAACCGCTCCTGCGAGATGCTGCCGGAAATTTGGCTCTCCTCCTCGGAGGCGGTGCGTATCCGCACAAAGAGCGACAGGTAGTCGTCTACCAGAGCTTTATCCAACATGCGGTAGCCGTATTTGCCGCAATAAACTATGCCGTCCGTCCGGAGGGTGAGGGAGCGGTAGACGCTTTCATCGTTCCACACGCTGAGAATATACAGCGCACTGCCGTCACCCTCGGGATAGGTCTTGATGCCGCCCGTTGGCTGTACGAAGCGCAGCTTCGTCTGCGCGAGGAGCCGGTACAGCTCCTGCGTCAGTGCCGTGTCTCTGGTGGTGTAGTGCGTGTCGTTAAAGCGGCTGTACCCGTTCGGGGTGACGAGGGAATCCTCCAAATCGATGCACTGCACCTCGGACACCGCCGGCAGGTGCATCAGCCTGTCCGCCCGCCGCGGGAGAAAAAAGAACAACAGCAGAGCCGCTGCAATCGCGGTGCAGATACAGAGCCACACGATGCGTCTTGTCCTTCCGTTTTTGGTCATAGATTGTCCTTCCTTTCCTCTGTACTGCGGTGAAACGGTGATTTGCCACCGATGACATCGTATCAAATCTGCGCGGCAAAGTCATTACAAAAAAGTAACAAGTCGGTGACAGGTGTAAAGAATGCGCATGAATATACAGAATACCTTGCATAAACCAGTTGTAAATCCTGCGGCGATATGGTAGAATAACGGGGAAAATGGGACGGTGGGCTTTTGCCCTGCCTATGGGATAAAGGACGGAGAAGGTTTTGATTTTAGAAAATATCAATTCTCCGGCAGATGTAAAGCGTCTGTCGGAGGAGGAGCTTACAGTATTGTGCCAAGAGCTGCGGCAGTTTTTGGTGGAGCAGGTGTCCCGCACCGGCGGGCATCTGGCGTCCAATCTGGGTGCGGTGGAGCTGACGGTCGCCATCCACCGCGTGTTTGATACCGCCACGGATCGGCTGGTGCTGGATGTGGGACATCAATGCTATGTGCATAAGGCACTGACGGGACGGCGTGAGCTATTCGGAACACTGCGGCAGTTTGGCGGGCTTTCGGGCTTTCCCAAGCCCTACGAGAGCGAGCACGATGCGTTCATGGCGGGACACGCCTCGGATTCCGTATCCGTGGCACTCGGCATGGCGCGGGCGCGGACGCTGCTGCGGCAGACATATCAGGTGGTGGCGGTCATCGGTGACGGCGCGATGGGCGGCGGTCTGAGCTTTGAGGGACTGAACGACGCCGGGGACAGCGGCGAGCCGCTGGTGGTTATCCTAAACGATAACGGCATGTCCATTGACCGCAATGTGGGCGGCCTGTCACGGCATCTGTCCCGCATAAGGACGGAGCCGAGGTACTACAAGCTGAAAAAGCGGTACAGAAAGATACTGGAAAAGCTCCCTGCGGGTCGGACGCTGTATGAGTGGAGCCACGAGGTAAAAACGGCGGTGAAGAAGACGCTCTTGCCGCCCGTGAGCACCATGTTTGAGGACATGGGCTTTTCCTACATGGGCCCCGTGGACGGGCACGATGTGCATCGGCTGACGACCGTGCTGCGCGAGGCGCGGGAGGCAAAGCGTCCTGTGCTGGTGCATGTCCAAACGGTCAAGGGCAACGGCTATGACTACGCCATTCGGGAGCCGGAGAAATTCCACGGTGTGCCGCCGTTCGATCCCGCCACGGGAAAGATATATAAGGAGAACGGGGAGACATTTTCCCGCGTGTTCGGCGAGACCATGCGCGAGCTGGCGCGGCAGGATGAGCGCGTATGCGCTATCACCGCTGCCATGGCGGACGGCACGGGGCTGACGGGGTTTGCAAAGGAGTTCCCACGGAGGTTCTTCGATGTGGGTATCGCCGAGGGTCACGCCGTGGCCATGGCGGGTGGCATGGCAAAGCAGGGACTTGTGCCCGTGTTCGCCGTGTACGACAGCTTTTTGCAGCGCGGCTATGATATGCTGGTGCAGGATATGGCGTTGGAGGGACTGCATACGGTGCTGGCGGTGGATCGCTGCGGAATCGTGGGCGCGGACGGAGAAACACACCACGGCTGTCTGGACTATCTCAGCCAGATACCCGGCATGACGGTGCTCGCTCCCGCGAGCTTCGCGGAGCTGCGGCAGATGCTGCGCCATGCGGTGCTGGAGATGAACGCGCCCGTGGCGGTGCGGTATCCCCGCGGCGGAGAGAGCGGGTATGACGGCTCGTGGGACGGCGCGGCCATCCGTGTGCTGCGAGAAGGGCAGGAGGCCGCCGTCATCACCTGCGGTATTCTGACGGGGGAGGCTCTCCGTGCGGCGGAGACGCTGGAACACGAGGGTATTTCCGTGCGTGTGATAAAGGCAAACATTGTGTCGCCGCTGAGCGGCAGCGAGGTGTGCGCGGCACTGGGCGGCGTGAAGCGGCTGGTGATTGTTGAGGATCAGCTCCGCATGGGCGGCATGGGCGAGCGGCTGGGCGCACTGCTGGCGGAGTGCGGCGCGGACGCGGAGCGGGTGCTGCTGCGGAATGCAGGGACGGTGCTCCCGCCGCAGGGCAGCACCGCGCAGCTCTGGCACGCGCTGGGACTGGACGCGGACGGTATCGCACAGGCGGTGCGGGAGGTGCTGACTTGAGCAAAAAAACGAGACTGGATGTTCTGCTGACCGAGCGCGGGTTGTGTGAAAGCCGCCAGAAGGCGCAGGCGACCATTATGGCGGGGCTGGTGTTCGTGGACGGACAGCGGTCGGACAAGCCCGGCACGGCGGTGGCGGAGGATGCCGCCGTGGAGGTGCGCGGCCACGCACTGCGGTATGTGAGCCGCGGCGGACTGAAGCTGGAAAAGGCAATGCAGACCTTTCCCATCACCCTGACAGGCAAGGTGTGCGCCGACATAGGCGCGTCCACCGGCGGCTTTACGGACTGTATGCTGCAAAACGGTGCATTGCGGGTCTATGCCGTGGATGTGGGCTACGGCCAGCTGGACTGGAGGCTGCGCAACGATGAGCGCGTGGTCTGCCTGGAGCGCACGAACGCCCGCTATCTCAGCCGTGAGCAGATACCCGAGGAACTGGATTTCGCGTCCGTGGATGTGAGCTTTATCTCCCTGAAGCTGATATTTCCCGCGCTGCACGCCCTGCTGCGGGATGGCGGTGAGGTGGCCTGCCTTATCAAGCCGCAGTTTGAGGCGGGACGCGAAAAGGTGGGGAAAAAGGGTGTTGTCCGCGACCCGAAGGTGCATCTTAAGGTACTGGAGGGGTTTCTTGTACATGCAAAGGATAATACCTTTACAGTACTTGGTATTACATATTCTCCCATCCGCGGGCCGGAGGGGAATATCGAATATCTGGGGTATCTGAAAAAGAGCGGCGGGGAGGACTGCATCCCCGATCTGCGGGCGTTGGTGGACGCCTCCCATTCTGAGCTGAAGGAAGGTCACGGAGAAGCATGAAGCGAGTTATTCTCTGCCCGAACCCCTATCGGGACGGCGAATTAAAGATTGCCAAGCGCGCCAAGGAGCTGCTGGAGGCCATCGGCTTTGAAACGGTGGTGTGTCTGCCGTTCCACCGCGAGGGCTACGATGACCAGCTGGGCGTTCCCATCCGCCAGCTTCAGCAGGAGATCAAGCGGGCGGATATGCTCATCGCTTTCGGCGGTGACGGGACAATTCTGCATCTGGCGCGGACGGTGGCTTTGCACGGTGTGCCCGTGCTGGGCATCAATCTGGGCAGTCTGGGCTTCATGTCAGAGCTGGAGCCGAACGAGCTGGAGAGGCTCATCGATCTGAAGGACTGGAGCTTTACCGTGGAGGCGCGGATGATGCTGGATGTGACGGTGCTGCGCGATGGCAAGCCCGTGTACAGCAATATCGCGCTGAACGATGCGGTTATCTCCAAGGGGAGCATAGCGCGGGTGGTACGGCTGGATGTGTCCACCGAGGAGGGACGGCTGACGCGCATTACGGGCGATGGTGGTGTCGTGTCTACGCCCACAGGCTCCACGGGGTATTCCATGGCGGCGGGCGGTCCTATTGTCGAGCCCACGGCGCGCAACCTGCTGCTGACACCGATCTGCCCCCACTCCACGCGAGCGGTGAGCTATGTGCTTGCGCCGGAGCACACCATACTGGTGGAGGCGGCGGATGCCAACCGAAAATTCGTCTATCTCTCCGTGGACGGCGGCAAAGCGTTCTCCCTGCGCAACGGGGATATTGTCCGCGTAAGGCAGTCGAAATTCGTGACGAAGCTGGTGCGGCTGAGCAAGAAAAGCTTTTGTGAGATACTGGATTCCAAAATGGGAACGGAGGCGTTGAAGCATGAAAAATGACCGGCAAACCGCTGTTTTGCAGCTGATCGAGGAGAACGCGGTGGAGACGCAGGAGCGGCTGATGCAGCTTTTGGCGGAGCGGGGCTTCGCCTGTACACAGGCCACCGTTTCCCGCGACATCAAGCAGCTCCATCTGGTGAAGGCTCCCGACGGAAGGGGCGGGTATCGCTACGCGGTGTCGGCGCGGATGCCCAAGCTGAACTTTGAGGAAAAATTGCAGACGATATTCCGCGAGTGCGTGGTGTCGGCGGAGGCGGCGCAGAATCTGGCGGTCATCAAGACGATGAATGGCATGGCCAACGCTGCGGCCTTCGCGCTGGACAGCATGGAGGATACGGACATCGTGGGAACGCTGGCCGGTGACGATACGGTGCTGCTGGTGTTTCACGACAGTGCCCACGCCGCGGATTTCTGTGAGCAGGTGCGGCAGACGCTGCACTAAGGAGGGAAAGCGGTATGCTGGAGCTGCTGCATATTGAAAATATCGCCGTCATCGAGGCGGCGGACATCGAGTTTGCGCCGGGCTTCAACGCCCTGACCGGCGAGACAGGCGCGGGTAAGTCGATCGTCATCGACAGCCTGAGTGCCGTGTTGGGACAGCGCACCAGCCGTGAGCTGATACGCACGGGGGCGGATAAGGCGTTTGTGGGTGCGACCTTCTCCGAGACGGAGCCTGCGCTGGCGGAATCGCTCGGCATCGAGCCGGAGTCGGACGGGACGCTGCTCTTGCAGCGCGAGATACACGCGGACGGAAAGAATGTCTGCCGCGTAAACGGTCGCCCCGTGACGGTGGGACAGCTCAAAACGCTGGGCGCGAGGCTGCTGAATATCCACGGACAGCACGATGGGCAGCAGCTTTTGGACGAGGAGCAGCACATAGGGTACCTCGACCGCTTCGGAAAAACGGAAAGTCTTATAAATGCGTATGCAGTAAAGTATAAACGCTTTACAGATATAAGACGGCAGATCGGAGCGTTGCAGATGGATGAGGCGGAGAAAATGCGCCGCGTGGATACGCTGCAATACCAGATAGAGGAGCTGAAACGCGCCAAGCTGAAACGCGGCGAGGAGGAAGAGTTGACGGCGCGGCGGGGAATGCTGCGCAACGCCGAGAAATTTCTCTCCGCCGTGGCCGGCGCGGACTATGCCCTCAACGGGGACTACAGCGGCGGCGGTGCGCTCAGTGCACTGCGGCAGGCGCAGGACGCGCTCGGTGCGGTGCGGCACTTGGATGACGGCTTCGCCGCGCTCTGCGAGCGGCTGAGCGAGGCGTACAGCGAGGTGTACGACATAGCCGCCACGGTGGAGGATAAGCGTGGAGAGCTGGATGTCTCGCCCGGTGAGCTGGATCGGGTGGAGAGCCGCATGGATCAGCTGTACCGCCTGAAAAAGAAATACGGTGCCACGGTGGAGGATATGCTGGAATATCTGCACCGCTGCACGGAGGAGCTGGCGCAGATTGAGGACGCAGGCGACACGCTGCTGCGTCTGGAGCAAGAGCTTGGCAGGGCGGAGAAATCGGCGCTACAGGCGGCGCAAGAGCTGTCCGCTGCCCGAAAAGCAGCGGCGGAACGACTGACGGAGCAGATTTTGACGGAGCTGCGGCAGCTCGACATGGGCAAAATACGCTTTGCCGTAGACTTTGCAGAGAAGCCCTTGGACGGCGACGGCGCGGACACGGTGCGGTTTCTCATGTCCGCCAATGTAGGCGAGGAGCTGCGGCCGATACACAAGATCGCCTCCGGCGGCGAGCTGGCGCGTATCATGCTGGCGATGAAAAATGTGCTGTCCGAGCAGGATCGGGTCGGAACAATGGTGTTCGATGAGGTGGATACGGGCGTTTCCGGCCGGGCAGCGCAGAAGGTGGCGGAAAAAATGGCGCGTATCAGCCGTCGAAAGCAGGTGCTGTGCGTGACGCATCTGCCGCAGCTCGCGGCGATGGCGGATGTGCATTTCTCCGTGGAGAAGGGCGAGCGGAACGGGCGCACCTATACCGAGGTGCGGCGGTTGGACAGAGAGCAACGGCGGCAGGAGCTGGCGCGGCTCACCGGCGGCAGCCATGTCTCACAAACCATGCTGGACGGCGCGGAGGAGCTGCTGGTACAGGCGGAGGCGTTCCGAGCAGGCTTGTAAAAAAGCTTTCTCTCTGCGAAAAAAGTGGTTGACAAACGAAAAAAATCTGCTACAATAGCCTCAACTTGATACCGCAACAGCGATGAAGGGAATAAGTAGCGCATCTCAGACCTGCCGAGAGAGACCCCGTGTGGTGCAAGGGGGAGAGGGAGAGGCGTGTGAATACATCCCGGAGCAGCCTCCTGAAAACGCGGAACGCGCCGGTAGGGATGTGTCGGGTTCGCCCGTTACAGCGATAGGGTGTGTCTGCACCCGATGAGGCCGTGCCCGCGAGGACGCGGCGAATATGAGGTGGTACCGCGAGCGTTTGCATCGCCCTCTGTCAGTTGACAGGGGGCGTTTTTTATTCCCTGTCAGAACAAAACAAATGAAAATACAGAAAGGAAATCGAAGCTATGGGTATTTATGAGGAACTGACGGCGCGTGGTCTGATCGCGCAGGTCACTAACGAGGAAGAGATCCGTGAGATGGTCAACAACGGAAGGGCGACCTTCTACATCGGGTTTGACTGCACGGCGGATTCTCTGCATGTGGGACACTTTATGGCACTGTGCCTGATGAAGCGGCTGCAAATGGCGGGCAACAAGCCTATCGCCCTCATCGGCGACGGCACAACGCTCATTGGCGACCCCTCCGGCCGTACCGATATGCGGCAGATGCTGGATGATGCCGCCATCAAGCACAACGCGGAGTGCTTTAAGCGTCAGATGCAGAAGTTCATCGACTTCTCCGACGGGAAAGCCCTGATGCTGTATAACTCCGAGTGGCTGAAGCCGCTGAACTATATTGAAATGCTGCGCGAGGTGGGCGGCTGCTTCAGCGTGAACAATATGCTCCGCGCCCGCTGCTATGAGCAGCGCATGGAGCGTGGGTTGAGCTTTTTGGAGTTCAACTACATGATCATGCAGAGCTATGACTTCTACTACATGTTCCAGCATTACGGCTGCAATATGCAGTTCGGCGGCGACGACCAGTGGTCGAATATGCTGGGCGGCACGGAGCTGATCCGCAAGAAGCTGGGTAAGGACGCCCACGCCATGACCATCACGCTGCTGATGAACTCCGAGGGCAACAAGATGGGCAAGACCGCCAAGGGCGCGGTGTGGCTGGATCCCAACAAGACGAGTCCGTTCGAGTTCTATCAGTACTGGCGCAATGTCGGTGATGCCGATGTGCTCAAGTGCATCCGTATGCTGACCTTCCTGCCGCTGGAGGAGATCGACAAGATGGACAAGTGGGAGGGCTCGCAGCTCAACGATGCCAAGGAGATCCTCGCCTACGAGCTGACAAAGCTGGTACACAGCAAGGAGGAGGCGGACAAGGCGCAGGCCGCGTCCCGTGCGCTGTTCTCCGGCAGCGGTGATGCCGAGAATATGCCCACCACGGAGCTGAGCAACGACGACTTCGGCGGCGGCAGCATCGATGTTCTGACACTGCTGGTCAAGTGCGGGTTGGCCGCCTCCAAGGGCGAGGCGCGCCGTCTGGTGCAGCAGGGCGGCGTGGCCGTCAACGACGAGAAGGTGTCCGCCATCGAGCAGACCTTCCCCTGTGAGCAGTTCACGGGTGACGGCGTAATCATCAAGAAGGGTAAAAAGGTGTTCCACCGCGCCGTTTTGGTGTGAGCCGCACATTTATAACATATAAGATAAGCTTCTTTAGAAAAGCCGCGGTATGACCGCGGCTTTTCTCGCGCCGCAGCGAGATTTCCGCGGAAAAGCGTTGCATAACGGCGGGAAGTATACTATAATATAGTGCGGTATGCAAATCTGAGACAAACGAGTGATATGACATGAAAACACATGATTTTTATTTCGACCTGCCGCAAGAGCTAATTGCCCAAACACCGCTGGAGCGGCGAGACGGCTCACGGCTGTTGGTGCTGAACAAGACAACGGGGGAGACGGAGCATCGTCATTTCTACGATTTGCCGGAGTATCTGCACCCCGGCGACTGCCTGATCCTGAATAACTCCCGAGTGCTGCCCGCTCGACTGTTGGGTCATCGCGTACCCGGCGGCGGTGCGTGCGAAATACTGCTTCTCATCGACAAGGGCGACAGCGTGTGGGAGTGTTTGGTGCGGCCCGGCAAGAAACTGCGGAAGGGCGCGAGGGTATCCTTCGGCAGCGGGGAGCTGACGGCGGAGATTGTGGACGAGCTGCCCGACGGCAATCGGCTGGTGCAATTCGAGTATCAGGGCATCTTTTTGGAGGTGCTGGAGCGGCTCGGCAAAATGCCGCTGCCGCCCTACATCAAGGAGGAACTGCAAGACAGCGAGCGGTATCAGACGGTGTACTCCAAGGTCAACGGCTCGGCGGCTGCGCCCACGGCGGGGCTGCACTTTACGCAGGAACTGCTGGAACGAGTGCAGGCAATGGGTGTAAAGGTGGGGTATGTTACACTTCATGTGGGGCTTGGCACATTCCGCCCTGTGAAGGAGGAGGAGATAGCCGACCACACCATGCACAGCGAATACTGCGTGATACCGCAGGAAACGGCGGATATTATCAACGAGACGCGGAAAAACGGAAGGCGGGTCATCTGCGTGGGCACGACGAGCTGCCGCACACTGGAATCCCAGGCTGCGGAGGACGGCACGGTGACTGCCAGCGCGGGATGGACGGACATTTTCATCTATCCCGGCTATCGCTTTAAGGCGACGGACGCCCTTGTGACAAACTTCCATCTGCCGGAATCTACGCTAATCATGCTGGTGTCGGCACTAGCGGGGCGCGAGAATATTCTGAACGCCTACCGTCAAGCGGTGGAGGAGAGGTATCGGTTCTTTTCGTTTGGCGACGCAATGCTCATTTTCTGATCTTTAGCGCATTAAAACAATGAATTTCAATATAATTCAGAAAAAAATCAAATTTTACAGAAAAATGTGTCGTTTATAAGCATCGGTTAATTCGCACATAGTGACTTCTGCAACTCTACTTTCTTGCCATAAAATATGTATAACATATTGACTTTGCAGCATAATGTGGTATAGTATAGGTAACAAGCAAAAAGGAGTGATTTCAGATGGCGAAAGTATCGACCAGCATTTCCATCGACGCCGATGTGAAAGCGCAGGCGCAAGAGCTGTTTGCGGACTTCGGCCTTGACCTGTCCACCGCAATCAACATTTTCCTGCGGCAGTCGATCCGCGAGAACTGTATTCCGTTTACCATCCAGCGCGAGGTTCCCAACGCGGACACCATAGCTGCGATGAAGGAAGCGGAAGAAATGGAAAAGCACCCTGAGAAGTACAAGATCTATCACAGCATGGATGACTTGAAGAACGATTTGCTCTGAAGGCCTGTAAAGATTTTTTGAGAAGAGAGGAATTTCTTATATGCCGACTATCTGTATGTTTCGAGGCATCAAAATCTACATTAACTGGCGAGAGCATCAGCCGCCTCATTTTCACGCAAAATACGGCGGTGAGGAAGTAATCGTATCCATCCGCGACCTTGAAGTAATCGAGGGCTCAATTCCGAGCAAGCAGTTGAAGATGCTTCTTGGCTGGGCGGCGTTCCATCAAGAAGAACTGCTCGAAAACTGGGATCTCGCTGAAAAACAGCAGGAGCTTTTTGCTATCGAACCCATGAAGTAAGGAGGTGCCTTGATGTATATTTCCGACGGTATCGCATATCCGAATACTGAGTATGCGAAGAAGGTGCAGAGCTATTTGGACAAGGGCTTTGATCGTGAAACGGCGGAGTATTTTGCAAGCGGGAGAAAGCGCATCGTGTCGGTCGTTGCGAACGATGACTTTTCCTTGCGATTAAGGTTTGACAACGGGGAAGTGCGGTCACTCGACTGCAAGCCGATCTTGGTAGACGGAACGGTATTTGCCCCGTTCCGAGAGCTGACTAATTTCAAAAGGGTATATTTGGACGACTGCGACTGCATCGCTTGGGACATTGACCCAAGCGTAGACAGCAATAAGGTTTGGTCGAACAAGGTAGACCTCAGCCCTGATAGCTGCTATATGAAAAGCGTTCCCGTTGTAGAAGCGCACTAAAAAAGTTGCAGAACGAGGCGCGGCGGTCTTGACTGCTGCGCTTTGTTTCTGTAAAATAGCGGGGATATGTGATAAATTACTATGCAGGCAGGGGCGAAATCAGCCATCGCATAGCACACGGCGACGCGATGCTCGTCCAATGATTATACTGTGCTATTTTACGATTTGACGGGAGAAATGAATGTTCAAGGTTATTAAGAAAGAGGGGACTGCACGGCGCGGGGTATTTACCTGCGCCCACGGCGGTGAGGTGCAGACCCCCGTATTTATGAATGTAGGCACGCAGGCGGCAATCAAGGGCGGTGTCAGCGCGGTGGATTTGAAGGATCGGCTCGGTACGCAGATCGAGCTGTCCAACACCTACCACCTGCACCTGCGTCCCGGCGACGACGTGGTGCGGGCCATGGGCGGCCTGCATAAATTCATGCGCTGGGACGGCCCGATTCTGACGGACTCCGGCGGGTTTCAGGTCTTTTCGCTGTCGGGACTGCGCAAAATCAGTGAGGAGGGCGTGACCTTCGCCAGCCATCTGGACGGGCACCGCATTTTCATGGGGCCGGAGGAGAGTATGCGTATCCAGAGCAATCTGGGCAGTGACATCGCCATGGCGTTTGACGAGTGCGTGGAGAATCCGGCGGCCTACGACTATGCCAAGGCCTCCTGCGAGCGGACGCTGCGGTGGCTGGAGCGGTGCAAGCGGGAACACAATCGGCTGAACGCCCTGCCGGATACGGTGAACCCCCGACAGATGCTGTTCGGCATCAATCAGGGGGCAACCTATGCCGATCTGCGCATCTGGCACATGCAGGAGATCGCCAAGATAGACTGCGACGGCTACGCCATCGGCGGGCTGGCGGTGGGTGAGCCGACAGAGGTGATGTACTCGATCATCGAGGCGGTGGAGCCCTATATGCCTGCGGACAAGCCGCGCTATCTCATGGGTGTGGGTACGCCGAGCAACATCATCGAGGGCGTGGCGCGGGGCGTGGATTTCTTCGATTGCGTGATGCCTGCCCGCAATGCACGGCACGGGAAACTGTTCACATGGAGCGGCACGATAAACATCAAAAACGCAAAATACAAGCTGGACGATCGACCCATCGACACGGAGTGTGACTGCCCCGTATGCCGTCGCTTCAGCCGCGCCTACCTGCGCCATCTGTTCACGGCGGAGGAGATGCTGGGTATGCGTCTGGCAGTGATGCACAATCTGTATTTCTACAACAAGCTGACGGAGCGGATACGCGACAGCCTCGATGGAGGGTGCTTTGCGGCATTCCGAGAGGAATACAGTAAAAAACTGGCAGAGAGGGCATGAAAGCTCTTGCCAAACGGCATAGAACTATGTATAATAGTATCACTTTGTTTGAAAAAAGGAGTAATGTCCCATGATCCAGATCGCTTACGCTGATACTGCTGCTACCACTGCCACCTCCGGCGGCATGAGCGGCACACTTTTGATGATCGTTTTGATGATCGCCATTTTCTACTTCCTGATGATCCGCCCCGAGAACAAGCGGAAAAAGCAGGCGGAGGAAATGCGCAACTCCCTGAAAAAGGGCGATTGGCTGACCACCATCGGTGGTGTGTATGGCCGTGTTGTTGCCATCACCGACCGCACCGTCGTCATTGAGACGAGCGAGGATCGCGTTCGCGTGGAGTTCCTCAAGTCCGCTATCGGTCAGGTGGGCACACTGGACGAGCAGGCCGCCGCACAGCAGCGTCCCGTCAGCAGCAGAAAATCCAAGAAGGACGAAGCCGCCGAGGAAGCTCCCGCCGTGGAGGAGAAAGCCTCCGAGACTCCTGCCGAGGCTGAAACTGAAAAGACAGATGCCGAGTAATTTTCCCACATAGAGAAACAGACCTCCCGCATAAGCTGGAACAAAGCTTATGCGGGAGGTATTTTTTATGTCTTGGAGGCAACTGGTGGGCGCGGGGACTTGGCTGGGTGCGGCTGCGGCGGCAGCGGTGCTGCTTGCGGGGCTGGCGATAGGCTCACTGCTGCTGGCGCGGGGTATGCTGCCAGAGGCGGCCATGCGCCCTTTGGTGGCATCAGTCAGCGCACTGGCATGTTTTTGCGGCGGGCGCACGGCGGTGCGAAGGGGGAGCGGCGGCGCACTGCCGAGGGCTATGGCGGTCGCGGCGTGCGTATACGCTGCCATGTGGCTGGCGGGACTGACAGGGGAGACGGAGCCGCAGTTTGCCGCAGGCGGGCTATGGCAGACCTGCGCCGTGTGGGGCGGCGGACTGCTGGCGGGCTTGACAGGCACGAGGCGGCGGAAAAGGAAAGTGTCCCACGGGCATCGCAGGAGCGAAAACTGGCGAAAACGGTCGGTGACATAAATCATGGCATGGTTAAAATAACGAAAACAGGTTTTTCGATAATTTTTTACTTGACGGCACGGCAACGGGTGGCGTGGCTGCTCACCGTGCCGCTTTTTTTCAATATGTGGTGCGGCATTTCGGTGCGTCTGACTACATGTCGGTGTTTCGTCGATTTCACGAAGCCGCGCAGGGAGTCGGTAAACGAGGTTTACATAATTATGTTTACATAATATTTTGACATAATTTACAAAAAAATTGTTTTTACGGAAAAGCACTTGCGATTTTGGTAAATTTGCCATATATTTATTATTACGCTTTGGTGCTTCTAATCTGCGGACTTGCCTCATAGTCTTTGGATGAGGTGAGCCCATGAAGCTGCAACATCGCCGCATTTCTGCCGTCAAGCCGCCGCAGGCGCGGCTGTACATACTGTGTCTGTTCTATGCCGCCGGTATGCTGGCGGGATTTTTAGCTTGCAGGGCGGTGTCCGCGGATGATCTGTCGGCACTGAGCGGCTATGTCTCCGACTATGCGCATCTGGCCGCCGGAGAGCGGAGCGGTGCCGCATTGGTACAGGTCGTGTGGGTGTATGTGCGGTATCCGCTGGCGGTATTCCTGTTGGGCTTTTCCGCGTGGGGCGTTATGCTGATACCGCTGACCTGTGCGGCGCAGGGCTTCTTTTTGACCTTCGCGGTACACTGCTTTGCCGCTTCGCTGGGCAAGGAGGGTGTGCTGCTGGCACTGGCCGCATTGGGACCGCGATGCCTTATTGTTATTCCATGTCTGCTGACTGCTGCGGCGGACGGCTTTGCCGCTGCGTGGCGTCTGGCGGAGCATCAGAAGCCGGAGGCGAGAGACCGGCAGCGGCTGATGATCTGTGTGTTTGTGCTTTTAACCGGCACAGTGGCGGAGTGCGCCCTTGTGCCACGGTTTTTTGCGTGGATATTGCCGCGCATATCCTGAAAGAGAGAGGAGTGAGAGAATATGGCGGATTATGTTGCGCTGTACCGCGACTATCTGACGGAGGAAAAGCACTCCTCTGCCAACACTCTCAGCTCCTACATGCGGGATCTGAATCAATTCCGCTCATGGCTGACAGCCAACGGAACAACGGATATGCGCAAGGTGAAGAAGGACACCATCAACGAGTATCTGCTCCATCTGACGCACGACGGCAAGAGCCCGGCGACCGTCACGCGCTCCACTGCGTCCATAAAGTCGTTCTACGCCTACATGGTGCAGCTTGGCGCGGTCAAGACAAATCCCGCCAAGGGCATTGTCACCATGAAGGTAGAGCGTAAGTTCCCTGAGATACTCACCAACCGCGAGGTGGAGCTGTTTCTGGAGCAGCCCAAGTGCGTGGACGAAAAGGGCTTTCGCGACCGCGCTATGCTGGAGCTGCTGTACGCCACGGGTATCCGTGTCAGCGAGCTGATCGGACTGGATACGGGCGATGTCAACCTGTCCGCAGGGTTCATTCGCTGCCGCAGCAAGGACAAGGAGCGTATCGTTCCTCTCTATCCCGTCGCTGTGAAGGCACTGGAGGTCTACATAAGCAGTATCCGCCCCCGTCTTATTGCCGATGAGGAGGAGAAGGCACTCTTTGTCAACATGAACGGCGAGCGCATGAGCCGTCAGGGGTTTTGGAAAATTATCAAGTACTATCAGGAGAGAGCGGGCATTGAAAAGGACATTACACCGCACACCCTGCGCCACTCCTTTGCCGTTCATCTGCTGGAGAATGGTGCCGACCTGCGCTCTATCCAGGAGATGCTTGGTCACGCGGATATCAGCTCCACGCAGATATATACGCATGTCGTCAAAAGGCAGTTGAAGGATGTATACAATAAAGCCCACCCGCGTGCATGAGGGCTTTGCGTGTCTTTTCCGCCAATACTTCGTTGCAGCAGCTTGCCATACACAAGGTATGGCAAGCTGCTGTGTCTCGTCTTGACGAAAAATCCATCTGCAACGATTGCGCTACCGCGCCGCTCGGTTTTTCGGGCGGTTTTTTGTTGCTATTTTTGCGCCGGTTTGCTATAATAGAACAAATGTTAAATGTTGTGAAACGGAGGGGCGGCTATGCGTATTCTGGGCATCGACCCCGGTATCGCCATCGTGGGCTTCGGGCTGATTGAGTCCGAGCGGGGCAGTGTCCGTATGCTGCAATACGGAGCCGTCACCACTGCGGCAGGACTGCCGCTGGCCACGCGGCTGGTGCAGATTGAGAACGACATGACCGCGCTGCTCTCGCAGCTGAAGCCTGATGAAATCGCCATTGAGGAGCTGTTCTTCAGCAAGAACATCACCACGGGCATCGCCGTAGCGCACGGGCGGGGTGTCATTCTCTGCACGGCGGAGCGGCTGGGCGTGCCCGTTTTCGAGTATACGCCCATGCAGGTGAAGCAGGCCGTGGTGGGCTACGGTCTGGCGGAGAAGCGGCAGGTCATGGACATGACGAAGCGGCTTTTGAAGCTGAAGGCCGTGCCGAAGCCGGATGACGCGGCGGACGCGCTGGCGATAGCTATCTGCCACGCCCGCAGTGCCACCAGCCTGCTGCGGAGAAAAGACCCCGATGTAAAGGAGACCGTATAAGATGTTTTACTATGTGAGCGGCACGGTGGCGGAGATCGACGCGGGGCTTGCGGTCATTGACTGCGGCGGCGTCGGCTATGCATGCGCCGCAACGAATTTTACATTGTCACAGCTCAAAAAGGGCGCGCAGGCCAAGCTGTATACCTACCTGAATGTGCGGGAGGACGCCATGGAGCTGTTCGGGTTTGCCGACCAGAGCGAGCTGCACAGCTTCAGACTGCTGATTGGCGTGTCCGGCGTGGGGCCCCGTGCGGCACTGGCTCTGCTGTCCGCCGTTACGCCGCAGCAGTTGGCCTTGGCGGTGGTGACGGAGGATGTGAAGGCTCTGACCTCCGCGAACGGTATCGGGAAAAAGATCGCCCAGCGCGTGATTCTGGAGCTGAAAGACAAGCTGGCACGGGAGGAAGCTTCGGGCGGCGTTTCTGTCGGCGGCGCAGCCGTATCCACTGCACCCCACAGCAAGAGGGGAGAGGCACAGGCGGCTCTGGCCGTGCTGGGCTACGGCAGCGCGGAGATCGCCGCCGCCCTGAAGGACATCAACATGGACGCGCTGCCGCTGGAGGACATCATCCGTCAGGCGTTGAAGCGCATGATGAAGTAGGGGAGGAGCGCGCATGAGTATTGATTTCGGGGCTGACCTGTACGAGGAGCCTATTGTCGCCAAGACCTTTCTCAGCGAGGACGGCGGTGAGATGTCGCTTCGCCCCCACACACTGGCGGAGTATATCGGGCAGGAGAAGGCGAAGCAGAATCTGTCCATTTTCATTGAGGCGGCACGCCGCCGCACGGAGCCGCTGGATCATGTGCTGCTCCACGGCCCCCCGGGACTGGGCAAGACCACGCTGGCGGGCATTATCGCGCAGGAGATGGGGGTGAATATCCGCATCACCTCCGGCCCCGCTATCGAAAAGCCCGGCGATCTGGCGGCACTGCTGACCAACCTCAGTGAAAACGACATCCTCTTTGTGGACGAGATACACCGCCTGAACCGTGCGGTGGAGGAGATACTCTATCCCGCTATGGAGGATTACGCCATCGACATCATCATCGGCAAGGGGCCGAGTGCGAACTCCATCCGCCTCGACCTGCCGAAATTCACGCTGATCGGCGCCACCACGCGGGCAGGTTCGCTGTCCGCACCGCTGCGCGACCGCTTCGGCGTGACGCTGCGGCTGGAGCTGTATACCCCGCAGGAGCTGGCCGAGATTGTGACGCGGAGTGCCGGTATCCTGAATGTGCCCATCAAGCCGGAGGGAGCCATGGAGATAGCACGGCGTTCACGCGGCACACCGCGTATCGCCAACCGTATGCTGCGCCGTGTGCGTGACTTCGCGCAGGTGATGGCGGACGGGGAGATCACCAAGGAGGTCGCGGACAAGGCTCTGCTGGCACTGGAGGTGGACTTCCTCGGCCTTGACACTGTGGACAGGCGGATGCTTCGCGCCATCATCGAAAACTATGGCGGCGGCCCTGTGGGACTGGACACGCTGGCGGCCACTATCGGCGAGGAAGCGGTGACACTGGAGGATGTGTACGAGCCTTACCTCATGCAGCTGGGCTTTTTAACCCGCACACCGAGGGGACGCTGCGTCACACAGAAGGCCTATGAGCACCTGCACATTGCCTTTGCGGGACAGCAGCAGCTTGAATTTTGAGCAGATACGGCATTATTGACGAAATTATGTCTGTTTATCTGTGCGAAGGGCGTCTAATTTGAGTTATTTTTGACAAAGTTTCTCATGTCTCTTGACAAATTATTTTGCAAAAAGGTATAATAACACATGGTGAATAATACTTGTGCTGAATATGACCGCTTGCAGAGGCTGAGCGACGAATCTCTCTGCGCCTTGGTGAAGCAGGGCAGCCGCAATGCCGAGGAGATCCTTGCGAACCGCTATCACCGACTGGTGCGTTCCTGCGCACGCCCGTACTTTCTGGCGGGAGGGGACAGCGAGGATCTGATGCAGGAGGGCATGTTCGGGCTGATAAAGGCCATACGGGAGTATGAACCGGGGCACGATGCCTCGTTCTGCACCTTTGCCGAGACATGTATCCGCAGGCGGCTCTACTCCGCGCTGCGCGCTGCGGCCTCCGGCAAGCATTCACCGCTCAACCAAGCCGTTCCATTGGATACCTCTTTCTTTGACGCGAATCTCTCCTTTGCCCATGTCGATCCCGAGGGTTGGGTCATCGACCGCGAAAAAACTGCCGCTCTGCTGGAAAATGCGAAAAAGCTGCTGTCCGAATTCGAGGTAAAGATTTTAGGGTATTATCTGGACGGTCTCACCTGCCGTGAGATCGCAGAAACTGTGGGCAGATCCCCCAAATCGGTGGACAATGCCGTGCAGCGTTTGCGCCGCAAAATAGCGCGGCAGCTTCTATCCGGCGATGTCAGCAAAGGCTGAACGCAATATATTTTTTCTCAAAGAGAGGGTAAAATCATGTACGAAGACAAGACCTTAGTGTGCAAAGAGTGCGGCAACGAGTTCGTTTTCAC
>CAVDXW010000029.1:0-21827 GCA_963613145.1 Bacteroidaceae bacterium | reverse complement strand
TTCGCTAAGAATCGCACGGCTGGCCGGCGAGGACGCTCGTGCAGCGCAGCCGCCGTCAGCGTATGAAAAAGAGCACCCAAGGGTGCTCCCAGACTGACGGGAGCACCCCTGCGGGGTGCTCCCGTGCACGGATATATGCGGAATTGTGAAGGAAACGAATCAGTGATTCAGGTATTCGACGGCGATGGCGGCGAGGGCGGTAACGCCGTGCTTGATGACCTCCTCATTGAAGACGATCTTGCCGTTGTGCAGAGAGACAAGATCCTTGCCGTGACCGGCATTGACCATCATGAAAGCAGAGGGGGTGCCGGTGAGCTTGCCGAAGAAACTGAAGTCCTCGCTGCCGGAGAACGGCTTTTCAATGAACTCCGCCTTGCCACCCGCCTCCGTGACCGCCTTGTTCA
The DNA here is from genome assembly GCA_963613145.1 of Bacteroidaceae bacterium. Lineage (GTDB taxonomy): Bacteria > Bacillota > Clostridia > Oscillospirales > Oscillospiraceae > Vescimonas. Next base: position 21,423 of record CAVDXW010000029.1, on the reverse strand, counting down.
CAAGGTCGATCATGGCGGGGTCGTTGTACTGGAGTGCGTAGCCCTCCTCAAGGTTGACCTCGATATTGCAGTCAAACGCAATGCCGATACCCTTGCAGATGCGCTGCACCTCCTGAATGGCGGTTTCGCGTCCGCTGTCGCTGAAGCTGCGGAGGACGGCGACCATCTGCGCCTCGCCCGCCGTGATGTTCACGGCATCGCCGCCGGACATCGTGCCCACGGTGAGCACGGCGGTGTCCATGGGGTCAATGCGGCGGGCGACCACGGTCTGCAAAACGGTGATGAGGTATCCGGCGCAGGCGATGGCATCGCGGGCGGTATGCGGCGCGGAACCGTGACCGCTCTTGCCGTGGACGGTGATGTGAAACAGGTCAACGGCACTGGTGTAGTAGCCCTTGTACAGATTCAGGCAGCCCACGGTGTCGTTCTCGGAGGGGCAGACATGCTGGCCGAAGATGGCGTCCACATGCGGATCCTCCATGACACCCGCCGCGACCAGTGCGCGTGCGCCGCCGGGCATGGTGTCCTCACTCGGCTCAAAGATCAGCTTGACCGTGCCGGAAAAGCTGTCGCGCAGCCGGCAGAGAGTCTTTGCCGCGCCCAGCAGCATGGTCGTGTGGAGATCATGGCCGCAGGCGTGCATCTTGCCCTCGTACTCGCTGGCGAAGGGCAGCCCCGTCTCCTCATGGACGGGCAGACCGTCGATGTCGGCGCGAAGCCCCACGCACTTGCCCGCGCCCTTCTTGCCGTGGATAAGTGCGACCACAGCGGTGGGCAGAGGCTGCTGTATCTCGTCCACGCCCATCTTCTCCAGCTCGGAGCGGATAAGGGCGGAGGTGCGCGTCTCCTGCATACCCAGCTCGGGGTGGGCGTGAATGTCACGGCGGATGGCGACCAGCTCGTCGTAAATACTGTCAACATAGGTGCGAATATCAGACATTGTAAGGAACTCCTTTCTCAAAGCTCAATACGCAAAACTCGAAAACGCTGTTTTTTACAGCCAGTTGCTCATAACACCGGCCACCAGCACGGAGGTGATGGACACCGTGACCATACCGGCCACCAGCATCTTGGGCATGATCTGCGCGTTGATGGCGGCCTTCTCCTCCGCCGTAGTGCCCGTGGACTCGGAGACTTCATTGGAGATGATAACCGTGCCGGGGAAGCCGAACAGGCAGGAGCTGCCGATGGCCACGGACATCTGCCAGCTGTAGCCGAAGACCTTGCCGACAAGGATAGATACCACGGCGAAGGCGATCGTGCCAATGACCACGCAGACCAGCAGGGGAACGAGCATACTGCCCACCATTTCGGGGGTGGCACTGGCGAGGTTGGTGAAGATGGACAGCGTGATGATGGGCATCACGATACCCGTGGCGTGCGCCTTGCCCAGCGCGTCCTCATCGAGGAAGCCCAGCTCCTTGCACAGCACGCCGAAGATCAGGCACCAGACCAGCTTGTTGACGGCATCGTTGAACAGGCTGGACACCCACACGGACAGCAGCGCGACCAGAATGACCTTGGCGATAACGGCGTTGGGGGTGTTGTATTTGTCGGGCAGGGCGGGGATGAGCTTCTTGCGCCCTGCGGCGGCAGCCTGTGCCGCAGCAGCGGAGGAATCGACCTGAAGCTCGCCCGCGTCCAGCTGCGCCTTGATGCGCTTGGCCTCACTCTTGAGGCAAAGGGAGGCGACGGGGTAGCCCACGAAGCCCTGCGCGCACATAACCAGCGTGGCGAAAACGGCGAGGTCGGGCAGATTGGCCTTATTCGCCATGTCCTGCATGGTCAGCGTGGCAACCACGCCGCCGGACAGGATGGGCGCGCCGACGAGTGCGTAGCCGCGGTCAATGACGAGCTGGCCGAGGAAGAACACGGCGACGGAGATGGCGATGCAGGCGACGGCGGCGATGATGACGGTGCGCCACTGTGCACCGAAATCACGCAGCCGGATGGTCGTGCCGAGGTGTACCAGCAGCATGGTCACAAGCAGTCCGGCCATGCTCAGCAGGGTGGAGTCGGCGAACATGTTGGTGGGGAACAGCCCCGTCCAGAAGCCCAGCAGGAACACTACGGAGGCCACCAGCAGCATGGATACGATGGCCTTTGTCTTGACGGAGATGGCATCTCCGATGGCGAATACCACGAAGATGACAGCCGCATAGAGAATAGCAGTCATTGTTTTTTCTCTCCTTTGTTTTTGTTGTTGTTTTATAGTCGTGTATATAAACTGAAAAGCGGCTCCGCCTGTAAGACGAAGCCGCTTCACACTTGTTTTCCATGAAAACAGGAAGTCGGGTTCAATTCTTCACAGCCGGCAACTGGTATCGCGGGGTAAAATAGGCGTACCAATAAAAGCCCCAAAAGTAGGAGCGGTTGCCGGCATAATAGGAGACGGCGGCACGGCTTGCGGCCATGTCGTTATGGATCATATCGCTGTGCAGCATGTGACGAGCCATGAGGTGTCTCCTTTCCGCCGGAAATCGGCCGATACATTTTTGTTGCCGTAATCTTACCGCCATAGGGCGCAGATGTCAACCGTTAGATGTCCCATACTTTCGCAGTTAAAAGCACGAAATTTTCATTAAAATTCGCCATATGCGGGATTTGCAGGCATAGTGGAAGTCCGCAATGGATTCCCCCTCACGCTCGCCCGCGTTTGCGCAGGCGGTGACAGGCGAACCCTCCGGCAGAAAGGAGGAGGACAGCAGCGGCGAGTGCGCTGCCGCTGCCGCTTTCAGACGCGGCGGGCTGCCACGCGGCGTAGAGCGTCATGTTTGCGTCAATAGGTGCGTCCGCGTTCCACGGTGCGGTGAGGTCGATGTCCGTATACCAGCCGGCAAAGGAGCAGCCCTCCCGCGTGGGAGACGGAATATCGGCAAGAAGCGCACCGCGCTGCACGAGCTGCGGCGGCACGGCACTTCCGCCGTTCGTCTCAAAGGTCACGCGGCACTGCTCCGATACCTCCACGAATGCGTCCTGTGCGGTCACGGGGTAAAAGGTCATACCGTCCTGCGCGGACACGGCGCAGCCGCTGTGGTAAATGCCGGAGGTTCCCTCCGCCGCCAAAACCGTGAGGCGAAAGGAACCGAGTACCGTTTCTGCCTCCCAATCGGCGCCGCTGTCGAACGCGACATAGTTCATGTACACGGCCTGCCGGCCGTCCCGCAGCGTCACCACAGAGGACTCCACGCCGCCGCGCAGCAGCAGACTGTCCGGCTGATAGGCCAAAAACGCGGGGTCGAACACGATTTCGTCCTGTACGGCGTACATCGCGCCCTCACCCGCCGTGCGGCGCAGGAGCAGCGTCACCGTCACGGTGTCGCCTGTGGCAGCGCGGCAGGTCGTCTCGCCGTTGACGGTCAGCTGAAAGGTATAGGCGCGGTCGTCGGCATACGCGGCGGAGGGCGACAGCATTGCCAGCAGCACTGTCAGAAGCAGGAGCTTTACGGGCAGGGGAAATGGCCGCACTATATTGCAACTTTTCATAAATCGAGTCTCTTTTCGGGCGAATTTTCACCCATTTTAGCATAAATGCCGCCGCCCCGCAAGGGGATAAAACGCTAAAAATCACAGGTCTGTGCAGGACCGCAGCGCTCGAGCACAGCATCGGCGATACGGTCGGCGGCAAGACCGTCAAAGTCGCGGTGCTGCGCGGCGACGATGGCGGCACTCGCCGCGCCATCGTCCAGAAAGCGCAGTGCCTCCTCCGCCATAGCCTCCGGCGGGCAGGCCTTTGCCCAGCCGTGGGCGGTGAAGAACTCCTGATTGCGCGTCTCGCACCCGCCCACCATGTCCGCCAGCAGGAGCGGCACGCCGCGTGTGCCCGCCTCGGTGATGCTGATGCCGCCGGGCTTGCTGACAAGGACATCGGCACTGTCCATGTAAAGGGGCACCTGCGCGGTGAAGCCGACCGCCTCCACGCGGTGCAGCCCGCGCAGCCCCAGTGCGTAGCGCATGTGCTTGTTGCTGCCGCAGAGAACCGTTGCAAAATCGCCCTTTTCAAGCCGCATATCCAACTCCTCGGCCACATCGCCCATCGGCCCGCAGCCGATGCTGCCGGACATGAGAACAATATGCCGCCCCTCGGCGGGCAGCCCTAACTCCCTGCGAGCAGCGGTACGATCAGAGGTGCGATCACCGCGAGCACGGAAGGCTGCACGGACGGGGATGCCCGCAGGCAGAATGCGGTCACGCTCGATGCCGCAGCGGACGAACTCCTCCGTCAGCTCGGCGTGGGGGATAACGCAGATGTCGGGGGTGCAGGCTCCCACGGTGGGACTGCATGTGTAGTCGGTCGCCACGAAGCAGAACAGCGGGCACGACGCCCCCGACTGCTTCAGCGCGGTCATCATCATGGCGGGGATGACATGGACGCAGATCACGGCATCGTAGTCGCCGGACTGCACGGTGCGGCTGAGGCGGCGGGCAGCGCGGGCAATGTAGCGGTAGACGGGGCTGTCGCGCCGATCCATCTCGGCATTCTCCTCGGCGGACATATAGCCCGCCTTGTAGAGCTTGGGATAGCGGCGGTAAAAGCGCGTGTGCCACTTCGAGACAAAGCGGGACGCCTTCTGCGAGATGAAGGACAGACCGTCCATCACATCGCAGGCCGCTCCCCGTGCCTGAAGGCTCTGGGTCAGGGCGGCGGCCACGGCGTTGTGCCCGCCGCCGGTATTACAGGTCAGTATCAGTATGCGCATGGGTGTCTCCTTTCCGCTGCTCGCGTTTTTGCAGCAGTGATGCCAGACGCACGAGGCGCGGGCGGTTGTAGCGTTGAATGAGGATAAAGGGCAGGTTGGCCAGAAGCACCCACACCGCCAGCACGGTCACACCGCCCCAGCCGCGCCACAGGCGCAGAAACGGCAGCCCCAGAAGGCAGGAGGCGGCGTGTACCGTCTCGGCGCGGCAGGTTTCCTGCACCAGTGCGGTACACTGCGCGGCGGTGACGGCGGCGGTATCGGCGGGCAGCTGCTTTTTCACCATGTCCGGCAGGAAACGGCTCATGTCCGGCACGAGGGTCTTCCAGCTGTCGATGGCCAGCCTGGTGTAAACGCGCCCGTTTTTCTCCCATTTCCACGGGCGAAAGGGGAATTTTCCGGGGTGAAAGCAGTCTGACGGCAGAGCCTGTCCCAGCGGGTGCGCCAGCAGAGCCAGCGCAAGGGCGTAGAGAATGCACCTGAAAAAGCCGCTCAAGACATCCCTCCCGCGCTGCTGCGCTCCAGTGCGCGGCGCAGGGAGCCCTCCGTGAGGTAGCTGACGCGCTGGAGAAACTGATCCTCCGTCTGCTTCATGCCCTCGTGCAGCCAGCCCTGTAGCAGTCCCACCAGCGTGGCGGTGTAGAGCGAGGAGAGCGCGAATATGTCCTCCTCCGACACGGTAAGTCCCTCGGCGGTGCTGCGCACAAGAGCCTCCGCCGTGCGGTAGGCCACCTGATAATACTCGTTTTCCAGCAGGTCGCGCTGGTTGGAGCGATAGAGGTGATAGACGGCGCGGCGGTTTGTGCGCATGAACGCCGTGACACGCATGAGCAGCTCGCGCCAGCTGTGGCAGGGCGGCTGGGCGTTGAGGACGCTCTCCAGCTCCGTTTCCAGCACCTCGCGTACCAGGGCGTAGATGTCGCAGTAGTAGTAATAAAATGTGTTGCGGTTGATGCCGCAGTGCTCGGCAATGTCCACCACGGAGATCTTATCGAGCGGACGCTGCTCCAGCAGCTCCAGAAAGCCCTTGCGGATGGCGTTTCGCGTGGTCTGTGCCATAGATACCCCTCCCTTTCATACAATAGAGGCTGTTTTGTCTGAACAATCATACCTTATTTGGGCAGATTTTGCAAGCTGTCCATGCTAACATTTCAGGCAAAATGTGTGGAAATGTATGAACAAAGTGTAAAAAAGCACCCCCGCACATATGCGGGGGTGTTTTTTTGCGGAAAACCTTACGACTTCATAACGGGGGCTTCGCCGTGCTTTTTCGCGGTGAGCTTCTGATAGACGATGACCGCCGCCACCAGCGCGAAGCCGATCACATCGGTGAGTGTGCCGGGAATCATCATGCCGAGACCGCCCGCGACGAGCACCAACCGCAGCAGCCAGTGAATATGGCGGTAGAGATAGCCGTTGAGCGCGGCGGCGATGCCGAACAGACCCATGACGGCGGTGATGGAAATCTGCACGATGTGCCACCATCCGTCCACATTCTCAAAGAGCATAACGGGGTTGTAGGCAAATATGTACGGCACAATGAACGCGGCGATGGCGAGCTTTGTCGCCACAAGACCCGTTTTCATCGGGTTGGACTTGGCGATGGCCGCGCCCGCGTAGGCCGCCAGTGCCACGGGAGGCGTGATGTCCGCAACGATGCCGAAGTAGAACACGAAGAAGTGCGCCGCCACCTCGGGGAAGCCCAGCTGCACCAGAATGGGGGCGCAGGTGGAGGCCATGATGCAGTAGTTCGCGGTGGTGGGCACGCCCATGCCGAGGACGATGCAGCACAGCATGGTCAGCAGCAGACCGAGGATCTTGGCGTCCGCCGCCAGCGCAACGATGCCGTTGATCATGGTGGAGGCAAGGCCGGTGACGGTGATGCAGCCGGCGATCATGCCCGCCACGGCGCAGGCACACGCCACGGTGATTGCGCCGCGGGCACCGGATTCAAGTGCCTCGACGATCTTTTTGGGGGTGATGCGGTTCTGCGGGTTCAGCGCACCGACCACGATGGCTGCCACGATGGACAGAGCCGCCGCCGTCTGGATGGTGCGGGTGTTGGACGACACGAGCCACACGAGCAGAACGAGGGGGATCAGCAGGTATATCTGCTTGAGCAGACCCGTCACCTTGGGCAGCTCCTCCTTGGGGATACCCTTCAGGCCGAGCTTCTTCGCCTCAAGGTGGACGGCGATGAAGATGCCCGTGAAGTACAGGATGGCGGGCAGGATCGCCTTGACAGCGACCTCGGCATACGGAATACCGATGTACTCCGCCATCAGGAAAGCGGCGGCACCCATGATGGGCGGCATGATCTGTCCGCCCGTGGAGGCGGCCGCCTCGACCGCGGCGGCAAACTCCGGCTTATAGCCGGTTTTTTTCATCATGGGGATGGTGACGGAGCCGGAGCCGACGGTGTTCGCCACGGACGAGCCGGAGCACATACCCTCCAGCGCGCTGGCCACGACCGCGACCTTGGCGGGACCACCGGAGAAGCGGCCGACCACGGCGTTGGCGAGCTGGACGAAGTAGTCGCCGATGCCCGTGCGCTCCAGAAACGCACCGAAGATGATGAACAGGACGATAAACTTATAACACACATTGATAGGCGTACCGATAACGCCCGTGGTGGTGTAGAACAGGTTGTAGACCGTGCGGCTCAGTGCCTGCGCAAAGGTGCGCCCGCCGCCGCTGGACATGATGTTGATAAAGGCGTAGATCATCAGCACGCCCACCACGCACAGGATGGGAATACCGACACAGCGGCGGCACAGCTCCAGAATGATGAGGATGCCGATGATGCCGACAATGACCTCCACAGTGCCGATGCGCACGGACATATTGATGATCTTCATGGCGTTGAGCGCGTAGTAGAAGAAGCTGCCCGCGCCCAGCACCATCAGAATGATGTCATACCACGGGACATAGTTTACGCGCACATGGTTCTTGCTGGCGGGATAGGTGATGAAGCCGATCAGAACGATCAGCCCCAGAAAGCTGGTCAGTGCGACCTCCTGCAACGCCTTGCTCCACAGCGTCATGGCGATGCAGAACAGGGAAAATGCCGACAGCAGCCCCATGACCACATACTTGGGCGTTCCCTCCCAGATGCGGACATTGGACTCGCGGTCGTACTTCTTCATCACCGCTTCGACATCCTCCATCGTGCCGACGCTGCCGTCGTCCACATAGGGCGTCGTCTCGGCGATGTCGTCCTCTCTTTTCTTGAAAATGCTCATACTCTCCTCCTTCGGGTAAGAAGCTACGGCAGGGGGAAGCCCCGCCGTAGCTTATTTCTCTCCGCTAAGTTTTATTTGGTAGGGACGGTGATGCCCTTCTCCGCATAGTAGCGGGCAGCACCGGCGTGGTAGGGCACGGAGGTGATGTTGGTCGCCGTCTCGAGGTTCATCTCCTTGGCCTTGGCGTGGGAGAGCTCATCGGTGTGCTCGAAAATGTCGGACACAAAGGCGTAGATGGCATCGTCGGACACATTGTCGGCGGCGAGAACCACCGCGCCCACGGCCACGGTCTCGACATCCGCGTCAAGGCCCTTGTAGGTGTCGGCGGAGATGGTGGTGGTCATGTAGTAGGGGCACTTCTCGATCAGCTTGTCGGCGTGCTCCTTGTCAATGCTGACGAGGTGGACATCCTTGCCGGTGGACAGGTCGGTGATGGCCACGGTGGGCGCACCCGCCACGATGAAGGCGGCGTCGATCTTGCCGTCCTTGAGGGCATCGGCACTGTCGCTGAAGCTCTTGTACTGGGGCTTGATGTCCTCCTCGGTCAGGCCGTAGGCATCGAGCACATCAATGGCGTTGAAGTACACGCCGGAGCCCGCGTCACCGATGGAGACATTCTTGCCCTTCAGGTCGGCCACGGTCTTGATGGTGGGGTCGCAGGTGACGATCTGCACCGCCTCGAGGTAGAGGTTGGCGACGGTGGAGAATGTGGTGATCGCGCCGTCGTCGGCGAAGGTGCTCGTGCCGTTGTAGGCATATGCCATGACATCGGACTGGCTGAAGCCCAGCTGGGCATCGCCGCTGTCGAGCAGCAGGATGTTCGCCTTGGAGCCGCCGGAGGCCACGGAGGTGACCTTGACATCGGTGTTGGTGGACACATGCTGGGCGATCACGCCGCCCACGGCAAAGTAGGTGCCGCCGTCGCCGCCGGTGGAAAAGACAAGGTTGTCGCTGATCTTGTCGGCATCGGCATCGGTCGCCGTGCCGTCGCCGCTGTCGGTGCTCGTGTCGCCGCAGGCGACAAGGCTCAGTGCCATGACCAGAGCCAGCAGCAGGGATAAAAGCTTTTTCATATTTCTTCTCCTTTAATATCCGCGTATTTTGCTTAAAATACATAGGGTCGCTCCCCCGCTGCACGGCGGAGCGGCTGTTTAACATTGCCATTATATCGCAGGAATAAACATTTTGCAATATCAATTTGCGTTGAATTTCATTTTTATTTTCACGCTTTTCACAGTGGGAGGGTTTTTCTTCCCGCACGGGGTGCGTTTTTTCTTGTGCATTTTCTGCTTTTTGCGAAAACAGCGGTACTTTTGCCGCGCAGGAAATTCACGGTGCTAAATCGGCATATGCAGGGCGTTCCTGCAAAATTTGCATTTTTTGCGCATCATTCCTGCAAATCAGGGCAAAAACCGCCCCGTGCTTCGGCACGGGGTGGTTTGATGTGACGCTATTTCGCGCTATGCACTTCAGCTCTGCTGTTTTTCGTCCACGACCTTGCGCAGCATGGCGGCAAAGTCGCCGGGGGACATCGCACCCATATCCTCGCCGCCGCGTGTACGGACGGAGACGGTGCCCGCCTCCATGTCGCGGTCACCCACAACGAGCATGTAGGGGATCTTCTCCAGTGTGGCCTCGCGGATCTTCTTGCCGATCTTCTCGTTGCGATCGTCCACCTCCACGCGGAAGCCCTGCTCGCGCAGCTCGGCGGCCTGCTGTGCGCAGTAGTCGGCGGCGCGGTCGGTGACGGGCAGGAGCTTGACCTGCACCGGGGAGAGCCAGACGGGGAACGCGCCCGCGAAATGCTCGGTGATGATGCCGATGAACCGCTCGATCGAGCCGAAGACGACGCGGTGGATCATGACGGGGCAGTGCCGCTCGCCGTCCGCGCCGATATACTCAAGACCGAAGCGGCCGGGCAGCTGGTAGTCGAGCTGGATAGTGCCGCACTGCCATGTGCGACCGAGCGAATCCTGAATGTGGAAGTCAAGCTTCGGGCCATAGAACGCGCCATCGCCGGGGTTGATGGTGTAGGTCTTGCCGATGCTGGTGATAGCATCGGCCAAGGCGTTTTCCGCTTTCTCCCAGTCCTCGCGAGAGCCGATATGATCCTCCGGCATGGTGGACAGCTCGATCTTGTAGGGCAGGCCAAAGAGGGAGTACACCTCGTCAAAGAGCTGCGCGATACGCACCACCTCATCCTTGATCTGATCCTTGGACAAGAGGATGTGCGCATCGTCCTGCGTGAAGCAGCGGACGCGGAACATCCCGTGCAGCGCGCCGGAAAGCTCATGCCGGTGGACAAGACCCAGCTCACCGTAGCGCAGGGGCAGGTCACGGTAGGAGTGCGGTTCAAGCTCGTAGACAAGAATGCTGCCGGGGCAGTTCATGGGCTTGATGGCAAAATCCTCCCCGTCGATGACGGTGGTATACATATTGTCCTTATAGTGATCCCAGTGGCCGGAGGTCTCCCACAGTGTGCGGCGCATGATCTGCGGCGTGGATATCTCCAGATAATCCCACTTCTTGTGAACCTGACGCCAGTAGTCGATGAGCGTATTTTTCAGTACCATGCCCTTGGGCAGATAGAACGGGAAGCCGGGAGCTTCATCGCGGAAGGCGAACAGACCCAGCTCACGGCCGAGCTTGCGGTGGTCACGCTTCTTGGCCTCCTCGATACGCGCCAGATACTCGTCCAGCTCGTCCTTGCTGGGGAATGCCACGCCGTAGATACGCTGTAATGTCTGACGGTTGGAATCGCCGCGCCAGTAGGCGGCGTTGCAGGCGGTCAGCTTGATGCCGCTGCCCTTGATGCGGCCGGTGGAGTCCACATGGGGGCCGGCGCACAGGTCTACGAACTCGCCCTGCTTATAGAAGCTGATGGCCGCGTCGGCGGGCAGGTCGTTGATCAGCTCGACCTTGTACGGCTCCTCTTTTTCCTCCATGTACCTGACGGCCTCGGCGCGGGGCAGCTCGAAGCGTTCCAGCTTCAGCTTCTCCTTGCAGATCTTGCGCATCTCCGTCTCGATCTCCGCCAGATTCTCCGGCGTGAAGGCAAACGGCGCGTCCAGGTCGTAGTAAAAGCCGTTGTCGATGCTCGGACCGATGGCCAGCTTGACCTCGGGGTGCAGCCGCTTGACGGCCTGCGCCAGAATGTGGGAACAGGTATGCCAGTAGGTTCTGCGGTACTGCTCGTTCTCGAAAGAAAACTCCTTGTTGACTTCGCTCATGGTATGTTCCTCCTTGTCGTTGGGGGCGGGCACAAAAAATCCCCACCCCTGATGTGTGTCAGGGGTGAGGTAAAATAGCTTTACTCCACGGTTCCACCCTGCTTACGGCCTGCGCCGTCGCTTTCGGCTCCTGTAACGGGAAGCACCCGTCCTGCTCATCGCAGGCGGCTCGGGAGCGGTACGGGCTGCGCCGCGGGCGGAACGCTTTCAGCCGGGGCGTTCCTCTCTTTGACCGTTGGAGGCAGCTTCTTCTCCATCATCGCCTTTTTATCGCAAACAGTATAAACCGCTTTCCGCCGTTTGTCAATGGCAGGAAAAGGGAAATGATGGGGAAAAGTGGGGGAAAATGTTGCCGTGAAATAAAGGGCGATAAGGCTTGCGCGGGAGGGCGGCACATAGTATAATAAGGCGTTAATGTTATAAGCAGGCATTGGGTTTGTACGCGGAGGTGAGCGGACATGCGGGAATTTCACGGCGGGGACTACGATGTCGCCGTGATCGGCGCGGGACACGCGGGAATAGAGGCGGCACTGGCGGCGGCGCGGATGGGCATGGAAACGGTGTGCCTGACCGTCAGTCTGGACGCGGTGGGCAATATGCCCTGCAATCCCGCCATCGGCGGCACGGGCAAAGGACACCTTGTCCGCGAGCTGGACGCCCTCGGCGGCGAGATGGCGCGGGCAGCGGACAAGGCGTGTATACAGTACCGTATGCTCAACCGCGGCAAGGGCCCCGCGGTGTGGTCGCTGCGGGCGCAGGCGGATCGGCGGGAATACCAGCAGGTGATGAAGCACACACTGGAATTGCAGCCGCACCTGACGCTGCGGCAGGCGGAGGTAACGGAGCTGCGCTGCGACGGGAGCGGCCATATATGCGCCGTGGTGCTGCGGACGGGCGCGGTGCTGAGTGCGAGGGCGGTCATCCTGTGTACGGGAACATATCTCAAGGGACAGACTATCGTGGGCGAGTGCATCGAGTCCTCCGGCCCCGACGGGCTGCATCCCGCCGATGCGCTGGCGGAAAGCCTGCGTGCGCTGGGACTGCCCCTGCGCCGCTTCAAGACGGGAACGCCGCCGCGCATACACCGCGGCAGCGTGGATTTCAGCAAAATGGAGCTACAGACGGGGGACGAGGAGCCCCTGCCGTTCAGCTTTACCACGGAGCGCGTGCCGGAGAATCGGGCGGTATGCTATCTGACCTACACCAACGAGGAGACGCACCGCATCATACGCGAGAATCTGGACAGAAGTCCCATCTATTCCGGCGTGATTGAGGGCATCGGCCCACGCTACTGCCCGTCCATCGAGACGAAGGTCGTGCGCTTTGCGGACAAGCCGCGCCATCAGCTGTTCATCGAGCCGATGGGACTGCACACCGAGGAGCTGTATGTGCAGGGCTTTTCGTCCTCCATGCCGGAGGAGGTGCAGCTCAAGATGCTGCACACCGTGGCGGGACTGGAGCACGCGGTGATGATGCGCCCGGCCTACGCCATAGAATACGACTGCATCGACCCGCTGGCACTGCTGCCCACGCTGGAGGTGCGGGCAGTGCCCGGCCTGTACGGTGCGGGGCAGTTCAACGGATCGTCCGGCTACGAGGAGGCAGCGGTGCAGGGCTTCGTGGCGGGCGTGAACGCCGCACTGAAATTGCAGGGCAAGGAGCCGCTGGTGCTCAAGCGCAGCGAGAGCTACATCGGCACGCTGATAGACGATCTGGTGACGAAGGGCACAGAGGAGCCGTACCGTATGATGACCAGCCGCTCGGAGTACCGCCTGCTGCTGCGGCAGGACAACGCCGATGCGCGGCTGTGCCGCATAGGGCACGGGCTGGGGTTGGTCAGCGAGGAGCGTCTGGCGGCGGTGGAGGCTAAGTACGAGGCGGTGGCGCGGGAAATACGCCGTTTGGAGCACACGGGTGTCTGCGGCGGTGAGGAGCTGAACGCGCTGCTGGCGGAAAAGGGCACGGCGGCGGTGGACAGCGGCTGCCGCCTGATCGACCTGCTGCGGCGGCCGCAGTTGACCTACGGCGATCTGGCACCGTTCGACCCCGAGCGTCCCGCCCTGCCCGCCGCCGTGCGCGAGCAGGTGGAGATCAGCGTGAAATATGAGGGCTATATCCGCCGCCAGCAGCGGCAGGTGGCGGAGTTTGAAAAGCTGGAGCGGCGCAGGCTTCCGCCGGACATCGACTATGACCATATACAGGGGCTGCGCCTGGAGGCGCGGGAGAAGCTGAGTGCCCTGCGCCCGCTGAGCGTGGGACAGGCAGGGCGCATCTCCGGCGTGTCACCGGCGGATGCGGCGGCACTGATGATATGGCTTCAGGCACACGGCAAGGAGGATACGGACAATGGGTAAACTGCGGTTTCTTTTCGCGCTGTGGATGGCAAGGCTGTCCATCCCCGTGCTGAAGCTGACCCGCCACAACGGAACGGATTTCCCCGGCAGTCTGGCGGTGAAGCTGTGCCCGAACTTTCTTGAATATATCGGGCGGCCGGAAACCATCGTGGCCGTCACGGGCACGAACGGCAAAACCACCGTGGCCAATATGCTGGGGGATGCGCTGGCCGCCGAGGGAAAAAAGGTTCTCAGCAACCGTGCGGGCAGCAACATCGCCTCCGGCATCAGCACGGCACTGCTCAAGGGCTGCGACCTTCTGGGGCGCATACGCCCCGACTACGATCTGGCGGTGCTGGAGGTGGACGAGCGTTCCTCACTGCGCATTTACCCCCATATACGGCCAAATTACATCGTGGTGACGAACCTGTTCCGCGACTCTATCATGCGCAATGCCCATCCCGGCTATATCGCGGACATTCTGAGCCGTGCGTTCCCGAAAAGCAGCAAGCTGATCCTGAACGCCGACGACCTGATCTCCGCCTCCGTCGCGCCGGAGAACGAGCGCGTCTATTTCGGCATCGACCGTTTGCCCACGGATGTGACGGAGTGCGAAAACCTCCTGAACGATATGCGCATCTGCCCCAAATGCGCCGGAAAGCTGCACTACGAGTACCGCCGCTACCACCATATCGGGCGGGCGGTATGCGAGGGCTGCGGCTTCCGCTCTCCCGACAGCGACTATCTGGGCACTGACCTTGATTTCGCCGCGCACACCATGCGCGTCCGCGAGGGGGCGCGGTCGTATACCTATCCCCTCGTCAGCGACAGTATGCACAACATCTACAACACGGTAACGGTCGTCGCCGTGCTGCGGCAGATCGGCTTTGCCCCCGAGAGCATCGCCCGCAGCATGGCCGGCGTGAAGGTGCTCTCCTCCCGCCTGTCCGAGGAGAGCATCGGCGGAGTGAAGGTCGTCATGCAGATGTCCAAGGACAAGAACGCGCTCGCCTGCTCCCGCAACTTCGACTATATCCGCTCCAAGCCGGGCAAAAAGGAGCTGCTGGTGATGATGAATTGCATGGGCGTGGCGAAAAGCTGGTCGGAAAATCCGAGCTGGATGTATGACACGGACTTCGAGTTTCTGAACAACGACGATGTGACCTGCCTCGTCTGCGCGGGACCCCGCGCCTACGACTACAGGCTGCGGTTGCTGCTGGCGGGCATTCCGGAGGAAAAAATACGGCTGGCGGAGGACGAATTCGCTGCGCTGCGGCTGCTGCCGCTGACGGCGGGCGACACGGTGTATATTCTCTACGGCGTGGACGGTATGCCTCTTGCTTTCCGCGTGAAGGACAGACTGAAGGAAATGCTGACGGCAAAGGAGGGCGCGCAATGAAGGCGGAAATTCTCTTTCCCGAGGTCTGCAATCTCTACGGTGATTTGCAGAACATACGCTATCTGCAACGCTGCTGCCCCGCGCTGGAGGTCATCGAGACAGACCTGCACACGGAGCCGCGCTTTCTGGCCGAGGACATCACGCTCGTCTATATGGGCAGCACCACGGAGCAGGGTCTGCATCTGGCGGCGGACGCGCTGCGCCCCTACGCCGCCGACATCGCGGCCAAGGCAGACGCAGGGCAGCTCATGCTGCTGACGGGCAACGCGCCCGATGTGCTCTCCGATGCCATCGAAAGCGACAGCGCGGCGACTATCGGGGGGCTGGGCATCCTGCCGGGGCGGGTGAAATACACCATGCTGAAGCGGCACAACAGCTTCTTTCTGGGGCGGTTCGAGGATATGGAGATCGTAGGCTTCAAGAGCCTGTTCGGGTTCCACTATGGCGCGGCGGAGGCGGCGGGGTGGTTCGACACCGTGCGCGGCATCGGACGCACGCCGCAGGAAAAAGCGGAGGGCTTCCGCCGCGGCGGGCTGTACGCCACCGCGCTGATCGGCCCGCTGCTGATACTCAACCCGCCGCTGTGCAAGTGGCTGCTGCGGGAGATGGGCGCACCGTCGGACGCGCTGGCGTTCGAGGAGGCCGCCGTCGCCGCCTACGAAAAGCGCGTGGCGGAGTTCAGGGAGCCGGGCAGAAGCTGGAAATATTCGTAAGAGCAAAGCCACCCCATGGGGTGGCTTTGCTCTTACTATATTCGCGCATTACCTGCGCTTGTTCACTCGATAACGGGCAGCTTCCTGACCACGGCGGCGCAGCGCGGGCAGAGGTCGGGGTGCTCGCTGTCGCTGCCCACGGCGGGCAGCACCTTCCAGCAGCGGGCGCACTTGCTGCCGCCGGCAGGACGGACGGCAACGGACTGCGCCGCGCCGGTCTCCACGCGCACCTGCGAGACGATGAGCAGGTCGGCCAATGCAGAGGCGTCCATCTCCTTGAGGAAGGCATCCTCGGCGGTAACGGTGAGATCCACCTCGGCCTCAAGGCTCTTGCCGATGGTCTTGTCGGCGCGAGCGGTCTCCAGCGCACCGTTGACGGCGTTGCGGAGAGCGGCGATACGCGCCCACTGCGCCATCTCGTCCTCGCTGAGGGCGTAGGCGGTGTAGGGCTGCACCATCTCGTTGAGCAGGACATTGCGCCCATCATCGGCGGTGCGGTGCGGCATGGCCAGCCAGATCTCATCGCAGGTGAACGCCAGAACAGGCGCGAACAGGCGGGTCATTCCGTCGAGGATCATCCACATGGCGGTCTGCGCACTGCGGCGGCTCAAGCCCTCCGCCTCGTCGCAGTAGAGGCGATCCTTCAGAATGTCAAAATAGAAGGAGCTGAGATCGACCACGCAGAAGTCATTGATCATGTGGGACACCGTGTGGAACTCGTAGTTGTCGTAAGCGGCGTAGGCGCGTTTGAGCAGGTCGTTCAGGCGGGTGACGGCCCACTTGTCCAGCGGCAGCATCTCATCGGGCTGCACGGGACGGTCGGCATTGAAGCCCACAAGGTTGTCGAGGCAGAACTTGGCGGTGTTGCGGAACTTCAGATAGTTCTGAGAGAGCTGCTTGAAAATTTCATCCGAGCAGCGGACATCCACATGGTAATCGCTGCTGCCCGCCCACAGGCGCAGGAGGTCTGCGCCGTACTTGTCGAAAATCTCCGAGGGATCCATGCCGTTGCCAAGGGACTTATGCATGGCCTTGCCCTCGCCGTCCACCGTCCAGCCGTGGGTGACGCACTCCTTGAACGGCGCGCCGCGCCCCAGTGCGCCGACGGCCACCAGCAGGGAGGACTGGAACCAGCCGCGATACTGGTCAAGCCCCTCGATATACATCGTGGCCGGCCAGAAGTGCTGGTCGCGCTCCATGGAGGCAAAGTGAGTGGAGCCGGAGTCGAACCAGCCGTCCAGCGTGTCCGTCTCCCTGTCGAAGCCGGCGGACTTGCCGCAGTGCGGGCAGGCAAAGCCCTTGGGCAGAATGTCGGCGGCATCCCTGTCAAACCAGGCGTTGGAGCCCTCCTTCTCGAACAGGGAGGCCACGGCCTCGATCGTCTCGTCCGTGCAGATGGGCTTGCCGCAAGCCTTGCAGTAGAACACGGGGATGGGCAGACCCCAGCGGCGTTGACGGCTGATGCACCAGTCGGTGCGCTCCAGAATCATGGAGCGCATACGATCCTTGCCCCATGCGGGCACCCAGCGCACCTCCTCGCAGGCGGCGATGGCCTCATCCTTGAACGAATCCACGGAGCAGAACCACTGCGGCGTGGCGCGGAAGATGATGGGCTTCTTGCACCGCCAGCAGTGCGGATAGCTGTGGACAATATTCTCGCTGGCGAACAGCGAGCCGTTGTCCTTCATGTCCTGCAAAATGACGGGGTTGGACTCATCGGTCGTCATACCCTCGTACTTGCCGGCGTAGGCGGTGTGCTTTCCCTGATCGTCCACGGGGACGACCATATCCATGCCGTACCGCTTGCAGGTCACATAGTCGTCCGCGCCGAAGCCGGGCGCGGTGTGGACGCAGCCCGTGCCGGAGTCCATCGTCACATAGTCCGCCAGCACCAGTCGGCTCGTCTTGGGCAGGAAGGGGTGCATGGCCAGCATATTTTCAAAGAAGGAGCCGGGGTGTGCTTCCACGATCTCGTAGCCGTCGAAGCCGCCGATGCCCATGACCTTCCCGGTCAGAGCCTCCGCCATGATATACATTTCACCGTTGGGAGCCTTCACCACGGCGTAGCTCTCGTCGGGGTGCAGTGCAATGGCGAGGTTACCGGGCAGCGTCCACACGGTCGTCGTCCAGATGACGAAGTACAGCTTGCTGTGGTCGAGATGCCCCAGCTTGCCCAGATCGTCGTGCATGGGGAACTTGACATACACGGTGGTACAGGGGTCGTCCTTGTACTCGATCTCCGCCTCGGCCAAAGCCGTCTCGTCGTGCGGGCACCAGTACACGGGCTTGAGTCCCTTGTAGATGTGACCGTTCTTGTACATCCCGCCGAACACGCGCACCTCCTGCGCCTCGAAGCCGGGATCCATGGTCTTATAGGGGTGCTCCCAGTCGCCTATCACGCCCATGCGCTTGAAGCCCTCGCGCTGGACATCGATATAGTGGTCGGCGAACTCGTGGCAGGCGGTGCGGAAGTCCGCTACGCTCATAGCCTTGTGATTGAGCTTATTCTGTTTGATGATGGCACTCTCAATGGGCATACCGTGGTTATCCCAGCCGGGGATATAGGGGGTGTAGTACCCGCGCATGGCGTACATGCGGGTGATGAAGTCCTTGAGGGACTTGTTCAGGGCGTGACCCATGTGCAGCGCACCGTTGGAAAACGGAGGGCCGTCGTGGAGGGAGAACAGAGGCTTGCCCTCGTTCTTCTTCAAAAGCTCGTTGTAGAGGTCGAGCTCCTCCCAGTGCTTGAGCATCTCCGGCTCGCGCTTGGGCAGCCCCGCCCGCATGGGAAAGCCGCTCTTGGGCATGTTCAGTGTCTTCTTGTACTCCATCTTGCTTCTCCTTTATCGAAGGTTTTTTGACAATAAAAATATAAAGCACCTTTGTCTCCTCAAGAGACAAAGGTGCGGAAAAACGACCTCTGCGGTACCACTCTCACTGCCGCATGACGCGGCCACTCGGTTCCCCACGGAATGGGGCGGGGAGAAGATAACGGCTCCCTGTGCCGTCCGCGCTTACTCGTTGACCTTTCAGGCGGATGCTCCGGGGTGATACATACAGACTGTGCCGCGTCCGCCTTACACCAAACGGCGGCTCTCTTTGCGCGGACACGGGGTGCTGCCTGTCCCCATCATCGCAATTTTTCCATATCGTTGACAGCGTAGCACGGTTTGAAAGAAATGTCAAGAGGAAAGCGGAAAAAGCCGGAGATTTGCCGTGTAGAGAAGTCTCCTCCGGCGTCAGCTCCTGCGGCAGCCGCTCTGCCGGCTGACCTGCTTTGTCTGTCAGTCCGCTGACGCGAATTTCCAGTGTGCGCCCGTCTCCGACCAGTGGAAAGCTTTTGAACAGCAGGTCGCCTCCCTGCGATCTGTACAGCACTGTCCGCACGCCGTCCCCACCGGTCAGGTCACTGACCATCGTATAGCCCTCCGGCAGGCAACAGGGTATATAGTCCGCCGATGATGTCGAAACATCGCCGCCCGCAAAAAATCGGTAGAGCGCGCGATTTTCCGTCAGCACGAACAACCAGCCGCCCACGGCGGCTCGTGCCTGCGGGCTGATCGCCAGCACCGCGCCGAATGTCAGTGCCGCCGTCAGTGCGACCATGGCCGCCCGCTGCCCCAGCCGCCGCCACACCTCCACGCATACGGTATCCATGTTAAACTCGCAACTAATCAGTTTTTTCATAATCAAGTCCTCCATAATCAAGATTGTTTTTTCTTTCTCGATCCTCTTGGTTTGGAGTTCGGGTGCTTAATGACACCGTTACGAAAGTGCGTGTCCTCGAATTTCTCGAAATAAACAAATAATCCGAACCCGTCTCCCACAAGGAAAACCCGGTTCGGATTATATTGCTTTGGTGCGCGAGGCGGGACTTGAATTAGCGACGGCGTGTAAAATGGTGTAAAGGCGTGTCTAAAAAGTGTAGTGTTTTCAAGGCTTTCAAGGTTTGCGCGTAAAATGCCGTAAAACTCTGAAAAAGCTGTAAGGGGAAAACTTAGGGGAAAATTTTAGGGGAAAATCTGCGGGCAGTTTCGCAATAAAAGAGGCTCCAAAATCGGAGCCTCTTTGTACCGACGCAGAATGTCTCATGAGTTACTTTGAAACAATTTCGAGATAGAAATAGATTTTCCCTGTATATGTATCTGCAATCAGGCTATCCCTATCTACAATCTCATAGGTCATAGTTCCGTATTCGATAGGGAATTTTTGGGTGCGGTCAAAGGCTGCCACTTTCGGAAATGCTTCCCCCGTGATATTCATGAATGACCCATCTGTAGCATATCGAAAAATCTTTACCAATGCGTCAGACTGCCCTTTTGTTCCGCTTAGATGGAGGTATCCATCACTACCGAACGATTTCCCGCCGTCAATATAGACATTGAGAACATAGCCTTCAGGAATATTATTCGTCGTCAGGTGGATCGGCAATGTTGTCCCGTCAGCGTCAAGATCCTGCCTGCTCGGTATAGTGATCTCATATACCGGGAGGCTGGGGCTATAATCTGCGGAAGATCCGCTATCGGAATTATCGTCTAAATCGTTCGCGGCTTCTTGATATTCCTGCTGTGTAAAGGTTACTATGCTTTCTATTTCGCTTCCGGCGGCATAAGCTGTCACGCTGCCTGCAACGCTCAGACAGAGCACCGAGCACAAAAGGGCTGCAAATTTCGCTTTCATTATTCTACCTCCAATTTGACGGCGACCTCTGCGCCGTTTAATTCTCGCTGGGTATATAGGTCATAAAAAGAGTATCGCAGTACGGCTCCGTCATAGCTGCCGCGTGAAAGGGACTTCTCTATGCTTATCCTTTCTATCTTCGTATTCGGAGCCATCCAGTCAGACGTGAAAAGCGTTTCTTCATCGAGCAAAACAGAAATTTCCAGAAAGCACCTGTTGCTTTTCGGATTATAGAAATAGACTTCCTGCTCCGTCTGCCCTGCCCTTAGCCGGATTTCGTCATATCCCGGTATTGCTATGCCGGGATATGTTAGGGCGAGATCGTCGCTTTCGGCTGCTGCCCTGCTGCTTGTCAATCCTACCCTCGCCCCCACAAAGGACAGGGCAAAGACCGCGACGGCGGCAAGCAGCAGAAATGTTATGCGCGTGATTTTTCTCTTTGTCATGGTCAATCCTCCTCTGCGTCGGTATGGGAATAGCATACAGGCGCGGCGGCGGATCGTACAGGCAAAACAGGTGGGTAAATGTCACACATTCTGACGCGCCGGATCCGCTGGCTGCCGCCGGGAAGTGTGTTACCGCCCGCCGCCCTTTTTCCACCTTCTGATAGTGGAGTCATCGGCGGGACACGAGTTGACCGCGCCGGAGATCGTCCCGGCTATAAGCTGCGCGGCATAGTGCTTCTGCGGACGGATACTGTCAGGGGCTTCAAGGTGGAGACGGCGGCACTCCACGCACCAAAGGCGGCGCAGCAGATAGACAACAGGCGTTCCCGCATCGTCCAGCACAACCCGCCGGCGGCGGTCGTAGCCGCGCAAGGAGCCGCCGCATACAGGGCAAAGCGGACGGTCGAGGTTATAGATTGCCCGCGTACCGTCCGCCCGTTCTTCCTCCCTGTATCGCTTCACAATCAGCACATACGCAAGCGCCCGCTTTCTTTTCTGTTGCCTATATTATACGATTGTCGAAAAATGAGGTCAATTTCTGTCACACGGGATAGATCCGCTGCGGAGCTGGCCGGCGGCGCGTTTCGTGTTACACTCAGCGCAAAAGAACACCCGCCGACGGTCATTTCCGTCGGCGGGCTTCTCTCAGGCGTTCCCTTTCAGCCTTTCGATTGTGGCTCTCA
>CAVDXW010000028.1:0-23978 GCA_963613145.1 Bacteroidaceae bacterium | reverse complement strand
GAGATGATGAACTACCGCGGCAGCGGCATGTGCGTCATGGAGATGAGCCACCGCTCCAAGGTGTTCCAGCAGATCGTGGACGAGGCCGAGGCGGATCTGCGCGAGCTGATGAGCATCCCCGACAACTACAAGGTGCTGTTCATCCAGGGCGGCGCGACCTTGCAGTTCGCCGCCGTTGCATGGAATCTGATGAAGAACGGCAAGGCCGTGTACATCGAGACGGGCGCGTGGTCCAAGAAGGCCATTGCCGAGGCCAAGAAGTACGGCGAGGTCATCGTGGCCGCCTCCTCTAAGGATAAGAATTACAGCTACATCCCCGACTGCTCCGACCTGGATATTCCCGAGGATACCGACTATGTGTATATCTGCGAGAACGAGACGATCCACGGCGTGACATGGAACAGGCTGCCCAACACGAAGGGTCATGTGCTGGTATCCGACCAGTCCTCCATGTTCCTGAGCAAGCCCTGCAATGTCAGCGATTACGGCATGATCTACGCGGGCGTGCAGAAGAATGTCGGCCCTGCCGGTATGGTGGTGGTCATCATCCGCGAGGATCTCATCCGCGAGGATGTCGATCCCAAGATGCCCATCTACATGAGCTACAAGACCCACGCCGACAACGGCTCCATGTACAACACCCCCAACTGCTGGGCGATCTACTGCTGCGGCAAGGTGTTCAAGTACCTCAAGAGCATCGGCGGGCTGGAGGAGATGCACAGGCGCAACATCGCCAAGGCGAAGGTCATTTATGACTTCCTCGATTCCTCCAAGATGTTCAAGGGTACGGTCGAGCCGGAGTTCCGCTCCCTGATGAACATTCCGTTCGTTACCGAGAGTGCTGAGCTGGACGCAGAGGTCGTGGCCGCGACCAAGGCGGCGGGCTACGACAACCTGAAGGGACACAAGTCCGTGGGCGGTCTGCGCGCCAGCGTGTACAACGCCATGCCCATCGAGGGCGCACAGGCGTTGGTGGAGTTTTTGAAGAAGTTCGAGGCGGAGCATAAGTAAGTAACTTACACGGGGGAAGCCTTGACGGATGCACCCCAAGCGACAAAAAAGATTAAAAGGAGATTATTACCATGCGTATTCTTGTTACCGACGGTATGGACAAGTCCGCTATGGCGCAGCTGCGCGAGCTGGGTCATGAGGTCGTTGAGCAGTTCTATGAGCCCGATCAGCTGGGCAAGGCTCTGCGCGCTTTCGATGTCGTGGTCGTCCGCTCCAAGACGAAGGTTCGGGCCAACCACATTGACGAGGCCAAGGGCAGCCGTCTCAAGCTCATCATCCGCGGCGGCGTGGGCGTGGACAACATCGATGTGGACTATGCAAGGCAGAACGGCATTGACGTGAAGAACACTCCCAAGGCCTCCTCGCAGTCCGTGGCGGAGCTGGCGATGGGTCATATGTTCTCCTGCGCACGCTATATCTCCGTCGCAGGCCACACCATGCGCGAGGACAAGTGGGAGAAGAAGGCCTACGGCAAGGGTATTGAGCTTCAGGGCAAGACGCTGGGCATCGTGGGCTTCGGCCGCATCGGACAGCACCTCGGCGTGATGGCAAAGGCCATCGGCATGAAGGTCGTGGCATTCGATATTTTCCACATCCCCGGCATTGAGGAGCAGCTGGGCATCCCCTATGTGGAGATGGACGAGCTGCTGGCCGTGTCCGACTTCGTGTCCGTACACGCGCCCGCCGTGGACGGCGGCGCACTGATCTCCGCCGAGAATATCGCCAAGATGAAGGACGGCGTGGTGATTATCAACACCTCACGCGGCACGAATGTGGACGAGAGTGCGCTGCTGGCGGCTTTGGAGTCCGGTAAAGTGCGCGCCGCCGGTCTGGATGTGTACGCCGACGAGCCCGCCACCAACAAGGCACTGTACAGCCATCCGATGGTGTCCTGCACGCCGCATATCGGCGCGGCCACCAACGAGGCGCAGAAGCGCATCGGCGCGGAGATCGTGGACATCATCAAGGCGATGTAACGCTCCGCTGAAAAGAGCATAAAAAAAGAGACTGCGCAGGCAGTCTCTTTTTTATGCTCACAGGCTGTTCTTCGATGCGCCGAAGATGGCCTTCCACGCGCTGTCCACCTTGGCGCTCTCGTCCTGCGCCAGCTGCGCTTCCTCCTCGGCGGTGACATCGCCGTCAGGGGTCTGCCCTAAAATCAGGAGTGCGACATAGTTGCCGCTGACGAACAGGCGTGCCTGCTCGACCATGGGGACGCTCATGTTGTACATCTCACTGTAGTCCAGCACCTGCTGGTACCGCTCGCGCAGGAGAGAGGCGGCGGTGTCGGCGTAGCCGTCCTTGACCTTCAGCACGACGGCGGTGCTGGGGTTCAGCGCACTCATGGAGCTGGCCTCGGACGCCCAGCTTTCCACCTGCGTCAGATCGAGGCCGTAGTAGTTCGTCATGCGGTCCTCGTCGTCCGCCGCGTCACAGCCGTAGCTGTCACCCAGCGTCTCCTTGAGCTTGTCGAGCACCTCCTGTGCCGTCAGAGTGACATCGGTTGTGCCGCTGTCGGTGCTGTTGCTGTCGGTGTCGGTGCTGTCGCTGTCGGTGTTCTTCGTGCCGCAGGCGGCGAGGGAGAGCAGCATAATTGCTGCCAGCAGTACGCAGATAAACTTTTTCATCGTAAAAACTTCCTTTCTTTTCTGCACGCTGTGTCCCTGACGGGAGCACAGTATCTCTTGCTTTGTACACCTGTTAGATGCGGGCAGAGAGAAAAAGGTTCCGCGATTTTGAAAAAAGTTTTTCCCTGTTGCACGCGGATATGCAACACGGGACAAAAAAGCACGGTAGGACAGAGGGCGGCATAGACTGGGGTGCTGCGGAGCGGGCACTTCGGGAGGCCGGAAACAGATACGAAGGAGGATAAAAGGGATGAAAAACGGAAATTCGGTGACTGCCATCTTAGCGGCGGCAGCGGGGGCACTGTGCAGCTATTTTGCCGAGCTGGTGGTGCCGCTGGCGGTGCTGCTGGCCGTGATGCTCGCGGACTATGTGAGCGGCATGGCCAAGGCGTGGAGCACGGGGACGCTGTGCTCCAAAACGGGGCTGCGGGGCATCGTGAAGAAGCTGGGCTATCTCGTGCTGGTGGGCGTGGCCGGTGTGGTGGACTGGCTGGCGCGGTACGGACTGGCGCAGGCGGAGATCGAGGTATCGTTCCGCTTTCTTATGGCGGCGATGGTGACGGTGTGGCTCATCATCAACGAGCTTATCTCCATACTGGAGAATGTGGCGGCTCTGGGCGGCCCCGTGCCGGTGTTCCTGCGGTCGCTGCTGGGAAAGCTGAAGGAGACGGTGGAGAAGAAAGCGGGGGACGAAAATGCAGATCATTGACATGACTTACGAATGGGCGGGGACGCTGACGCGCCGCACCGCAACGCGGCGCATCATCCTGCACCACGCGGCGGCGGTGACATGCACACCGCAGCAGGTACACCGCTGGCATCTGGGCAACGGGTGGAGCGGCATCGGCTATCACTTTTTTGTGCGCAAGGACGGCACGGTGTACCGCGGCAGGCCGGAGGATACGGTGGGCGCACACGCGGGCAACAACAATTACGACAGCATCGGCGTGTGCTTCGAGGGCAGCTTCGACAGGGAGAAAATGGGCGAGACGCAGAAGCAGGCCGGACAGGAGCTGGTGGCGTATCTCAAGGGGAAATACGCCATCACGCAGGTGCAGAGGCACAGCGATGTGAACGCCACGGGCTGCCCCGGCGGGCACTTCCCCTTTGACGAGATTGCAGGCGCGAGGGCGGAAACGGCGGCGAGTGCGGCGGCTGACACGGGGGCTGCCCCGGCGGCTTCCTACGGCGGCACGGCGGTAACGCTGCCGCTGCTTGCGCAGGGCAGCCGAGGCGGTGCGGTGCGTCTGGTGCAGGCGGCACTGACGGGACTGGGCTACGATGCGGGCGGCGCGGACGGCATTTTCGGGAGCAACACAGCCGCTGCGGTAAAGCGGTTTCAGGCTGCCAACACGCTGGCGGCGGACGGCATCGTGGGAAAGGACACATGGCACAGGCTGCTGGGGGACTGATATTCTGCAAAAGGGGAGCACAGGACGGGGTGATGTCACCCCGCCCGTTTTTCCCTCCGTCAACGCCGGCGTGTCGATAAACCTGCTCCGTCATTCCGAGGAGTACCCCAAGGACACCTGCTTCGCGGCGCGGACCGGCTCGCAATGACGGATTTTTTCGACAGACTGAACGCTTTGCGCTGCCACCTCCTTCAAGAGAGGGAGGCTTTTTTTGCCTGCGGCGGAGGGCTTCGATAAGCTGATTAAAAAATTGCCACGGTTTTCTTGCTTTTACAAAAAAATATGGTATACTGTTAGTGCTCATAATGTGTCGTGCCGCGCCGTATGAACTGCGCGCTGCACGGGCAAGCTATACACGGCGCATCTGCCGTGACCTTTTTGGCTGCCGACGCAGGAGCACCGATGACTTGAAAAGAGGGAAACTGCCTTGAATAAATACATCATCCGCGGCGGACGGGAGCTTTTCGGCGAAGTGACCGTCAGCGGTGCGAAAAACGCCGCTGTCGCCATCATACCCGCCGCACTGCTGGTGGACGGCGTGTGCCGCATAGAGAATATTCCGCAGATCAGCGATGTGACGCTGTTCTTCTCTATTCTGGAGGAGCTGGGCGCACGGGTGCGCGTGCTCAACCGCCACGCCATCGAGATCGACTGCCACGCTATCCGCTCCACAAGACCGTCCTATGACCTTGCGCGGCGCATCCGCGCCAGCTACTATCTGCTGGGCGCACTGCTGGGACGGTTCGGCGAGGCTACCGTGGCTATGCCCGGAGGCTGCAACTTCGGCGTGCGGCCCATCGACCAGCATATCAAGGGCTTTACCACTCTGGGCGCAGAGGTGTCCGTAGAGGGCGGCTTTGTCCACACCGCCGCCAGGAACGGGCGGCTGATCGGTGCGCCGGTGTATCTCGATGTGGTGAGCGTGGGTGCAACGATGAATATTATGATGGCCGCCGTGCTCGCAAAGGGCACGACCACCATTGAAAACGCAGCCAAGGAGCCGCACATCGTCGATCTCGCCAACTTTCTGAACTCCATGGGCGCGGACATCAAGGGTGCGGGCACGGACTCCATCAAAATACGCGGCGTGGAAAGGCTCAGCGGCGGGAGCTACTGCATTATCCCCGACCAGATCGAGGCGGGAACCTATATGGCGGCTGTCGCCGCCACGGGCGGACAGCTCCTTTTGAAGAATGTCATTCCCAAGCACATGGAGTGCATCAGTGCGAAGCTGGCGGAGATGGGCGTTTCCGTGACGGAGGGGGACGACTCCCTGCTGGTGCGCCGCAGCGGTGCGCTGCACAGAACGAATGTCAAAACGCTGCCGTACCCCGGCTTCCCCACGGATATGCAGCCGCAGATCGCGGCGGTGCTGGCGATGGCGGAGGGGACGAGCCTCGTGACGGAGGGCGTGTACGGCGCAAACCGCTTCAAATATGTGGACGAGCTGAAGCGGCTGGGCGCACACATTCAGGTGGACGGCAAGGTGGCCGTCATCGAGGGCGTGAAGCAGCTTGTGGGCGCACCTATTCAAGCCTGCGACCTGCGGGCGGGCGCGGCTCTGGTCATTGCGGGGCTGGCCTCGCACGGCACTACGGAGCTCAGCCACATCCAGTATATCGAGCGGGGCTATGAGGATCTGGTGGGCAAGCTCCGCGCAGTTGGCGCGGATATTTCGCTGGTGGATGTGCCGGACGAGACGGATGCCGAGACCCACGCGGGATAAGAGAACGGACATCGGCGTCCGCTGCGAGAGGCCACTGCTGCGGCGGCTCCTTGCGGCGGACGCTTTTATCAGAGAGGACATGAAGCATTGTTGACGGTACATATACTTGCCAGCGGCTCCGAGGGAAACTGCCTGCTGGTCAGCGGAGGCGGCGTATACCTGCTGGTGGACGCGGGTATCTCCGCCAAGCGCATTACGGCGGGACTGGCGGCACTGGGACTGACGCCCAATGAAATCGCCGGCGTACTGCTGACACACGAGCACAGCGATCACACGGCGGGATTGGCCACATTGACGAAGCAGTACCGCCTTCCGCTGTACGCCAGCGGCGGCACGGCCGACGCGCTGTGCGCCAGGATACCCGCTGCATCAGAGGTGGTGAGGGTCATCCCAAGGCAGGGGACGCTTCCGTTCGGTGAGCTGACGGTGACGGTGTTCCCCACCAGCCACGATGCCTCGGAGAGCGTGGATTTCCGCTTCGACTGCGGCGGCGCGGCGGCGGGTGTGCTGACCGACACGGGGTTTGTGACCGCGGAGGCGCGGGAGGCTCTCAGCGGTGTGGGACTGCTGGTGCTGGAGAGCAACCACGACGAGGAGTGGCTGCTGTCGGGGTCGTACCCGCCGTATCTGAAGGAACGCATTTTGGGCGCGAGGGGACATCTGTCCAACGACGCGGCGGCGTGCTTTGCCCGCATGATGGCGATGCGCGGTACGCGGCGGTTCGTGCTGGCGCACCTGAGCAAGGAGAATAACACGCCCGAGAGAGCGCGGCAGACGGTTGCGTTCGCGCTGGACGGGCTGGATGCGGAGGTGACGGTAGCACCCCGTGGAGAGGTAAGCGGGCCGTACAGCGCGGAGGTGTGCGTATGCAGCATGTGACGGTGCTGTGCGTGGGCAAGCTGAAGGAGAAATTCTACGCCGACGCCGCAGCGGAGTACGGGAAGCGTTTGCAGCGGTACTGCCGTCTGGAGCTTATCGAGCTGCCGGAGCAGCGGCTGCCGGATGCCCCATCACCTGCCGAGGTGCGGCAGGCTCTCGCCGCCGAGGGCAACGCCATACGGGAGAAGCTGCCCAAGGGCGGCGCGGTGGTCGCCATGTGCATCGAGGGGAAGACCTGCTCCAGCGAGGAGCTGTCGAAGCGGCTGGCTGCCTTCGCTCTGGAGGGGAAAAGTCGCGTTACCTTCCTCATCGGCGGGAGCTTCGGGCTGGACGAGACGCTGAAAAAAGAGGCGGACTGGCGGCTGAGTATGTCCCCCATGACCTTTCCGCACCATCTGGCACGGGTGATGCTGCTGGAGCAGCTCTACCGCGCCTGCCAGATCGCAGAGGGCACAAAATATCATAAATAGGAGGCAGCTATGTCAAATTGGAGCTTTTCCGGCAAGCCGGATATTCCTGCGTGGCCGCAGGACGAACAGGGTCGTGATGAAAAGGCCGTGCTGCTGAAGGAGACCTTCGACTCTCCCGCCGAGACGGATATGGTCATCTCGCTGCTGGCGGCCTACGGCATCCCCTGCTTCAAATACTACGACAAGGAGGGCGGCGCGGGGAAGGTCATCAACGGCTTTTCCGGCTACGGCGCGAGCCTGTATGTGCCGCAGTCCCGATGGGAGGAGGCCAAGGGGCTGACGGAGGCGCAGCCGATGACGGGCGAGGAAACGGAATAACACGCCTGAAAGGAGTTTTTGAGTATGCTGGACTATAGGAAGGAATACGAGCGTTGGCTGGCCAGCGACGCGCTGAATGCGGACGAGAAGGCGGAGCTGACCGCCATTGCCGGCGACGAAAAGGAAATCGAGAGCCGCTTCTACGGCCCGCTGGAGTTCGGGACGGCAGGACTGCGCGGCACGATGAAGACGGGATTGCACCAGATGAATGTGCATGTCATCCGCTGGGCGACGCAGGGCTTCGCCGACATCATCGCCGCCGAGGGCGAGGAGGCAAAGAAAAAGGGCGTGGCCATCTGCATGGACTGTCGCGTCAACAGCATGGCGTTTGCCCGCGCTGCGGCGGAGGTCTGCGCCGCCAACGGTATCGCCGTGCGGATTTTCGAGTCGCTGCGCCCCACGCCGGAGCTGAGCTTTGCCGTGCGGTATTACGGCTGCCAGGCGGGGATCAATGTCACCGCCAGTCACAACCCCAAGGAGTACAACGGCTACAAGGTCTACTGGTCGGACGGCGCACAGCTGCCGCCGCAGCACGCCGCCGCCATCGCCGAGCGGTTGGAGCGTATCGATATATTTACCGGCGTGAAGCGCGTGGACTTCGATGAGGCGGAGAAAAGCGGCCTTGTCACCCTGCTGGGCGAGGAGACGGACAAGGCGTTCATGGACAATGTGATGGCGATGGTCAACGACCGCGCCTCCGTGGCGCAGGTGGCCGACAGCTTCAGGGTCGTTTACACCCCATTCCACGGGTGCGGCTGGAAGCTCGTGCCGGAGGCTCTGCGCGGGCTGGGCGTGAAGAAGCTCTACTGCGTGGAGCAGCAGATGGTGCTGGACGGGACATTTCCCACGGTGGCCTCGCCCAACCCCGAGAATCCCGAGGGATTCTATCTCGCCGTCGAGCTGGCGGACAAGGTGGGCGCGGACTTCATTTTAGGCACCGACCCCGACAGTGACCGCGTGGGCATCATGGTGCGCGGCAGAGACGGGAAATTCCTGCCCGTCACGGGCAATCAGACCGGCGTACTGCTGCTGGATTACCTGATCGGTGCGCTGCACCGTGCGGGCAAGATGCCGCAGAACCCGTATTTCCTCAAGACCATCGTCACCACCGAGATGGCCCGCAAGGTGGCGGAGTCCAACGGCGTCACCTGCTGCGACACCTTCACCGGCTTCAAGTTCATGGCGGAAAAGAAGAATGCACTGGAGACGGCGGGAGAGGGGCATGTCATCATGTCCTTCGAGGAGAGCTACGGGTACATGCTGGGCGACTATGTGCGCGACAAGGACGCCGTGACCGCCTCGCTGATCATCACGGAGATGGCGGCGTGGTACGCCGCGCAGGGCATGACGCTCTATGATGCGTTGCAGGCACTGTACGAAAAGTACGGCTGGTACGGCGAAAAGACGCACAATCTGGTCATGCCGGGGCTGGACGGACTGGAAAAGATGGCCGTGCTGATGCAGTCGCTGCGCACCGCACCCCCTGCCGACATTGCGGGCGTGCGCGTGACGGTACGCAAGGACTATCAGGACGGCACGGCCGTGGACTGCGCCACGGGAAAGACCGCGAAAATGGAGCTGGCGGGCAGCAATGTTCTCCGCTTCGAGCTGGCGGACGGTACGACCATTCTGGTGCGGCCCTCCGGTACGGAGCCGAAGATCAAGGTCTATGTCCTCACCCGCGGTGCGGACGATGCCGAGCGGGACGCGAATCTGGAGAAGTATTCCGCATGGGTCAGGACGCTGGGGGAATGATACATGAAAAAAAAAGAAAGCCCGCGAGGGCTTTCTTTTTTTTGCGGGTCTCTCCCACCGTCACGGTCGAAGCCCGCAGGGGATACCTGCGGGCTTCTTATGGGGTAGAGATGGGAGAAAATAACGGAGGGAGAGGGAGCTTACGCAAAAATGCGTCCCATGGCTGTCGTGTACGGCTTACCTTCATGCAACACAGTTGACCTTCGTCCTCTATGTCAAAACGCCCGACGCCGTGCCAGCAGCTGCACCAGCGAGATAACGGCGAGGACGGCAATCACGGCGGCCGAGGCGATGCTCACATAGGAGAGCAGCAGTCCGTGGTGGTTGGGCAGCAGGAAGGCTGCCACGGCGGAGGTGAGGCACAAAACGACGAGTGCCGCGATGAGCTTCGTTCTATCCATAGTGTTGTTCTCCTTTCGTGGTGTGGGTGGTTTTTCCTTTTGTGCTTACAGCATACCACAGGAAACGGTACGCTTCTTTACAGAAAGACTACGAAGCGGTGGAAAGTCAGCTACAATTCGGTTACAAAATCATCGGAACGGTGACAATGGTATGGGCAATACCGCGCACTTTGCTATGGACTTTCCAATGCACTTCTGTTATAATGCAGGAAAGCTTTCATTTTTGTTTATGCTATCCTTGAAAGGAGCTGCCGTTGCAGTATTTGACGAATCTATGGAACGCGCTGGACTTCGGGTCGCTGGAGGATATTCTGCTCCGCGTGGCAGCCGTGTTCCTGTGCCTGACCGTCCACGAGACATGTCACGGTCTGGCGGCCTACGCACTGGGCGACCCCACGGCGAAGCGGGCGCACCGACTGAGCCTGAACCCCCTGCGCCACATCGACTGGCTGGGTCTTATTATGATGGCGGCGGCGGGCTTCGGCTGGGCAAAGCCCGTGCCCGTGAACCCCGACTATTTCAAAAAGCCGAAGCAGGGCATGGCACTGACGGCACTGGCCGGCCCCGTGTCCAACTTCCTGCTGGCGATCGTGCTGCTGCTTATGGCAAGGGCGGTATATGTGCGGGCCATGCTCACGGGGAGCTTCAGCACCACATGGTTCGGCTTTCTGCTGAGCACGGCGTCCCTGTCCGTGGGTCTGGGGCTGTTCAATTTGGTGCCCATCCCGCCGCTGGACGGCTCGAAGGTCGCGGCGGTGCTGCTGCCGGCCAGGGCGTATGATTGGCTGATGCGCTATGAGCGGTTCGGTATACTGGTGCTGCTGGCGGTTATCTCCGTGGGCATCGGCAGCAACGCGCTGGACGGCGCGATACGATGGGCCTTTACCCTGCTGTGCAGGCTGGTCGGTTTTGAGGTGTAAATTTGGACGATCCTATTTTCAAGCTGGAAAAGGTGGTGCAGACGAAGGGCGACGAGCCGCTGGAGGATTTTGAGGGGCCGCTCGACCTGATACTGTACCTGCTGGGCAAAAATAAAATAGAGATACAGGATATTCCCATCGCGCTGATACTGGAGCAGTATCAGGACTATCTGGAAAAGCGCAAGCGGATGGATCTTGAGGTGGCCAGCGAGTTTATCACCATGGCGGCGCAGCTTATGTTCATCAAGACCCGTATGCTGCTGAATCTGGAGGACGAGGAAGCCCAGAGCGAGATGGACGCCCTCATCAAGTCGCTGGAGGAGCG
The DNA here is from genome assembly GCA_963613145.1 of Bacteroidaceae bacterium. GTDB lineage: Bacteria > Bacillota > Clostridia > Oscillospirales > Oscillospiraceae > Vescimonas. Next base: position 13,133 of record CAVDXW010000028.1, on the reverse strand, counting down.
GCAGCGCGGCGAGGCCTACGCACGGGTGCGTATGCTTTCGGAGCGGCTGGCTCCCCTCGGCGAGTTCGGGCGGAGCATTCTGACGCGCCCACCCGAGCCGATGGAGCGCGGCAAGATATACGAATACGAGCAGGAGCCGGCAGAGCTTGTTCTCGCCATGCAGGAGGTGGCCGACCGCCGCACCGCGCCGGACGCGCCGCCGATACAGGCGTTTGACGAGATCGTCAAGCGCGAGCCGTACTCCGTGGAGGCGAAGGCCAAGGAGATACTGCGCCGCCTGCGCGATGCGGGCATCACGCGATTTCTGCTGCTGTTTCGCGGCAGCAAAAGCCGCAGCGAGCTGGTGGCGACCTTTATGGCGGTGCTGGAGCTGTGCCGCAGCAATCTCATCCGTCTGGCGGGGACGGCGAACGACTGCACCGTGACCGGCGAGGGCGATATACCCGAAGAAATGACGTAAGGGGATACCTATGGACACAATGGAAATGAAGGACATCGAGGCCGCTGTGGAGGGAATACTGTTTGCCTCCGGCGAGCCGGTGTCCGCAGACAGGATAGGCATCGCACTGGATATGGACAAGCCCACCGTGGAGCTGGTGCTGCAGCGTTTGCAGGACTATTACAGCTACGAGCGGCGCGGTATGCGGCTGGTGCGGATGGAGGAGAGCTGGCAGCTGTGCTCCGCGCCGGAGTACGGAGATGTGATACGCAAGGCCTTCGAGATACGAAAGCCCGCCAAGCTCAGCCAGCCCGCGCTGGAGGTGCTGACGGTCATTGCCTACTACCAGCCCACCACGAGGGCGTATGTGGATCAGATACGCGGCGTGGACAGCTCCTATACCGTGGGGCTGCTGCTGGACAGGCATCTGATCGAGGAGTGCGGACGGCTTCAGGTGCCGGGGCGGCCGCGCCTATACCGCACGACGCAGGCGTTTTTGCGGGCGTTCCACCTCAATTCGCTGGACGACCTGCCGCAGCTTCCGGGCATGGAGGCGGACGGCCAGCTCCGTCTGGGCGATGATCTGCCCCTGACGGAGGCGGACGGCGAGGCGTAGGAGCGCATACCACGAAGCAGGGGGAGGTAGTTGCCGTGACCGCACTGTATATCGTTTTGGGAATAGTGTTGGTGCTGTTTCTGCTGTCTCTGCTGCGTATCGGCATCCGTGCCGAGTGGGGCGAGACGACAACGGTCACGGTTGTGGCCGGATTTGCGCGGATACAGGTGCTCCCCAAGAAGGATAAGCCGAAAAAGCCGCAAAAGAAAAAGAAAACGCCGTCCGAACAGACGGAAAAGCAGGCGGAAAAAAAGCCGGAGAAAAAGCTGTCCCTGACGGCGAGGGAGGTCAAAACACTGCTGCCTGCGGTGTGGCAGTCGCTCAAGGGCGGGCTGCGCAAAACGCGGCAGCGTGTGCGTATCGACCCGCTGGAGCTCTCGGCGGTGCTGGCGGGAGCGGATGATCCGGCGGGCGCGGCGGAGCTGTACGGCTATATCAACGCGGGTATGTGGACGGTGATGCCGGTGCTGGAGGAGCTGACGCGCATCCCTGACCCGCGACTGCACACGGAGATAGATTTTGACGCGGAAAAGCGGAAGCTCACGGGGCGCGTGGGCGTGACGATGCAGCTACGCGACCTGTTCGCCGTCGGCGCGGCGTTCGCCAAGCCGCTGCTGCGCTGGTACCTCACCGTGCGGAAGCGAAGGACTGCCGAGGAAAAGGCGCGGGCGGCACAGGAGAAGACAGCGCATAAAAAAGAGGACAACGCACCGTCTGACGGTGCGGAGCATACCACCACATCAACTGCGACAAAGGAGAGCTGACTATGGAAAAGCTGGAAAAGAACAAGAACTCCCTCTCTGAGATGATGGAGAGCTCTATGGACAAGATCCGTCAGATGGTGGACGCGAACACCATTGTGGGAGAGCCAATCACCACCCCCGATGGCGTGACGCTGATCCCCGTGTCACGGCTGAGCTACGGCTTCGGCTGCGGTGGAGGTGACTACGGCAAGGATAAGGAGAACACCGGCGCAGGGTGCGGCGCGGGCGTCCGCGTGGAGCCGATGGCGTTTCTGGTGGTCAAGGGCGGCGTGACTCGTTTGCTGCCTGTGGGCGCACCCGCCGTCACCACGCTGGATCGCGCCATCGAGCTTGTGCCGGAGCTGATAGACCGCGTGGAGGGTCTTGTGGACAGGAAGCGCGGCAAGGATTTCTGATTCTAAGAGGGGCGGCGGGCGAAATAGACTGAGAGCATCCGACATATAGGGAGGACTCTCTGTGAAGCGACGGCTCGCGGCGGCATTGTGTGCCGCAATGACCCTTTTATCGTGTATTCCCGCTGTGGCGGAGGCTGTGGAGGTCTCCGCCACGGCTTGCGTCCTGATGGACGCGGACAGCGGGCTGGTGCTGTACCGCAAAAACGAGGGGCAGCGTATGCTTATCGCCAGTACCACGAAGCTGATGACCGCGCTGGTGGCACTGGAGCAGGGCGGACTGCACCAGACCGTCACCGTCACCGCCACCCACATGGCGGAGGGGTCGTCCATGTACCTGCGCGTCGGCGAGGAGCTGACGGTGGAGGAGCTGCTGTACGGGCTGCTGCTGTGCTCGGGGAACGATGCGGCACTGGCGGTGACGGAGTGCATCGGCGGCGTGGAGCCGTTCGTGGCGCGGATGAACGCAAAGGCCGCCGCGCTGGGCATGAGCGATACGCATTTTGCCAATCCCAATGGGCTGGATGACGAGGAGCACTATTCCACCGCCATGGATATGGCGTATCTGGCGTGTGCGGCGGCGAACGAGCCGACATTGCGGCGTATCGCCTCCACCCGCACGGCGGTCATCGGCGGCAGGACGCTGACGAACCACAACAGGCTGCTGACGCGCATGGACGGGTGCATCGGGCTGAAAACGGGCTACACCAAGGCCGCCGGACGCACGCTTGTATCCTGTGCCGAGCGGGACGGGCACCGACTGGTGGCGGTCACGCTGCGGGACGGAGACGACTGGAACGACCATGAGGCACTGTACGCATGGGGCTTCACGCTCCTTGCGGTGCAGGACGATTTGCGCGCCCGCTTTCTGCGGGCGTTGGAGAGCATTGGGAAGGAGGCGACACCGTGACCGAGCGCATACAGAAGCTGATCGCTGCTGCCGGATTGTGCTCCCGCCGCACGGCGGAGGTGTGGATAGCGGCGGGGCGCGTGACCGTCAACGGGCGTACCGCCCGCATGGGCGACAAGGCCGACATGCAGACCGACACGGTACTGCTGGATGGAAAGCCGCTGCGCCGCGCCGCCGCGCCGGTCTACCTGATGCTGCACAAGCCGAGGGGCTATGTCACCACCCTGTCCGATGAGCGGGGACGGCGCACGGCGGCGGAGCTGGTGGCGGGCTGCGGTGTACGGGTTTATCCCGTGGGACGGCTGGACAGGGACTCGGAGGGACTGCTGCTCTTCACCAACGACGGCGTGCTGACCAACGCACTGCTCCATCCCGCGCATCAGGTGGACAAGACATATCTCGTCACCGTTGCCGGCGCGGCGGAGGACAGTGCCGCGCGGCTTGCGGCGGTGGACGCGCTGGACGGCGAACCCATCGCACGGGCGCAGGTGGAGGAGCTGCACCGCAGCGGCGCGGAGGCGGAGTACCGCGTCGTCATCCATCAGGGAAAGAAGCGGCAGATACGCCGCATGTGCGCCGCCGTGGGTCTGGAGGTCACGCGGCTGCGCCGCGTGGCGGAGGGCGGATTGTCGCTGGGCGATCTGCCGCCGGGCGAATGGCGTTACCTGACAGCCGAGGAGCTGAGAACGATCAAAGGAAGCAAGCAACATGAATGAGAATGTGTTACAGACCATACGCAGCGGTATGGACGGCTTTTCCAAGGGGCAGAAGCGCATTGCCGCGTTTATACTGGACAACTACGACCGCGCCGCGTTTATGACCGCCGCACGGCTGGGCGAGACGGCCTCCGTCAGCGAGTCCACGGTGGTGCGCTTTGCCGCGCAGCTGGGCTACGACGGCTACCCGGAGATGCAGAAGGCGTTGCAGGAGCTGATACGCGGCAAGCTGACTTCAATCCAGAGAATACAGGTCTCCCGCGACCAGATTTCCGGCGCGGATATTTTGGGCAGCGTCATGCAGCGGGACATGAACAGCATACACAATGTCATTGAACGGCTGGACAGAGATGCCTTCGTCAAGGCGGTGGACATGCTGCTGGGCGCGAAGCATATCTACATTCTGGGCGTGCGCTCCTCATCGTTTCTGGCGGGGTATCTGAACTTCTACCTGCACCTTATTTTCAAGAATGTGACGATCGTGCAGTCTGCCGCCGCAGGGGAGATATACGAGCAGCTTGCCCATGTGGGCAAGGGAGATGTGCTGGTGAGCATCTGCTTCCCGCGCTACTCCAAGATGGCGATCCACGCGGTGGAATTTGCCCACTCCCGCAAGGCGGAGGTTATCGCCGTCACCGACAGCACGCTCTCGCCGCTGTACCCCATGGCGTCGGCGGCTCTGCTCGCGCCCTGTGACATGATCTCCTTCGTGGACTCCATGGCCGCGCCGCTGAGCCTGCTGAACGCGCTGATACTGGCGGTGGGGCAGCAGCGGCGAGACGACCTGTCCGCAACGCTGGCGGAGATGGAGCAGGTCTGGTCACGGTACAGCATTTTCGGCAGAGAAGAGAACGAATGAGCAGGGAGATCGTGGTTATCGGCGGCGGAGCCGCCGGGTTGATGGCGGCGATCACCGCCGCCCGACAGGGCGCACAGGTGACGCTGCTGGAGCCGAACGAACGGCTCGGGAAAAAAGTGAACATCACGGGAAAGGGCCGCTGCAATGTGACCAACGACTGCGACAGGGAGACGCTGCTGGCCAATATCCCCGGCAACGGGAGGTTTCTGTACGGTGCGCTGGCGCGCTTCACACCCCGCGACACAATGGCGTTTTTCGAGGGGCTGGGCGTTCCGCTCAAGGTGGAGCGCGGGAACCGCGTATTCCCCGTGTCCGACAGCGCGTTCGACATCACCAACGCGCTGGAGCGCGAGCTGAAGCGGTGCCGTGTCCGCCGGGTGCGCGACCGTGCGCTGGCCGTGGAGACGCGGGACGGCGCGGTGTGTGCCGTGACGGGGGAGAGGGAGACATATCCCGCGCAGGCGGCGATCATAGCCACGGGCGGCGTGTCCTACCCCGCCACAGGCTCCACGGGGGACGGGTATCACCTTGCGCGGAGCTTGGGGCATACCGTTATCGAGCCGCGAGGCTCGCTCGTGCCGCTGTGCTGCGCGGGAGAGGACTGCGCGGATATGCAGGGTCTGAGCCTGCGGAATGTGGAGCTGACGCTGTACGACAGGCGAAAAAAGCCGATGTATCGCGATTTCGGCGAGCTGCTGTTCACACACTTCGGTGTGTCGGGGCCGCTGGTGCTCTCCGCCAGTGCGCACCTGCGCCGCTGGGAGGGGGAGAGCTATGCGCTGTCTATCGACCTCAAGCCCGCGCTGGACGAGCAGAGGCTGGATGCGCGGCTGCTGCGCGACATCGGGGATAGCCCCAACCGCGATATGAGCCATATCGCGGCGGGACTGGTGCCGCACAGCATGGTACCCGTGCTGCTGCGCCGCTGCGGACTTTCGGGAAGCGAGAAAGCCAACGCGCTTACGCGGGAGCAGCGGTACACGCTCGTGCGGATGCTCAAGCAGTTTACATTGGAAATTACCGCCCCCCGACCCGTCAGCGAGGCCATCGTCACCGCCGGTGGCGTGAAGGTGGGCGAGGTGGTTCCCAACACCATGGCCTCCAAAAAGACGGCGGGCTTGTATTTCGCCGGTGAGGTGCTGGATGTGGATGCCTATACGGGCGGCTTCAATTTACAAATCGCGTGGGCGACCGGCCATCTGGCAGGTCTGTCCGCCGCAGAAAGCGAGGAAACTCTATGAGAACTGAGAAGCGGCATTACGCCGTGGCCATCGATGGACCCTCCGGCGCAGGCAAGAGCACACTGGCACGTGCTGCGGCCGAGGCCTTGCATATCCTGTATGTGGACACGGGGGCGATCTACCGCACCATCGGCGTGTACATGTACCGCCACGGCATCGAGCCGACGGATGCCGCCGCTGTCACGGCGGCACTGCCGGAGATCACCGTGACACTGCGGCACGATGGGGACGGCTTGCAGCGCATGTACCTTAACGGCGAGGATGTGACGGCGGAGATACGCCTGCCTATCATCTCAAAATATGCCTCCGATGTGTCCGCCATCCCCGCCGTGCGGGACTATCTCATGGATTTGCAGCGTTCCATGGCGCGGGAGCACAGCGTCATCATGGACGGGCGTGACATCGGCACGGTGGTGCTGCCGGACGCGGAGGTGAAGATATTCCTCTGCGCCGATGTGGAGGTACGCGCCCGCCGCCGCTGTCTGGAGCTGGAGCAGCGCGGTACACCCAAGCCCTACAATGAGGTGCTGCGCGACATGGAGCAGCGGGATTATAACGACACGCACCGCGCCGTCGCGCCGCTGCGTCCCGCGGACGACGCGATTATGATCGACAACACCGATATGGACTTTGCCGCCAGTCTCGCATTGCTGCTGGATGTGATACGGGGGAGCGTGGGAGCGTGAGAAATAAATTTTACGCTGCGGCGTGGTGCGTTCTGCGTCCGCTGGTTCTGCTTTTCCTGCCGGTGGACCTGCGGGGAACGGAGTATTTGCAAAGCGGCGAGCCCGTCCTGCTGTGCGCCAATCATACCAGCGCGTGGGATCCGCTGCTGTTCGTGCTGTCCATGCCGCAGAGGTTCAATGTGCGTATTATGGCGAAGAAGCAGCTTTTTTCCATTCCCGTCGTGGGCGGCTTCCTGCGGGCGATCGGCGTGTTCCCCGTGGATCGCGGCAACAACGACATCGGCGCGGTCAAGACCGCGATACAGAGCCTGCGGGACGGCTGGAATCTGTTCCTGTTCCCCGAGGGGACGCGGGTGAAAAACCCCGGCCACGCGGAGATAAAGGCGGGAGCGGGTATGATGGCGATTCGCGCAGGGGTGAAGCTTGCGCCCGTGTATATCGGCACGAAAAAGCGTATCTTCCGCAAGACGAGCATCATCATCGGCGAGCCGTTCGCGCCGGAGTATACGGGGCGCAAGGGAACGGCGGAGGAGTACATCGCCAATTCCCGCGAGGTCATGCGCCGCGCCTATGCGCTGGGAGGGATACAATGCGAGTGATACTGGCGGAGACGGCGGGCTTCTGCTATGGCGTGGAGCGCGCCGTCCGCATGGCGGAGGAAACCGCCCGTCAGGGCGGCTGCGTTATGCTGGGCAGCATCATCCACAACGACACCGTTGTGCGGGAGCTGGAAGCTCTCGGTGCGCGGCGGGTGCAGTCCGTGGATGAGGTGCGCGGCGGCGAGACGGTGCTGCTCCGCGCTCACGGCGAGCGGCGGGAGGTGGTGCGGGCAGTGGAGGAAAAGGGCGTGCGCATCGTTGATGCTGCCTGTCCCCATGTGCTGCGCATCCACCGGCTGGTCGAGCAGGCGGAAACGCAGGGGCGCACCCCGATTATCATCGGCGAGGCGCACCATCCCGAGGTCATGGCGGCGGCCAGCCGAAGTATGCACAGTGTGGTGGCGGAGAACGAGGAGGAGCTGCGCAGATGGCTGGAGGAAGACCCGCTTCGTCGCGATATGAGTTTGCTGGTTATCGCGCAGACCACCTGTATCCGTCCGATATGGAAACAGTGCGTAAATTTTTTAAAAAAAGAGTGTACAAACGCCGAAATATTTGATACAATATGTGATGCTACGCAAAAGCGTCAATCCGAGGCGGCCGATATTGCCTCTCGGGTGGAGGCTATGGTCGTGGTCGGAGATCGTAAGAGTGCCAACACCAGACATTTAACGGAGATTTGCAGCGAGAGGTGCCCCGCCGTCTATCAGATCGAGCGGGCGGAGGAGCTCAAGGGTGACTTTCTTAAGGGATGTTCTGTGGCGGGGCTTACAGCCGGCGCGTCCACCCCTGCGGGCATCATTAAGGAGGTATATGCAACAATGAGCGACGAGATCAAGACCATGGAAGCTGCCGAAGAGAGCTTCGAGGAAATGCTGGAAAAATCTTTTAAGACTTTGAATACAGGAGAGAAGGTAACCGGTATCGTAACGGCGATCGGCCCCACCGAGGTACAGGTCGATCTGGGCTGCAAGCAGGCGGGCTATATCTCCGTGGACGAGCTGTCTGCGGATCCCAATGTCAAGCCTGAGGATGTTGTCAAGGTCGGCGACGAGATCGAGACCTACATCATCCGTGTCAACGATGTGGAGGGCTTTGCCATGCTCTCCAAGAAGCGTCTGGACGCTGTAAAGGTCTGGGAGGACATCGAGACCGCCCGCGAGGAGAAAACCACGCTTGAGGGCAAGGTCACGGAGGAGAACAAGGGCGGCATCGTTGTCAATGTCAAGGGTGTGCGCGTGTTCGTGCCCGCCTCCCAGTCCGGCCTGCCCCGCGGTGCCGAGCTGAGCACCATGATTGGCCAGACCGTCTCCCTGCGCATCACCGAGGTCAACCGTGCCCGCCGCCGTGTGGTCGGCTCCATCAAGGCCGTCACCTATGAGGCGCGTCAGGCGGCGCAGGCCGAGATCTGGAACAATATCGAGGTCGGCAAGCGTTACACCGGCACGGTGAAGTCCATGACCTCCTACGGCGTGTTTGTGGACATCGGCGGCGTGGACGGCATGGTGCATATCTCCGAGCTGTCCTGGAGCCGCATCAAGAACCCCGCCGAGGTCGTCTCCGTGGGCGACACGCTGGAGGTCTATGTCATCTCCTTCGACACCGAGAAGCACAAGATCTCCCTCGGCGTGAAGGATCGCTCCTGCAATCCGTGGGATAAGTTCATGGCTACCTACCATGTTGGCGATGTCGCTAATGTGCGCATCGTCAAGCTGATGACCTTCGGCGCGTTCGCCGAGGTTGTGCCCGGTGTGGACGGTCTGATCCATATCTCCCAGATTGCCGATCGCCGTATCGATAAGCCCGGCGATGTCCTGACCGAGGGCGAGATGGTGGATGCCAAGATCACCGCCATCGACGAGGAGAAGCAGAAGATCTCCCTGTCCATCCGCGCCCTGCTGACGCCCTCCGATGACGAGGAGTAATTCCGAAGGATGCACAAGCGAAAAAAGAAAGCCCGCGAGGGCTTTCTTTTTTTGCGGCGAGCGGCGGGGTGAGGTCGTCCGGCCCTACGAACGGGTCATCGGGGGCGGCGGGTCTTAACCTGAAATTTATTTGTATCGCACAAAAAAGTTATTGTCTTTTTTGTCACAATGTCACTTGACAAACTCGCTGAAAAAGGTATAATTTAAGAGTAAGAATTTCATATATCAGTCAATAGAGGCGCGGAGAGCAGGGTACGGCATTACCGGGGACAGACCCCCGTTGGGAGTGTCGGAAGGGGCTTTCCGCCGAAGGGATCGAATGGGTCTGGGCGTTCGGCTCCTGGCAGCGCGGTGTAAGCGGTGTTGCTGTCATGTAGGGATACATGGAGCGCTATTGGTCAACGACCTTGACCGATAGTGCTTTTTTCATACCCAAAAAAAGTGCCGAGGCCAGCTCTGGTATTTGGAATGCACATCCAAAAATTCTGAAGGAGGAAAAACTCATGGAAAAGATGACATCTCTGCTCCGCCTCCGCATGAGCGCGAAGGACGCTCATTACGGCGGAAACTTAGTGGACGGTGCCCACATGGTTCACCTGTTCGGCGATGTGGCTACCGAGCTGCTGATCAAGTGCGACGGTGACGAGGGGCTGTTCTGCGCCTACGACAATGTGGAGTTTCTGGCTCCCGTGTACGCCGGCGACTACATCGAGGCCTACGGCGAGATCGAGAAGATCGGCAACACCTCCCGCACCATGAAGTTCGAGGCACGCAAGGTCATTGTCTCCCGCCCCGACATCAGTGCTTCTGCCGCCGATGTGTTGGCCGAGCCCGTGGTGGTCTGCCGTGCCCACGGCACCTGCGTTACCCCCAAGGACTGCCAGCGTCTGCCGATCGAGAAGTAAGGAGCGGAAACGATGGAAAAGCTCATTATTACCGCCGCCATCTGCGGCGCAGAGGTCACAAAGGCGCAGAACGAGGCTGTTCCCTACACCATCGACGAGATGGTGCGCGAGGCGAAGTCCGCTTATGAGGCGGGCGCAGCTATCCTGCATATCCATGTCCGTGAGGACGACGGCACGCCCACGCAGGGTCGCGAGCGTTTCAGGGTCGTCATGGACGCTATCCGCAAGGAGCTGCCCGATGTGATCATGATCCCCTCCACCGGTGGTGCTACCGGCATGAGCCCGGAGGAGCGTTTGCAGCCCACCGAGCTGTTCCCCGAAATGGCCACGCTCGACTGCGGTACCTGCAACTTCGGCGATGAGATCTTCGACAACACCATGCCCACCATGCGCGCCTTCGGCAAGCGCATGATCGAAAACGGCATCAAGCCGGAGTATGAGTGCTTCGAGCTGGGTCACATCGACACCGTGCTCGGCATGGCAAAGAAGGGCGAGGTGCCCGGTGATCCCATGCAGTTCAACTTCGTGCTGGGCGTTCACGGCTGCACCCCCGCCACAGTGGAGAATCTGGCGTTCTTCGCCAGCAAGATCCCTGCAAATGCGACATGGACGGTCTCCGGCGTGGGTCGCTCCGCGTGGACGATGGCCGCTGCCGCTATCGCCATGGGTGGCAATGTCCGCGTCGGCTTCGAGGACAACATCTATCTGGGCAAGGGGCAGAAGGCGGCCTCCAACGGTGAGCTGGTGGCCAAGGTCGTCCGCATCGCCAAGGAGCTGGGCCGCGAGATCGCCACGCCCGCCGAGGCGCGTGAGATTCTGAGTCTCAAGCCGCTGAAGTAATAACATAGCCGCTGAGCGGCATCTGAAAGAAAAGAGTTCAACAAGAAAAGAGTTCAATATATTTTAGGAGGAAATTTATTATGGCTGAACTGAAAGGCAACAAGTACGGTACTCACCGCGTTATCGAGCCCAAGGGCGTTCTGACGCAGGCCGCGTGGAAGATCGACAACGACATGAGCAAGGTCTACTCCAACGAGATCGTCTGCGATGTGACCTCTCTGAACATCGACTCCGCGTCCTTTACCCAGATTTCCGAGGCCTGCGGCGGCGACGAGAAGAAAATCGGCGAGATGATTCTCGGCATCGTGGCTGAGCGCGGCAAGCAGCAGAATCCTGTCACCGGCTCCGGCGGTATGTTCAAGGGCGTTGTCGCTCACATCGGCGAGGATCTGAAGAAGAAGCCCGGCTTCGATCTGAAGGAGGGCGACAAGATCGTCTCTCTCGTGTCCCTGTCCATGACTCCGCTGAAGATCGACAAGATCCTCTCCATCCACAAGGATATTGACCGCGTGGACATCGTGGGCAAGGCTATCCTGTTCGAGTCCGCTCTGTACTGCAAGATGCCCGAGGATATGTCCGAGCCTCTGGCTCTGGCGGCTCTCGATGTCGCCGGTGCTCCCGCTCAGGCGCGCAAGCTGCCTCACGAGGGCGACAATGTTCTGATTCTCGGCGCGAACGGCAAGTCCGGCGTGCTGTGCGGCTGGGAGGCCATGAAGAAGGTCGGCCCCAACGGTAAGGTTGTGGGCGTTGTCCGCAATCCTAAGCAGGTTCCCGCTCTGCTGGAGCTGGGCGTGTACACCGATGTCATCGTGGCCGACTGCACCAAGCCCGTCGAGGTCATGGAGGCTGCTCTGGCCGTCACCGGCGGCAAGGAGTATGACCTGTCCATCTGCTGCGTGAACATCGAGTCCTGCGAGATGTCCGCCATCCTGCCCGTCCGCGACGACGGCGTGGTGTACTTCTTCTCCATGGCGACCTCCTTCACCAAGGCCGCTCTGGGTGCCGAGGGTATCGGCAAGGATGTCACCATGATCGTGGGCAACGGCTATACCAAGAACCATGCCCAGATCACCCTCGATGTGCTGCGCGAGAACCCCAAGCTGCGCAAGCTGTTCGACGAAAAGTACTGCTAAACGAATTTGACCGAAGCTGGGCGTCCCCCCTGACGGGGACTCCCAGCCTTTGGTGCAGCCTATACCCCAATCCGATAATTATTTTGACGAATTATTTGTGAAGGAGAAAAGCACATGAAAACTCGTAACGGCTTGTTCGCCGATGTTCCTGAAAATCTGTGGAATGACTGGCATTGGCAGGTGCAGAACCGCGCTGAGACGGTAGAGGATCTGAAAAAGTATATGACCCTGACTCCCGATGAGGAGGAGGGTGTCCGCAAGACACTGGGCAAGCTGCGCATGGCAGTTACCCCCTACTATCTGTCCCTGATCGATCTGGACGATCCGTTTGACCCCATCCGCAAGATGGCTATCCCCCGCGCCGAGGAGCTGGAGTATGCCGACTATGAGGACGCCGATCCTCTGCACGAGGATACCGACTCTCCCACGCCCGGCCTGACCCACCGCTATCCCGACCGCGTGCTGCTGCTCATCACTGACCAGTGCTCCATGTACTGCCGCCACTGCACCCGCCGCCGTTTTGCCGGTCAGAACGACTGCGAGGTTCCCATGCAGCAGATCGACAAGTGCATCGACTATGTGGCGGCGCACCCCGAGGTGCGCGATGTCCTGCTCTCCGGCGGCGACGCGCTGATGGTCGAGGACGACACGCTGGAGTACATCATCAAGAAGCTCCGCGCCATCCCCCATGTGGAGATCGTCCGTCTCGGCTCCCGCACCCCCGTTGTGTGTCCCCAGCGTATCACGCCGGAGCTGTGCGCCATGTTCAAGAAGTATCATCCCCTCTGGCTGAACACCCACTTCAACACCCCCAAGGAGTTCACGCCCGAGGCGGCCAAGGCCTGCGCTATGCTGGCGGATGCCGGTATCCCTCTGGGCAACCAGTCCGTGCTGCTGGCCGGTGTGAATGACTGCGTTCATGTGATGATGGATCTGGTACACGGCCTTGTCAAGATGCGTGTGCGTCCTTACTACATCTACGCCTGCGATCCCTCTCTCGGACTGAGCCACTTCCGCACCCCCGTGTCCAAGGGTATTGAGATTATGGAGGCTCTGCGCGGCCATACCTCCGGCTACTGCATCCCCACCTTCGTGGTGGACGCTCCCG
>CAVDXW010000027.1:0-24480 GCA_963613145.1 Bacteroidaceae bacterium | reverse complement strand
TGCAGTTTTACGTATCCAACTACTTTCTGTGCCATTTGTAGGCACCTCCTTCAATAAAATGTGGTAGCGGCAAGTAGATACCGCTTTTGGCGAGACGCGCAGCGTCTCTCCCACCTTGCCGATACGCCCGTATCGGACTTGCTGCGCGGTGTGTCCGCGCTCAGGTGCTGCTGACCTCGACCTGATCCAGCTCAAGGTCAACGGGTGTTTCGCGTCCGAACATGGATACGACCACGCGCACCCTGTTCTTCTCCGGCTCGATCTCCTCCACGGTGCCTGTAAAGCTGGACAGCGGACCCTCGTTGATGCGCACCGTGTCGCCCACATGGTACAGCACGACGATCTCGCGCTTCTCCACGCCCAGAGCCGCTACCTCGTCCTCCGTCAGGGGGATGGCCTTGTTTGCCTCGCCCACGAAGCCGGTGACGCCGCGGATGTTGCGGATCAGATGCCATGTGTCGTCGGTCATGACCATCTTGATGAGGACATAGCCGGGAAATACCTTCCGCTGTACCTCCTTCATCACGCCGGTCTCCGTGACCTCGGTGACGGTCTCCAGCGGTATCTCGGTCTTGAGCACCATGTCCTCCATCCCGCGATTGACCACGGACTTCTCAACGGCGGCCTTCACCGCGTTTTCATAGCCGGAATAGGTATGCACCACATACCACTTTGCGTTATCAGCCATGCTCCCGTTCCTCAGGCGAACAGACCGATGAGGGTATCCACCGCCAGCACCGCAACGGCATCAAATATCCAGATAGCCGCGCCCACGATCAGGGAGCACAGCAGGACGGTGCCGGTGTTCTTGGCGGTAGTTTTGCCGTCAGGCCAAACGACCTTCTTCAGCTCGCTTCTCATTTCACGGAACCACTTGCCGTGGTCCTTCTTGACCTTCTTTTCTTCAGCCATCACAAATTCTCCTTCCGATTATTTCGTCTCGGTGTGGACGGTGTGCTTTCTGCAGAAGGGGCAATACTTGTTCAGCTCAAGCTTGTCGGGGGTATTCTTCTTGTTCTTCATCGTGTTGTAGTTTCTCTGCTTGCACTCATTGCATCTCAGGGTGATCTTCACGCGCATTAACGGCACCTCCTTATTAGATTAGGCTTCCTTGCAGGAACGCCCTTTTGCCTCCCTGCCGGCTGTTTTCCGTCCGTGCGCCCGAAGCGAAAAGCGCGCAAAAAGAAAACACCCACTCACAGGTAATGCTCACTATACCACAATTTCCTCCGACGGTCAACCCGTTTTTGCGGGAAATCCACGGAATTTTCGCAGCTTTTCTCTCCCCGCGCCGACAATTTCTGTTGCGTAGCGGCCGTATTTTGTGTATGATAGAGGCAACACGGAAAAGCGCGGCAGACAACGCCGCGAAAAACGAGGTGCATTCGCATGAAAATCATGGCTATCGACTACGGCGACGCCCACACCGGCATCGCCATTTCCGACTATACCGAGACGCTCTCGGGCTACTCCGACACCCTCCACTCCCGCAGGCAGGAGGAGGTGCTCGCGGGCATACGCCGGCTCATTGCCGAGCACGGCGTACAGCTCCTGGTGCTGGGCTATCCGCGCAACATGGACGGCACAGTGGGGCCTCGGGCGGAGAAGTGCGCCGCCTTCGGCGAGCTGCTGCGGCAGGAGACGGGTCTGGAGGTCGTGCTGTGGGACGAGCGGCGCACGACCATTGATGCCCACAACATTCTCTTTCAGAACGGACAGAACGCCAGGAAGCGCAAGAAAACCGTGGACGCGGTGGCGGCGGCTCTCATGCTGGAGGGCTACCTGACGCGGCGCAGGCTGGAGGGCGCAAAATGACGGAGGTTATCATCATCGGCGGCGGCGCAAGCGGCATGATGGCCGCGCTGACCGCCGCAGAGAACGGACACAGCGTCCTGCTGCTGGAGCGGCAGAGCCGCGTGGGGCGCAAGCTGCTCGCCACGGGCAACGGGCGGTGCAACCTGACCAACCACAATGCTTCTCCCGCCCGCTACCACGGGGCGGACGGCGGCTTCTGCGCCCACGCGCTCTCTGCCTTCGATGTGGGCAGCACGCTGCAATATTTCGCCTCGCTCGGTCTGCTGACGGTCAGCGAGGACAGCGGGCGCGTCTATCCCGCCAGCAACATGGCGGGCAGCGTGCTGGATGTCCTGCGCTATGCGCTGGAACGCCCCGGCATCGAGGTGCTGACCGGGCAGACCGTCACCGCCGTGAAGCGCACCCCCTCCGGCTTCACGGTGAACACCGGGACGGATACCTTCACCGCCCGTCATCTCATTCTGGCCGCCGGCGGCACGGCGGGCAGCAAGGTCGGCGGTGTCATGGACGGCTATCGTCTCGCCGCCATGCTCGGCCACCGCCGCACCGCGCTGTACCCCTCGTTGGTGCAGCTCAAAACCGACCCCGCCTATCCCCGCGCCCTCAAGGGGATCAAGGCGCAGTGCGGCATCGCACTGTGCCGCGGGAAAGTACCCGTGGCACAGGGGCGCGGCGAGGTGCTGTTCACCGAGTACGGTGTCAGCGGCCCTGCGATATTCGACCTCTCCCGCGCCGCCGCGACGGGTGGTGAGGGGCTGGTGTGCGTGCTGGATTTCTTCCCCGACTGGGAGGTGTGTGAGGTGCTGGACTGGCTGCGGCAGCGGCGGCAGAGCATGGCGGCACACGAGGCATCGGCATTGCTGATCGGCTCGTGCCACACGCGGCTGGGGCAGATGATCTGTAAGTCCGCAGGCTTCACGAATCAGAGCGCGGGTGCCCTGACGGACGGCGATCTATCTCGGATAGCACGGCAGGCGACGCACTTTGCACTGCCCGTCACGGGCACCTGCGGCTTCGATCAGGCGCAGGTGACGGCGGGCGGCCTGCGCACGGACGAGTTTGACCCGCAGACGCTGCAAAGCCGCATGGTATCGGGCTTTTACGCCTGCGGCGAGGTGCTGGATGTGGACGGCGACTGCGGCGGCTACAACCTCCAATGGGCGTGGTCGTCGGGCAGACTCGCCGGAATGCTGCTGTAATTTGCCGATAGAGTATGCTATCTGTCCGGCGGAGTGATGTCACCCCACCGAACCAATGAGAACCGCCGCACAGCGATACCCATTTCGCTTCCGGCGGTTCTTTTTTTGCGCCCTCCGCCATAGGCTTGTCTGAAAGGCGGTGACACCATGAAGCGGAGCGGACTGCATCGGAGCGCGGCGGGCGCAGCGGCGGCGGGCGTCCTGTGGCTGGCGGCGGTATGCGCCGGCAGCAGTGACCTGCGCTCCGCCGCGCTTGCCGTGCGTGGCAGCGGCCTTGCCCGCTCACTGATGCGCTGGGAGCTGGGCAGCCTGTTCGCCGCGGACGAGCTGCCCCTCCCTGCGCTGCTGGCACTGCGGCAATCCCCCCTCCTGCTGGCATCGGAGGACACCCTCTCCCGCGCCGACGCAGCGGCCGAGCCGGCGGCCGATACGCCCTCCCCTGCGGAGGAGGACAGCGGCAGCACGGAAACCGTTCCCGATGCGGAAACGGACGATTCGTCCGCCTCCCCGCCCCTGTCCGTGGTGGTGACGGAAGAAAACGGCTACACCCGCGTGGGCGATGTGTTCATCAAGAACGCCTCGCGCCAGACGCTGGACGGCGTGACCTTTGACGGCAGCTTCGCCGCCGCGCTCGGCGCGGACGCGCCGCAGGTGCTCATTCTCCACACGCACGGCAGCGAGGCGTACACCATGCCCGCCGGTCAGGAGTATGTCAGCACGGGCAGCTTCCGCACGGCGGACGACAGCGTGAGCGTTATCCGCGTGGGTGACGAGCTGGCCAAGGTGCTCAGCGGCTATGGCATCTCCGTGCTGCATGACCGCGAGCTGTACGATGACCCGCAGTACAACGGCGCGTACTACCGCGCCGAGGACGCGATTGAGGCATATATGGAGAAGTACCCCAGCATTTCGTTCATTCTGGATGTTCACCGTGACGCGCTGGAGGACAGCGCAGGGCATCAGTATAAGGTAGTGACGCGGGAGGATCCCGACTGTGCGCAGGTCAGTCTCGTGATGGGCAGCAGCTGGGACGGCTGGCAGGACAATCTCCGCTTCGCCGTGGCCATCCAGCAGCATCTGACGGAGAGCCACCCTACGCTCATGCGCCCGCTGACGCTGCGGAATTCGGACTACAACGAGTATTTTACCTCCGGCAGTCTGCTGGTGGAGATTGGTGCGGCAGGCAACTCGCTGGACGAGGCACTGACGGCGGTGCGTCTGTTCGGTGAGGGCTTCGCGCAGGTAATTACCACGGAAAAATAGGCAGCAACTTGAAAAAGCCGCCTCGGCTCCTGTAGAGTATCAGCGGCCAAACATCTACTTGGAGGAGAACCAGGATGGCTTCTGCTTATACATGCACGAAAATCCTGAATGTCAAGTTTTGCGTATTTTGGAGAAAACACCTTGACAAGCCGTCCGTTCCCCGTTATAATACACCCGTTAGTCATGTAAATGGCTCTTAAAGAGCACCCAGGATCGAGCCGGGTGTATCGGAGGGAGGGAAACATAAATGTCCGAAGTTCATGTCAAGGAAGGCGAGTCTCTGGACAGCGCGCTGAAGCGTTTTAAGAGAAGCTGCGCCAAGGCGGGTGTGCTGGCGGAGGTGCGCCGCAGAGAGTGCTACGAAAGCCCCAGCGTCAAACGCCGCAAGAAGTCCGAGGCTGCGCGCAAGAACCGCAATAAGCGTTACTATTAAGTGACAGGGAAGCCTGAGAGTGTGCTCTCAGGCTTCTTTTTGCACCACCTCGCGCCATATGTCCGCGCACTCCGGCAGTGTCAGCAGTGCGCGGCGGATGCCGAGGCTTTCACCCAGCGCGGCCTTTCGGCGCAGCGTTACGGCATCGTCCAGCAGCACGAAGCGTGTTTCGCCGCCGCGCCGGTAGGTGAAGTAGCGCACACCGAGCTCCTTGGCGTAGAACACCTGCCGCCCGCCTTGCAGCAGAGCAAGCTGCTCCGCTGTCAGGGGATCGCCGCTGCCTGTGGGACAGGGGAGGGGGAAGTCCATCCGCAGCCGCTGTAGGTCGAGCACGATGCGGTCTGCGCCGAAGGCGCGGCAGCACTCTCGCAGCCGCCGGTCAATGTCGCCGTTCGGCAGAGCCGTACACACCAGCACGAGGGCGGCGGGAGCCGTGTGGCCACAGCTCTCGTGTACCCACAGGGTGATACCCGCACGATGCAGGGGACGGGCGAGCGATTCCGTCAGCAGCGGGGCGGGAAAGGGCACGAGCACCGCAGTATACCGTCGATGCAGGCACTCCTGCACGATGCCGCGCACCGCTGCTTCGCCGCAGGAGCCGTCGCTCTCCGTCAGCAGCATCGCACCGCCGCACAGGGTGGACGGCATGGGCAGGGCGCACAGTGCCCCGCCGCAGATGCGGTACGCTGCGTTGGCTATCGGCAGGCGCGAGGCGCAGACGGACTCGCGCAGAGACGGTGCGGCGGCGATTGTCCACTGCAAAAGAGCACCCCCTTGTCATATCAGAGCTTCGATGGTACAATAGGCCATATCCGATAGTATGAGAGGAGCATCGCACCTATGCCCGTTTCCATGACACCCTACCGCGTTTTTGACAGCTACCGCAGCATCGAGCCGTCGTTTCTGACGCGGCACGGCATCCGCCTGCTGTTGTGCGATCTGGATTATACGCTCGCACCCAAGTCGCAGCCGGAGCCGGACGATGCGCTCCGAGACTGGCTGGCGGAGGTGCAGGCGGCGGAGGTGGAGGTGATGATTCTGTCCAACAACCGCAGTCCCGCCCGCGTGGAGCGGTTCTGCCGCGATTTGGGCATTACCTATGAGGGACACGCGGGCAAGCCGTCCGCCAAGGGCTTCCGCCGTGCCATGACGCGCTGCGGCGTTACACCGCGGGAGACCGCCATGCTGGGCGACAAGCTGCTGACGGACATGCTGGGCGCACACAATGCGGGCGTTCTGCCGCTGATGGTGGAGCCGCTGGGCGGGCCGCAGGGCGCGTGGAACAGGGTGCTGCACCTGCTGCAAAGGCCGTGGAAGGCGGCCTGCCGCAAAAAACAGGGGAGAGCATAACTTTTTTGCGCGAAACACTTGCAAAACAGCAGCTTATCATGTAAAATATACAAGGTCAATTTTTGGCTGGTATCATTTACACAGAGGGAATGGAGATATTCCCTCATAACGATTGGGAGGAATATCAATATGGCAACTATTACCGCCGGTGATTTCAGAAACGGCAAGACCTTCGAGATGGACGGAAAGGTCATGCAGGTCGTGGAGTTCCAGCATGTCAAGCCCGGCAAGGGCGCGGCCTTCGTCCGCACCAAGATGCGCAATGTCGTGACCGGTGCCGTGACCGAGACATCCTTCAACCCCACCGCCAAGTTCGAGGAGGCGTTTGTTGACCGCCGCGATATGGCGTACAGCTACAACGACGGCGATCTGTACTACTTCATGGATCAGGAGACCTACGACATGGTGCCCCTGAACAAGGAGCTGCTGGGCGATGCGTTCCGCTTCATCACCGAGAACACCGTGTGCAAGGTGCTGAGCTACAAGGGCAGTGTGTTCGGTCTGGAGTGCCCCAACTTCATGGATCTTGAGGTCACGGAGACCGAACCCGGTCTGGCCGGCAACACCGCCACCAACACCCTCAAGCCCGCCACCGTGGAGACGGGAGCCGAGGTCAAGGTGCCCCTGTTCATCAACATCGGCGACAAGATCACCATTGACACCCGCACCGGCGAGTATCTGAGCCGCTGCAAGTAATAGAAAAGCGATCACCAACCGAGTACAGAAAGGAGCCGAATATGGATATCTCTGAAAAGGTAGCGTATCTGAAGGGACTGGCGGAGGGCCTGAATCTGGACACCGAAACCAAGGAGGGCAAGCTTATTGCCGCCATGATAGAGGTGCTGGACGATATGGCCGAGAAGTTCGCCGAGCTCGATGACGAGCTGTGCGATGTCGAGGACGGTCTGGATGCCGTGAGCGACGATCTGAGCGATGTGGAAGAGACCTTGTACTTCGCACTGGACGACGAGGACGAGGACGAAGAAGACGATGATGACGATGAAGACTGCTTCGTCACCACCTGCCCCGAGTGCGAGGAGGAGGTCTACTTCGACGAGAGCGTGCTGGAGGACGGCGAGGTCGTCTGCCCCAACTGCGGTGCGAAGCTGGAGTTTGACCTGAGCGATCTGGTCGGCGAGGACGACACCGACGAGGACTGAGCCTTCGATACTGGCAAAAACCTCTCCCGCCGCAGGGCGGGGGAGGTTTTGTGCATTCAAAAAAATGGCCGGTGCGTCAAAAAATTCTCCGCTCTTGCCTTAACGGGAAAAAAGCGGTATAATACGGGGGTACTACACTTTGCGCTCTGCGCAAGGACCGATTTGAGGTATGCAAATGAAGACAGAGGAAAAGCTGAACATGACCATGCTCTGTGATTTTTACGAGCTGACCATGGGCAACGGCTACTTTGAAGCCGGCTGTAAGGATCGCATCACCTATTTCGATGTATTCTTCCGCAAGGTTCCCGACGGCGGCGGCTTTGCTATCGCGGCGGGACTGGAGCAGCTGATCGACTACATCGAAAATCTGCACTTCACCGACGAGGACATCGACTATCTCCGTGGGAGGAAAATGTTCTCGGAGGAGTTTCTCACCTATCTGCGCGATTTCCGCTTCACGGGCGACATCTATGCCATACCGGAGGGCACGCCTGTCTTTCCCAAGGAGCCGCTGGTCGTGGTGCGCGCTCCCGCCATCGAAGCGCAGTTGATCGAGACCTTCACCCTTCTGACCGTCAACCACCAGAGCCTTATCGCGACCAAGGCCAACCGCATCGTCCGTGCCGCCAAGGGGCGCACCGTGCTGGAGTTCGGCTCCCGCCGTGCACAGGGCGCGGACGCGGCCATCGTCGGAGCACGCGCCGCCTATATCGGCGGCTGCGCCGGTACTGCCTGCACCATCTCCGATGAGCTGTACGGCGTTCCCGCCGGCGGCACGATGGCACATGCGTGGGTGCAGATGTTTGAAAGCGAGTACGAGGCATTCAAGACCTACTGCCAAACCTATCCCACCAACGCCACACTGCTGGTGGACACCTACAACACCCTGAAATCGGGCATTCCCAACGCCATCCGCGCCTTTAACGAGGTGCTCAAGCCGATGGGCATCACCAGGTGCGGCATCCGTCTGGACTCCGGCGATCTGGCGTACCTGACCCGGAAGGCGCGGAGTATGCTGGACGAGGCGGGTTGGACGGAGTGCAAAATATCCGTGTCCAACTCGCTGGACGAGTATCTGATTCAGGATATGCTGCTGCAAGGGGCGCAGATCGACCTGTTCGGTGTGGGCGAGCGCATGATCACCGCCAAATCCGAGCCGGTGTTCGGCGGCGTGTACAAGCTGGTGGCGATCGAGGAGCCGGACGGCACGGTCATCCCCAGGATCAAGGTCAGCGAGAATGTGGAGAAGATCACCGTTCCGCATTTCAAGAAGGTGTTCCGCCTGTACGGAAAGGACACAGGCAAGGCCATCGCCGACTACATCACCGTTCATGACGAGACTGTGGACGACAGCAAGGATCTGACGATTTTCGACCCCATGGCGACATGGAAGCGCAAGACCGTCTATAACTTCGAGGCGCGGGAGCTGCTGGTGCCCGTTTTTCTCAACGGTAAGTGCGTGTACGACTGCCCGCCGCTTGACGAGGTGAAGAAATACTGCGCCGCGCAGGTGGACACCCTGTGGGACGAGGTAAAGCGTTTTGACTATCCGCACAAATACTATGTGGATCTGTCCGACAAGCTGTGGGAGATCCAGCAGTGCCTGCTGCGTACCTCACAGATGTGATGAGCTGAACACATTTCCCGACGAGAGGAGGATCATCCGTGAAAAAACCGAGGATACAACAGAGGACGGAACGCCGCATATCCGCCGCGCTGCGCCTTGTGCTGGTGGCGGTGCTGCTGCTGGCGCAGATCGCACTGGTGATCGTCCTGAGCGACCTGCTCAAGCAGCGCATGGCACTGGCGTACACCGCGCTGCAAATCGCCGCGGCGGTGGTGGCACTGCGTATCTGGACGCGCCCCGGCGCGACCAGCTACAAGATCGGCTGGATCATACTGGTGTTGTTCGTCCCCGTGGTGGGACTCATCCTGTACCTGCTCTGGAACGGCGACCGCCAGTCGAAGCGGCTCAACCTGAAAAAGCCCGTGCCCATTCAGGAGCCGCTGGCGCAGCAGGAGCTCGCCCGCGCCAATCTGGAGCGGCTGCGCCAGACCTCGCCCCAGTGGTACCCCGTGGCGGACTATCTGAGCCGCAAGAGCTTTCCGCTGTTCCGCGACACACAGGTGACATACCTCCCCACGGGCGAGGCATACCTGAACGATATGCTGGACAGGCTGGAGCAGGCGCAGCGGTTCATCTTTTTGGAGTATTTCATCATGGCGGAGGGCGCGATATGGGATCGCCTGTCCGACATCCTCTGCCGCAAGAGCCGCATGGGTGTCGAGGTCAAGCTGATCTTCGATGACTTCGGCAGCATGATGCGTATGCCCAACGAGCGGCTGGAGAAGCTGCACTCCGCCGGTGTGGAGATACAGATATTCAACCCCGTTCACCACTATGTGAACCGCCTGTACTTCAACTACCGTGACCATCGGAAGATCACCTGCATCGACGGCGACAGTGCGTATACCGGCGGAGCGAACATCGCCGATGAGTACGCGAATATTATCGAGCGTTTCGGCTACTGGAAGGACTGCGGCATCCACATGGAGGGCGAGGGCGCGTGGGGGCTGACCCGCGAGTTCCTGCAAATGTGGGAGCGCATGGGAGGGCGGCTGTTCCACGAATATGATTATTACCGCCCCATACACCTCGACCCCACGCAGGGCTTCTGCCAGACGGTGGCGGACGGCCCTGACGACAACCCCAATAACGCCGCCGAGGATCTGTTCCTCCAGCTGATCGCCCGCGCCCGCCGGACGGTTTACATCACCACCCCCTATCTTGCGATAGACGAGGCCATGCTGAAGACGCTCTGCCTTGCCGCCGACAGCGGCGTGGATGTCCGCCTCATCATGCCCGGCATTCCCGACCACAAGTTCGCCTACCTCGTGGCCGAGAGCTACTTCGCCGAGCTCATGGAGCATCATGTGAAGATATATACCTTTGCCCCCGGCCTGATACACGGGAAAACCGTCATGGCAGACCGCGAGATCGCCTTTGTCGGCTCTGTCAACATGGACTACCGCAGCTTCCAGCTTCACTTTGAATGCGGCGCGGTGCTCTACGGCGTTCCTGCCATCGAATCACTGCTGGAGGATATCGACAACACCGTTTCCCGCTGTGAGCCGATGACGCCGGAGCGTCTGGCGAAGCGGCCGCTGTGGAAGAAAGTGGTGGGGAATTTTTTGCGCCTGTTCGCCATGTGGATGTAGCCCTGTCGGGTCTATTTCCGCGTTGATTTCGCCAAACACGCTTGACATACACAAGGTATGGCGGCACGGCGTTGCCTTGCTTTATAGGAGAAAGGAATTTCAGATGGCTTGCTTTATCATCGGTGCGGGCAGCTTTTACGGCCTGCCTGTTCCCGTTTGCCCCAAGGATACCGTCATTGCCGCCGACGGAGGGTGGGAGAGCTGCCGCCGCTGCGGGATAACGCCCGCGCTGCTGGTGGCGGACTTCGATTCGCTGGGTAAAGTGCCGGATTTTGACCGTATCCTACGCCTGCCGGTGGAGAAGGACGACACCGATATGCTGCGCGCCGTCAGGGAAGGCTTTGCCTGCGGCGAGACGGAGTTTCACCTGCTGGGCGGCATGGGCGGACGGCGCACGGATCACACCGTGGCGAATATGCAGACGCTGGCGTATATCGCCCGCCGCGGCGGGCGGGGCTGGCTCTACGGCGATGGGGAACGCTTCACGGCTGTCTGCGATGGGGGAGAGATTGATTTTTCCGCCCGCGAGAACGGTATTCTGTCTGTGTTCTGCATGGGCGCGGACGCGGAGGGCGTCACCATCGAGGGGGCGCAGTACACGCTGACGGACGCTGCACTGACGGCGGATTTCCCGCTGGGCGTCAGCAATCATTTTATAGGCTCGGCGGTGCGCGTCGCGGTGCGGCGCGGCTGCCTGCTGATAGGAATTTGCGATAAGGAGTAACCAAAAAATGAAAAACACTGTGAAAAAGCTGCTTGCTCTGCTGCTGGCACTGGTTCTTACCGTGGCACTGGCGGCCTGCGGCAAGCAGGACACAACCGAGACGGACGGACAGACCGGGACCGCCGCTGAACAGCAGGTAACGCTGCCCGTGGCGGACGGCGCGACCATCGGTCAGGGGGCGACCGCCTTCACCGTAGAGGTGCAGGGCGCGGACGAAAAGACCGTGACCTTCACCGTCAACACCGATGAGACGACCGTGGGTGCGGCTCTGCTCGCGCTGGGCGTTGTTGCCGGTGACGATACAGAGTACGGCCTGTATGTCAAGACCGTCAACGGCGAGACCGCCGACTACGACACCGACGGCAGCTATTGGGCGTTCTACATCAACGGCGAGTACGCCATGACCGGCGTGGATGCTACCACCATTGAGGCGGGCAGTACCTACGCCTTCCATGTGGAAAAGGCCGAGGGCTGAGAGGCATAAAAAAAAGAGACGGCGCAGCCGTCTCTTTTTTTTGTATCTTCGGGCATCGCTGTGGACGGAAAATGTGTTTATCCGGCGAAAATGGTATCCAGCACCTGATCCTCGGTAATGGTGCCGAGGAGGGCGGAGAGAGGCTGGGCGGAGAGGACACGGCGGACATCCTTCCTGCGGAACGGAATACCGCACAAAGCCGTTTCTAACGATTCTGTGCTGCAAACTGACAAAAAGTCGCCATAGAAGCGTAAATTTGTAATAATTCCACGCGAAACGGAGAGGCCGATTTCGAGGGTGCCGCCGTCCCAATGGCGTTTGTTGGTCATGTCAAACCGGGGAGAACGGCCGTAATTCCAGTCCCAGGTGTCGTATTTTTCCGCTTTTAGCCTGTCTACTTGCTCCAATTCCTGCGGTGTAAGGGTATCGAACATCACTATACAGCTACCGGACAGTGCACCCTTCAGATACGACCAGAACGCGGTCATGTCCATGTCCTGCGGCAGGAAACTGCGGATATTCCCGATGCGGCTGCGGACGGACTTCGTGCTCTTGGAGCGGAACTTTTCGGGATCCGCCCGCAGCGCACCGGCCACCATGTCGGGGTCGGCATCAAAGAGCAGCGTGCCGTGGTGGAGGATGCGGCTGCCGCACAGTCGCTGCGCCGTGCCGGAGACCTTGCGTCCCTCCACTAAAATGTCGTTGCGTCCTGACGCCTCCGCCTGTAGGCCAAGACCCTTTAACGCCTCCACCACGGGACGGGTGAAGCGGGACATGCTGAGGCTGGCCTGTTCCCCCGCGTCGGTGATGAAGGAGTAGTTCAGATTGCCGAGGTCGTGGTAGACCGCGCCGCCGCCGGTGCTGCGGCGCACCACATGGATGTGGTGTTCCTCCACAAAGGGGCGGTTGATCTCCGCCTCGGTGTTCTGGTTCTGCCCCACCACGATGGTGTTGTCGTTCTGCCACAGCAGCAGATAGTCGCCCTCGGTGCGGTGCGTGAGCACATACTCCTCAAAGGCAAGATTGTAGTAGGGATCCAGAGAGCCCGTTTCCATATAGCGTATCTGTCGTTCCATAGGTCATACCCCCGTATTGAAAGGAATCCCCTCGGGAGAGGAGAGTGTAGCTCCCGAGGGGAAATGTGGTGTATCAGTTCTTGGTGTGGATGGCACGCTTTTCGGCGTTCAGCGCGGCCTCGCGCAGCGTCTCGGTGACGGTGGGGTGGGAATGAATGGTGTCGATAATCTCATCGAGCGTCATCTCACCCTCGATGGCCAGCGCACCCTCGGCAATCAGGTCGGTGGCGCGGGGTCCGATGATGTGCATACCCAGAATCTCGCCGTACTCCGCACCGGCGATGATCTTTACCAGACCCTCGCCGCCGTTGAGGATGAGAGCCTTGCCGTTGGCACTCATGGGGAACCTGCCGACCTTGTAGGCGATGCCCTGCGCCTTGCACTGCTCCTCGGTCAGACCGACGGAGGCGGCCTCCGGCTCCATGTATACGCAGGTGGGGTTGGTCTTTTCGCAGTAGTGTGCCTCGTGGCCGCAGATGTTCTCCGCCGCCACCTCGCCCATGGCGGAGGCGGTGTGCGCCAGCTGCGCATGGCCGAACACGCAGTCGCCGATGGCGTAAACGCCGGGGACATTCGTCTCCATCTTATCATTGACAAGGATGCGGCCCTTATCGTTGTCGAGCCTGCCGGCGGCCAGATCCAGCGCGGCGGTGTTGGCCTTGCGGCCGATGGCCACGAGCACCTTCTCCGCCTCGAAGCTGACGGTGCTGCCGGATTTGTCCTTGCAGACGACCTTTGCACCCACGGGGCTGTCCTCTACGGACTGGACGGGGCACTCCAGATGGAAATCCATGCCCATCTTCTTCATGTGCGCCACGCCGATCTTCGTCAGGTCGCCGTCCAGCATGGGCAGCATGTGATCCATGGCCTCCACCACGGTGATCTTCGTGCCGAAGGCGGCATAGGCACACGCCAGCTCAAGGCCGATGACACCGCCGCCGATGACCACCATGGTCTTGGGCAGCTTCTCCAGCGACAGCGCGCCGGTGGAGTCGATGCAGTTGGGATTCTCCTTAAGGCCGGGGATGGGCGGTTGGGCGTTGACGGAGCCGGTGGCCACGATGATGGCATCGGCGGTCATTTCCTCGGCGGAGCCGTCGGGCTTGGTGACACGGATGCGCTTTTCGCCGACAAAGACCGCCTCACCGTCGATTTTTTTGACCTTGTTCAGCTTCAGAAGTCCGGCGATACCGCTCGTCAGCTGCTTGCTGACGGCGTTCTTGTGGGCAATGACCTGCGGGAAGTTGACCTTCACGCCCTCGACCTCCACGCCGATGTCCCTGCCCTGCGTTTTGATCTGCTCCACCAGCTCGGCGGAGTGCAGCAGGCACTTGGTGGGGATGCAGCCCACATTCAGGCAGGTGCCGCCCAGATGCTGCTTTTCGATGACGGTCACATCCGCGCCCAGCTGGGCGGCGCGGATGGCGGCCACATAACCGCCGGGGCCGCCGCCGATGATAAGGACGGACTTTTTGCCGCCCGCAGCGGGTGCTGCGGCAGGGGCGGCGGGCTGCGGCACGGCTGCCGCGACGGCGGCGGGCACTGCGCCGGGGATAGCCTCGCCGCTCTGCCCGATCCACGCCAGCGTACCCTTGACGGGCACATCATCGCCCTCCTGCGCCACGATTTTCAGCAGCACGCCGTCCTGCTCGCTCGTCAGCTCGTTGGTCAGCTTGTCGGTGGTGATCTCCGCCACCACCTCGCCGGCCTTTACGGTATCGCCCTCGTGCTTGAGCCACCTGGAGAGGTTACCCTCCTCCATCGTCAGACCCAGCTGGGGCATTTTCAGTTCAAAAGCCATGTCTATACCTCCCCGCTCACAGGATGATGCTCATGGGCTTCTCCAGCAGGTCGCGGAGTGCCATCACGAACTTGGCGGCCACCGCGCCGTCGATGAGGCGGTGGTCATAGGTGAAGGACAGGCGCATGAGCTGATGCTTGGAGATATGACCCTCGTCGTCCATCACCAGCTCGTCCTCCACGGCGCACACGCCCAGAATGGCGGCGTCCGGCTGGTTGACGATGGGGGTGAAGGTCTCGATGCCGAACATGCCCAGATTGGACACGGAGAAGGTGGAGCCCTTGTACTCGTCGGGCGTGAGCTTATTGCTCTTGGCGCGGGAGGCAAGATCCTTCGCGGCGGCGGACAGCGCGTCCAGCCCCAGCCGGTCGGCATCGCGGATAACGGGGACGATGAGCCCTGCGTCCAGTGCCACCGCCATGCCCAGATTCACATGGGCGCGGTGGATGATCTGATCGCCGTCCAGACTCACCAGCACCTCGGGATGCTGGCGCAGGCACTTGGCGGTGGCCTTGAGAATGAGGTCGTTGACGGAATACTTGTTGCCCGTCTCGGCCATGAGCATCTTGCGGAACATCATCAGCTCCGTCACATCCACCTTGGTGTTCTGCGTGACGGGCGGTATTTCGGTGTGGGATTGCAGCATACGCTGCGCCACCACCTTGCGCATACCGGCCAGCTTGGAAACGGTGTCGCCCTCCATCAGCTCCAGCCCCGTCTTGCCGGCGGGTCTGGCGGCGGGAGCGGGCGCGGCGGCCGGCGCGGAAACGGATGCGGGAGCGGACGCGGCGGCCAGCACATCCTGCTGACGGATACGGCCGCTGGGACCGCTGCCGGTCAGGGTGCTGACATCCACACCCAGCTTCGCGGCGGTCTTGCGCGCCAGCGGCGAGATGCGGACACGCGCACCGTTGGCCGCAGGAGCGGCAACGGCGGGTGCGGCGGCGGGGGCGGGAGCCGCTGCCGCGGGTGCGGAAGCGGCAGGTGCGGCGGCGGGTGTTCCGCCCACGGCCTCGCCGGGCTGTCCCACATAGCAGAGCAGTCCCTTGACGGGGATGTCGTCGCCCTCCTGTGCCACGATCTTCAGCAAAACGCCGTCATGCTCGCTCGTGACCTCGTTGGTCAGCTTGTCGGTGGTGATCTCCAGCAGCACATCGCCGGTCTTTACCGCGTCGCCCTCGTGCTTGACCCAGTGAGAGACGGTACCCTCCTCCATGGTCAGACCGAGCTGCGGCATCAATACTTCAAAAGCCATGATTCTCCCTCCTTACTTGTTCAGCACGCGCTTGACCGCGGCTGTGATGTCCTCCGGATGGGGGAAGTTTTTGTCCTCCAGCACGGGGCTGAAGGGGGAGCAGATGTTCAGACCGCAGACGCGCTCCACGGGGGCATCCAGCTCATCGAACAGCTCCTCGCCGATCTGCGCGGAGAGCTCACCGGCGAAGCTGCCGCGCTTGACCTCCTCGGAGACGATGATGGCATTGTGCGTCTTGGAGACGGTTCTGACGATGGCATCCCAGTCCAGCGGGACGAGGGTGCGCAGATCCAGCACCTCGGCCTCGATACCCTCCTGCGACAGCTTTTCAGCGGCTTCCATGGCGAAGTTCACCTCGCGGCTCCATGTGATGATGGAGATGTCCCTGCCCTCGCGCTTGACGGCGGCCTGTCCCAGAGGAATGGTGTACTCCTCCTCGGGAATCTCCTCCTTCCTGGCGTAGAGCAGCTTGTGCTCGAGGAAAATGACGGGGTCATCGTCGCGGATGGCGGTCTTGAGAAGTCCCTTGGCATCCGCAGCGGAGCAGGGTGCCACTACCTTCAGGCCGGGGAAGTGGCAGAAGAAGTTCTCCAGAGACTGGGAGTGCTGGCCGGCATTGCGCCGCCCTGCGCCCATTGGCGCACGGAGCACCATGGGGACATGGCACTGGCCGCCGGTCATGTAGCGGATCTTGGCCGCCTGATTGAACAGGGGGTCGGCGCACTCGGTGGCGAAGTCATCGTACATCAGCTCCACCACGGGGCGCAGGCCGCGCATGGCCGCGCCCACGGCCATGCCCACAAAGCCCTCCTCGGAAATGGGGGTGTCGATGACCCGATCGGGGCCGAATTCCTCCAAAAAGCCCTTGGTAATGGCAAATACATTGCCCATGACGGCCATGTCCTCACCCATGATGAAGACGCTCTTGTCGCGAAGCATCTCCTCGTGCAGTGCCTCGCCGATGGCCTTGCTGACAGTGATCTTTTTCATCGTGCCACACACCTTTCATTGTCGCTTACATACATATCATCCAGCACCGTGGCGGGATCGGGATATTCGGACTCGTCGGCAAAGCGGACGGCCTCGGTCATCTCCGCGTCCGCCGCGGCCTTGATGTCGTCCAGCTCCTCCTGCGTCGCGCCCAGTGCCAGCAGACGCTTGCCCAGCTTTTCAATACCGTCGTTTTCCAGCGCGTGCTCCATGTACTCCTTGGGGCGGTAGACGGCGGGGTCGCCGCAGTAGTGCCCCTGATAGCGGTAGACGGTGGCCTCGACCAGATAGGGACCCTTGCCGCTGCGGGCGTGCTCCATGGCCTTCTGCATGGCCTCGTAGACCTCCGTGGGGTTCGTGCCGTCCACGATGTCGTAGGGTACGCCGTAGGCCTCGGCGCGGGTGGCCAGATGCGCTGTGTTGGTGACGCGGTGGATCTCGGTGGACACGCCGTAGCAATTGTTCTCGATGAACCACACCAGCGGCAGATGCCACGCGGCGGCCATGTTCAGGGATTCGTGGAAGCTGCCCTCGTTGGTCGCACCATCGCCGAAGCAGCCCACCGTCACCGCGCCGTCGCCCATGATCTTGGAGGCCAGCGCACTGCCCGCAGAGATCGGCTGGCCGCCGCCCACGATGCCGTTGGCTCCCAGATGGTTCATCTTCTCCATGTCCGCGATGTGCATGGAGCCGCCCTTGCCCTTGCAGTAGCCGGTCTTTTTGCCGAACAGCTCGGCCATGGCCAGCTTGGGGTCTGCGCCGCGGGCGATGGCGTGGCCGTGGCCGCGGTGGGTGGAGGTGAAGTAGTCCTGCGGGCCGATGGCGGCGAACGCGCCGGCCTCGGCAGCCTCCTGCCCGATGCTCAGATGGATATTGCCCGCCAGCATACCCTTGGTGAAGCACTCGGCGGCCTTCTCCTCAAAGGTACGGATACGCACCATTGTGCGGTAGAAGTCCAAAAGCTGCTCCTTGCTGTACATTTCATTTTTGCTTTTAGCCAATGTTCTCACACCTTTCTTTTATCCGCCTGTCACGCCTGCCGAGGCGCGAACAGGGGCACTTCCAGTTCATCGTCAAATTTTCTACCCATGACCAGTCCGCTTATCTCGGCGATGATCACATCCACGGTCAGCAGCACCTTTGTGCCCTCGACCAGATGGCCGCCGTGAGCGTTGCCGTAGCGGTCGCTCAGGCTCATGTGGACATGCAGGTTCGTATTGCCCTGATCATCGTGGCAGATAATGCCGCTGCCCGCCGTCAGCTCGATGGGGCCGGTCAGATGCAGCACCTCGCCGTAGCCGTAGCCGGCCTTCTTGTTCGGCAGCTCCACGGGGTTGCAGTACGCCACGCCGTTCAGACTGCCGATGGCACTGAGGATCACGCCGCTGTTGATATTGGCGCGGCGGCAAGCCTCCGTCAGTCCCGCCAGCACATCCGTGCCGGGGCGCAGCCGCACGGCGATAACCCGCGTCAGATTGCCCTGCGCCATTTCCAAAATATCGTCCAAGGGTCTCGACCTCCTTTTTGTCTCAGAGTTCTATCTGCTGCATGGGCTCCGTCAGCGGCAGGACGCGGAGATGCTCCTCCGCCGCCGCACGCGGCATTCGCCATGCCATATCCCGCATGTGCATCCTGTCGTCCTCCCGAAAGGGGACATGGTAGACGCACAGCGTATCCGTATCAAAATGCCCGTGAAAGAGGCGTTCGTCATAGTATGCCTGATAAAACAGCGGATTGAGGAATACCGCCTCCAGCGGCGTAGCCGCCAGTCGGGAGAAATCCTCGTGCAGATAGTCGCTGTCCGCCGTGAAGAGCACCCGCCGCCCGTCGAAGCACAGCAGGTAGCACACATGGGGGACGGCACGGTATTCCTCGCCCAGATGGGGCACGATGAACGCCTGCACCGATATATCCGGCTCGATCTGCACGACCGCCCGATCCGTCCGAGGGGACAGCAGCACGCAGGGTACGCCCCACTGCCGCAGCCAATCGCTGAGGCTCCGCACCTGCGGCGCGCCGTCCTCGGGATAGAACATCCCCTTCACCGTCCGATGCTCCAGCAGCTCACGCACCATCTCCGGCGCGAAGTGGTCGGGGTGGTAGTGGCTGAAAAGCAGGTAGTCCAGCCGTGCAAGGGGCGGCTCCTCCCGCAGCATGGCCTGCCAGCAGCCGTCCGGCAGTTCACTGAAGGGATTGTCCCGCTTGCCGAATATGCCGTCCAGCAGCAGGGCTATACCCCTGTATTGCAGCAGCACACCGGCGTTGGCCAGCAGCGTCACGCGGATGGGATACCGTTCCATGGCGTTATTTTTCGCCGCCCACGGTCACATCCATCTTGTCCTCGTAATACTTGACCATGGCGATCTGATCCTCGTCGATGTGGCCGTTGTCGTTCATCCAGTCCATGACGCGCAGCACCACATCCGTCATGGGCGTGTCCACGCCCATGTGGTGGGCGAAGTGCTTCGCGTTGAGAATATCCTTGCGATGAACGGCCACACGCGCACCCGGCTCGTAGTCGCGCTTGATGAGCTTGGGAACCTTGTTTTCGTATACGGGGCCGCCGGCGAAGCCGCCGCGTGTGGCCTCGAAGGTCGTTTGCAGGTCAATGCCCGCCTTGGCAGCGAAGGCATACGCCTCGGCAATGACCACCATGTAGGCTCCCGCCACCATGTTGTTCACCAGCTTGGTGACGCTGCCGCTGCCGCTGCCGCCGGTATAGACGGGATGCCCCATGCACTCCAGCAGGGGCTTTACCCTGTCGAAGGCGTCCCTGTCGCCGCCGGTCATGATGGCCAGCGTACCGGCAATGGCCATGGGATTGCCGCCGCTGATGGGGGAGTCCAGCAGGGACATGCCCGCTTCCCTGACCTCCTGATACAGCTCGCGGATGATGTCGGGGGCGGTGGAGCTGAGGTCAATGATGATGTTGCCCTTCTTGCCGTACTTGACGGCCTGCTCGACAGAATTGCGGATGATGGCGTGGGTGGGCAGTATCTGCATGATGACATCACAGTCCTTGTAGATCTGCACCTGCTCCTTGACGGGCGTACCGCCTGCGGCGGCAAATTCGTCCAGACGGTTCTGCGCCACATCGTAGCCCAGCACCTCGCAGCCGCTCTTTTGCAGCAGGTTCTTTGCCATGGGAAGCCCCATGACACCGAGTCCCAGAAAACCGATCTTCATGTGTCACATCTCCTTATCGTATTGTCATATTTCAAGTAAATCGCATCCTGATGCCCGCCTGTCTCCCGTCCCTGACAGCGGGACGGGAGACATTTGGTGTATGAGGGTGGAAAGAGAGAAGGCTATGTTATTTCTTCAGCAGGGACGGCAGCCATGTGGTCAGCGGATCCACATAGGTGATCAGCAGGAGCACCGCGATACTGATAAACAGCATGGGCATCAGTGCCTTCAGTGCTTTGGAGAGGCTCGTCTCGCCGATCTGGTTGCACAGCAGCAGGCACAGGCCGACGGGCGGCGTGACAAGGCCGATGCAGAGGTTGAAGCTCATCACGATGCCGAACATCAGCGGGTTGATGCCGTAGAGCGTCATCAGCGGCAGGAGGATGGGCGTCATCATGATGATGGCTGCGTTGGCCTCCATCAGCATACCGATGACGAGGAACAGCAGGTTCAGCAGCAGGAGGATCAGCACGCGGCTGTCCGTCAGGCTGGAGAAGGTGTCCAGCAGCAGGGCGGGAAGCCCCGAGGTGACGACCACATAGCTCGATGCCTTGGAAAGTCCCACCATGACCATGATGGTGGCGGTGGAGATGGATGCCTCGACAAACGAGGCGGGCAGCTCGCTCCACTTGGTGTCCTTGTAGACGAACAGGCTAACCACCAGCGCGTAGACCACGGCCACGGCCGCCGCCTCGGTCGCGGTGAAGATGCCGCCGAAGATACCGCCGAGGATGATTACCGGCATCAGCAGTGCCCAGATGCCGCTCTTGAAGGTCTTGGCCACCTCCTTGGCGGGCATTTTCTCGTGGGCGGGCAGGTTGTACTTCTTGCCGTATACCAGCGCGTACCCCATCAGGCACAGCACCAGAATGATGCCGGGAAGCACGGAGCCGACGAACAGCTTCGACACCGAGACATTGGTGATGGAGGCATACACGATCAGCGTGATGGACGGGGGAATGATGGGTCCCAAAATGGACGAGATGGATGCCACGGCCACGGCGAAGGGGGCGGGATAGCCCTCCTTCTTCATCGCGGGGATGGTCAGTCCGCCGATGGCGGAGGCGGTGGCCACGCCGGAGCCGGAGATCGCGCCGAACAAGCCGGAGGCAACCACCGTGACGAGCGCAAGGCTGCCCTTGATGCGCCCGATGAGGGCGTTGGCTATGTCAATGAGCTTTCCCGTAATGCTGCGGGACATGAGGTTGCCCGCCAGAATGAAGAAGGGGATGGCCAGCAGTGACGCGGAGTTCATGCCGGCAAAGAGCTTCTGCGGGAGCACCAGCATGGGCAGGCCGCTCATATTCAGCGCAACCAGCGTACCGATGCCCAGCGCGATGTAAATGGGAATGCCAAGGAAGGACAAAACGAGAAGTAAAACGAATACCAGCAATCCTGCGTTCATGCGGCGGTGCCTCCTTTCTTTTCTTCAGACAACTCTTGGATGTTCTTGAGGATGACCTCGATGGAGGTCAGCACCATCAGTGCCGTGCCGATGGGGACGGAGAGATACGGGATGGACATCGGCAGGCCGAGACTGGCAGAGGTGTTGGGCGCACCGCTTCGCACCAGCTCCAGCGAGAGGACGAAGAGATAGCACAGGAACGCCGTGCCGACGGCCGTGGCGCAGATGGTGAAAATTCGTTTCGTGTGCGGCTTCAGGGCATTGATGAGAATGTCGATCTGCAAGTGGCTGTTGCGCCGCACGGCGATGGCCGCCGCCATCATTACATTGAATATGAACAGATACCGTACCAGCTCCTCACTCCACGCAGGGGAGTTCTGGAACACATAGCGCATAACGACCTGATAGAACATGATCAGCACCATCGCGGGGACGGATACGGTGAGGATGATCTTTTGCAGCTTTTCCAGTGCATCCAGAAATTTTGAATACGCCTTAATCACAGTCAGTCGCCTCCCTTCTCAGCTCTTAGCGGGATCCGCCGCAGCAATGCGCTCCACCCAGTCGGCAAACTGGGGATAGTTGGTAGCGGCGAAGTCCTTGTAATATTCGGCGAAGGCGGCGTTGTCCACCTCGATGATGGTGCAGCCCTCGGCTTCCAGTTCATTCCACGCAACGGCATCCTTGTCCGCCTGCTGCTCACTGATGGCGCGTCCGGCGAAGTCCGCTGCCTCCTGCACCGCCTGCTGAATATCGGCGGGCAGGCTCTCAAAGTAGGTCTTGTCCATGATGACCACATTGCAGCCGTACACATGGTTCGTCTTGATCCAGTACTTGCATACCTCGTCAAAGGCGTAGTTCACGGAGTCCACCACGGGGTTTTCCTGTCCGTCCACGGTTTTCTGCTGTAGGGCGGTGTAGGTTTCGTTCATGGCGACGGGCGTGGGGTTGGCATCCACCCACTGCCATGTTTTCAGGTACATCTCCAGATTGGGCGCACGCAGCTTGAAGCCCTTGAAGTCCTCGATGGTGTTCAGTGCCTTCGTTGCGCACACCACACGCGGCCCGCGGTAGGACGCTCCCAGCAGCTTGAAGCCCGCGTCATCGCCAACGGCGGTCTTGATCTCCTCGCCGAGGTCGCTGTACCACACGCTCATAAAGTGGTCATAGCTGTTGAACATGTAGGGCATCGCCTCAATGTTGGCAAGAGGGGTAAAGGTGGCCAGCGTGCCGATGGACTCGCACATCACCTCGGCGACACCGGCGTACATGCCCTCCAGCACCTCCGCCGTTGTGCCCAGCTGTGCGCCGCCGTACAGGTCTACCCGCACGCGGCCATCCGTCAGCTCCTTGATCTTCTGGGCGAACAGAACACCCGTGTCGTAGGCGTTGTCGCCCTCCGTGGAGTTTAATGCCATTTTCCAGACATACTCCGCATCGTCGTTTGCGGTGCTTGCACAGCCTGACAGGAGGCTTATCAGCATCAGACATGCCAACACCATTGCCGTCGCTCTTTTCATACAGTTCCTCCTTGCTTTATGAAATTCATCTCGTTTGGTAGCTTGGTATTACCATCTAACCACGATACCAAGTTACCACAGCTTGCCTTTTGTGTCAACACGGAAAAATAACCGAAATTTATGCAAAAACATTGTGCAACATATATAAATAGAAGGACGCACCTGTCGAGTGCGTCCTCTGCCTTGTGCATTCTGTGTATTTTACATCTCGCCCGGCACGGGGGTATCCACCTCGCCCCGGTCGCGGGCGGGATAATTCCGCGCAAACTCGGTGACAATGTTCAGGTGATCGATCATCTCCCGCTGCGCTGCGGAGACATCGTGGTTCTTCACCGCCTCATAGATGGCGTGATGCGACTGCTGGGTCTGCTCGTGGTAGGTAGGCAGATCCATGAAGCGGATGCGTACATCCGCGATCAGGTTGTTGACCAGATGAATGGTGGAGGCCAGCATGGGGTTATGACTGGCCACCGCCAGTGCATCGTGAAACTCCACATCGTACATATAGTTGGAGGGGTCTCCGTCCAAATGCTTTACCGCTGTTTCAAGGGCGGCTATATCCTCCGCCGTGGCGCGTTCGCAGGCCAGCCCCACGATACCTACCTCGATCACACGGCGGAACTCGTTGAAGGCCGCCGTGCCGCTCATCTCGTTGGAGCATTCGACCCATGTGCGCGCCTTCCGAATGTAGTCCGCGTCCCGCAGCAGCACCTTCCGGTTGCCGCGCCCGTCGATGGCTCCCAAAAACTCCAGAATCGCCAGACATTCCCGCAGAGAGCCGCGCCCGACGCCCAGCATCTCGGCCAAGTCCCGCTCGGACGGCAGATCCTCTCCCACACGGATATGTCCGTCCTCGATGGCCTTGACGAGTGCCTGCATGATGAGCTCCGGCACACGCGGCGCAGTGTTCTGCTGTATTTTCTCAATGTGCATGATCGTTTTTCCTTATCCTTTCCGCTTCTGCCGCCATGAGGCGAAACAGTTCTTAACTGTTATTTTACACGGACTTGCGGCATAAATCAATGGTAAGACCAAATTTTTGTTTGACGGCTCTGTTGGCGGCTCACGCCACTGCCTGCCCATACAAAGGTCAGGTCACTAAGTGTACCTGTGAAAGCCGCTCCCGCGAGGTTTCTTTTTCTGCTCTCGCCTACTTTTTCAACCCGCTCAGGGCGTTTTTCACGGTTTCCAGTCCCTCACCGGCGGCCTTTTTCAGTTCGTCCTTCACATCGACCGCCAGACGGCGGAAAATCTCGTTGAGTATCTTTTTCTCCCGCTCGCTTGCTCCGGCGTACTGCTTCAGCAGTGCCGCACCGCCCACAAGACCGCCGCTGCGCAGGTCGTCCAGCGTCCGCGCCCTGCCGGACAGCGAGAGCACATCGAACAGCGCGTCGGTGAACTGCTCACGCTCGGCGGGGGTCATGGAGCCGATCCACTCGCGGAGCACATCGTCACTGAGCTTTCCCATCTGCGAGCGTTGTCCGAGGTGGACAAACTCCCTGCCCACCACGCGCCACGACAGCGGCTCGTGCTGCATGACGGAGCGGTTGGCACTGTCGATAACGGCGTAATCCTCGGCGTGCTCCAGCAGCACGCCCACGATGGAGGA
>CAVDXW010000026.1:0-24713 GCA_963613145.1 Bacteroidaceae bacterium | reverse complement strand
AAAAATGCAACGGACTTTCGCATCCAAACCACATTTTTTACAACGAACTTCTGCTATACTCGTACACTTTTTACAACGAACCCAGAAAATGCGACGAAAAGCTGTAGTAGTCAAGAAAAGTAGACACGAAAAATATTTATTTTTGATTTGCTTTTTAAAAGTAGACACGGCACAGGGTTATTTTTCTACATCTTTCCGTTTCTGTACGAATTTGGGTTCTTCGGTCAGGATGCGCTTTGAAAAGGTATCCTTCTTTTCAAGCTCACCCCGGTAGAAGCGCTTGCAGTAGTTATCCGGTGTGTCATAGCCGATTGCAAAGCAGGGACGCTGCCGGTTATAGAAGTCAACATAGCGGCACAGGATATCTTTCACGGCATCTCTCGTGCGGCACTCTTCCAATCGAAAATCGATGAAGAGTTCTTCTTTTATCCAACCGTTTAAAGCCTCATTGACAGGATTATCCGTTGGTTTACCTGCCCGCGACATGGAGCGGACAATGTTGCTGTCCCGAATCAGTTCGTTGTACGCTTTTGAGGAATACACAGAGCCTTGGTCGGTATGGATAATGGTAGGCTCTTTCTTTCCACGCAGCAGCTCAACGACATCCGCAAGACCGTCCAGATACTGTTCCCGTCCGCCACGGCGTTCAGATAGTTTCCATGTGAGTATCTGTTTCGTAAACACATCAAAGTAGAGCGTCAATTCAAGATAAAATATCCACGGCTTCAATACCGTCATATCTGACACAATGACCTGGCGAGGTCGATCTACGGTATCCCAAGTTGTGAAGATAAGATTTGGGTACAGATCTCGTATCTTTCTGGGGCGATAATGTACTTGATGCTTGGTTTTTGCCTTTATTCCCAGAAAACGAAAGGCCTTGTACACATAGTTATCGCTTATATCCTGCTGATGATTGACTCGTATAAAAGCCGCCACCCAACGGTAGCCGTGGGATGGATGGGCCTTATGGACTTCGGAGACTAACGCGATAACTTCTTCACGCTTCAGATCCCGCGTACTCTTGTCTCGCTTCTTCCACTTGTAATAGCCAGATCGACTGACGCCCATGAGAGAGCACAGTTCCTGAACCTCATAGTCTCTGGACAGCAGTTCTACGATTTCGAATTCTTCGGCCTTAAACGAATGAACTCCTGTTCCCCAGTATCCGTTGTCTGCACGACATAGTTTTTTTAAGCCGTTCATTCTCAATTCGCAGCTTGAGTATCTCACGCTTGTAGGATTCTTCCGTTCGGTCAATTCCCTCCGGGAGAACATCCTTGATCTCGCTATCTGCACGAGCCAAACCTTCCAAACCGCCCTCATCATACTGCTTAATCCACTTCTGGAATGCACCGGTTGAAATGTGGTTTGCTTCGCAGAAGTCACTCATTTTGATACGGTAGTTGCTTTTGTACTGCCGGATCAGGAATTCCTTTTCCAACGGATTCAAGTGTTTAGACATAAAGATGAGCTCCCTTCCGGTAGAATACTCACCTTTATGATACTCCACGGAAAGACTTTTTTCTACCTTTCCGTGTCCACTTTTATAATAGCATCACACTATGGAAACCATTTCCGCATCCTCCGGCTGAGCTCGTTCAGCACCTGGACACGAAAACCTTCCGAATAGTATAGCATATTTTTATCATTTTTTCGCTCGGTTTTCGGGAATTTCCGCCGCCCCAAACACAAAAAAGTCAGTTTACCGCAGCAGTTAAAAAATAGACGCACGGAAAGCCTTGTATCAAGTGCTTTTCAAGCCGCAGACTTTGAGGGAGAAGGTAATTGTGCCTTCTCCCTCGTTTTTGGACAATTGCGCTGTTTTCGGCGGCTATGCGAAGATCAGCTCCGCATTGACGATTTCCTCCGCACGGCTTCTCACACCGTTCATTCGACCGACCCACGACATCATATCGTCGGCCTTCAGCTTTTCGGTTATGCCCTCGGCTTCTGCCAGCTGCTTTACCAGCCGAGAGAACATCTCCGCCGCCTGTCGGTCAATATCCGCAAGATAGCCGTTCATCCTTACGCTCGTCAGCAGGTCTGCGAAAAGCCATCCTTACGGGTGGCTTTTCTGTTATCCTGCTGCCTCCGCAGCCTTCTCCGCGAAGCTGTTATCCACGAGCCTGTCAAAATCCACCCACTGCGATTTCTCCAGCTCACCCGCCTCGGTCATCACCGTCTCCAGCCGCTCCAGCGCGGAGCGCGCCATCACGGGCGTGCCGTTCCACGCATCGATCTGACGGTGGCGGGCGGTGACGGCCTCCAGCGTGTCGAGATCGGTGTCGGGGAACTGGTCAATAATCGCCTCCGCCACCTCTCGGTCGCTGTGTGCCGCTATCCACTGCTGCGCCCGTGCGATGGCGTTGGCAAAGCCCTGTATCACCTCGGGATGGTCGGCGATATAGCTCTGCGCGGCAAAGTAGGCGGTGTAGGGAATCTCACCCGATTCCTCGCCG
Organism: Bacteroidaceae bacterium; assembly: GCA_963613145.1. Classification (GTDB taxonomy): domain Bacteria; phylum Bacillota; class Clostridia; order Oscillospirales; family Oscillospiraceae; genus Vescimonas. The sequence continues at coordinate 22,251 of CAVDXW010000026.1, read as the reverse complement.
ATGGAGCAGAGAATATAGCCGTGCCCTGCGCGCTCCACCTCTGTGGCCGTCGGCTCAAACAGCGTCACGAAGTCACCCTGCCCGCCGGTGAATGCACCCGCCATCATGTTGAACTGCACCGAGGTGTCCACGGTGACATCCTCGCCGGGGATGAGCCCGTGCTGCTTGAGGACATACTCCAGCGTCATTTCGGGCACACCGCCCTTGCGCCCGCCGATAACGGTTTTGCCGCGCAGGTCGTTCCAGTCAAAGTTCCCGTCCGTGCGTCCCACCAAAAACGAACCGTCCCGCTTGGTGAGCTGGGCGAAGATGACGGGCAGATCGTCCTTGCCCTGCGCGTGGATATAGATGCAGCTCTCGGGACCTGCCAGCCCGATATCCGCGCTGCCGGAGACGATGGCGGTCATGACCTTATCCGCACCGCCGCCGTTGCTCAGAACGATGTCCAGCCCCTCCTCGGCGAAGAAGCCCTGACTGAGGGCGACATACTGCGGTGCGTAGAAGACCGAGTGCGTCACCTCACTTAAACGCACGGTGACGGCCTGCGCCGCCGCACCGCCGCTGTCGGCGGTATCCGTGGCCGTTCCCGCACCGCAGCCGCACAGCAGCGTGAACGACAGCAGCGCGGCCATACAGATGCAGATGATTTTCTTTTTCATGTGCGTACCCCCCATAGATGATTCAGAAAATTTTCCGCCCGCAGCACGAGCAGGTACATACCCACCGCCGCCAGAGCCAGCACCAGCACGCTCGCCATGACGAGGTCCATGTTGAACACCTGCGAGCCGTAGACGATGAGATACCCCAGCCCTGCGCGGGAGACAAGAAACTCGCCCATAATGACGCCCACCCAGCTCAGCCCCACATTCACCTTCAGCGTGGAGAACAGCGTGGGGCAGTTGGCGGGAAATACCAGCAGCCACAGAATCTGCCGCTTGTCGGCACCCAGTGTGCGCATCAGGCGCAGCTTTTCGGGATCGGTGCTGCGGAAGCCCGTGTACATGCTGAGAATGGTAACGATCAGCGAAATTGCCAGCGTCATGGTGACGATGGCACCCATGCCCGCCCCCATCCACACGATGAAGATGGGGCCGAGCGCGGTCTTGGGCAGCGCGTTCAGCACCACCAGATACGGGTCGAGGATGCGTGCGGCGGTGTCTGACCACCACATACCCACGGCGGCGGCCGTGCCCAGCAGTGTTCCGGCGGTAAAGCCCAGCACCGTCTCGCCGACGGACACCGCCGCGTGGTGCCACAGCTCCCCCGAGCGGCACAGCGTCCACAGCGTCTGCGCCATGCGGCTGGGACTGCTGACGAGGAATCCATCGGACAGTCCCGTGCGGCAGCATAGCTCCCACAGTGCGAATACTCCCGCCGCCAGCGCGACCTGCCACAGCCGCACGCGGCGGTTTTCCCGCCGCACCGCCGAAAGATACGCCGCCCGTTGGGGCGACAGCGCGGTATCAGGCATGAATGTCCAGCTCCTTCCAGATAGCGTTGAAATAGCGGTGAAATTCCGGCGTGTCGCGCCGCGCCATGGGCTCCATGCCGCGCAGCGTCCCCATGTCCAGCTCGGCCTTGACCACGGCGGGACGGCGGGAGAGCACCACCACCCTGTCGGACATGCTCACCGCCTCGGCAATGTCGTGCGTCACGAGCAGCGCGGTCTTGCCCTCCCTGCGCAGAATGCGCCATATATCCGCCGACACCGCCAGCCGCGTCTGGTAATCCAACGCGGAAAACGGCTCATCGAGCAGCAGTATATCCGCGCCCGTGGCCAGTGTGCGGATGAGGGCGCACCGCTGGCGCATACCGCCGGAGAGCTGGGCAGGCTTTTTTCTGACGAAGGCGGACAGCCCGTACCGCTCCAGCAGCTCGCGCACATGGGCGTAGGCGGCGGGGTCTGTCTCCTTGCGCACGGTCAGCCCCAGCGTTACATTGTCCCAGATATTGCGCCACTCAAAGAGCTGATCCCGCTGGGGCATGAACCCCACCCGCGGCGATATACCGTGTACCGGCTCCCCGCCGATGCGTATCTCGCCGCCGCTGAGCCTTTCCAGACCCGCTATCGCCCCCAGCAGCGTGGATTTGCCGCACCCCGAGGGGCCGACAAGACTGACGAACGCACCCTCCTCCACCGCGAAGGATACCTCCCGCACCGCCTCTACCTCGCCGTCGGCGGACTGGTAGCAGGCGGCGGCATGACGGAGCTCTATGCTCATATCCTATGTGACCTCCTGTCGGGAATGATGGGAGAATTCTCTCCGTCCTCATTCTACGCGGGAGGTGCGCATCGGGTGCTTCACGGCAGCACAAACGGCGCACTCGCCGCTGCCAGCATGGCGGACAGTATGCCCTGCACAGCCTTGGCGAGCAAGTACCGCCGCAGCCGTATGCCGCTGCCCGTCGTCACCGCCGCCGTCTGGCAGTGGACGCTCAGTCCGCCCCAGCCCAGCAGTGCCGCCGCCGCTACGAAGCCCCGCCTGCCGGCAGTCAGTCGCAGTATGCCGTTGGTCAGCTCCACAACGCCCGCTGCCGCGCCCAATGCGCCGGTATAGTGCTCCGCCAGACGCAGCAGCACCAGAAAGAACACCACAAAGGCGCACACGCGCCCCATCGCCGCCGCCGCGTCCTCTACCGCCCGCAGAAACCGCACGGGAAAGCCCGCGCCGTCCGATGTGCCGATGATATTGCGGCGGAGAGGGGACGGCGCACCGAAGCGGCACAGGAGCAGTCCCGTGAGCAGTGATGCCGTGATGTGGATGAGGTAGAGATACGCGCCGACCCTCGCACTGCCGAAGACCGTCACGCCCGCCACGCCCACGGCGAAGGCGGGGCCGGCATTGTTGCAGAAGGTCAGCAGCCGCTCGCCCTCGGCGGGGGAGAGGTTCCCCTGCCGCACCAGTGCCGCCGCCGTCCGTGCCCCCACGGGATAGCCGCCGATAAAGCCCAGCAGCACCGCCGCGTACCCCGCACCGCCGCAGCGGAACAGGCGGCGGAACGCGCCGCTCGGCAGACGCTCCGCCGCCTGCATCGACCGCTCGTCCGTCAGGAGGGACGATACGGCGAAAAACGGGAACAGGGACGGTATCACGGCGTGCAGGCACAGCGTGATGCCATCGCGCACCGCCTGTGCCGCCGTTTCCGCCTGTGTCAGCAGTAAAACCGCCAGTGCCGCCGCCGCTGCCGCTCCGCACCCTCGCATCCGTCATCACCCGCCACAGCCTATGCGCACCGAAGGCGGGAAATGCCCGCAGCGCGGACAGGCAAGTTTCCGCGCAGCGGCGCATACGCTCCTGTGAGGTGGTGGCCGTGGGGCTGAAAAGGAGACTTTCGCAGGCGGGACAGGACGCGCTGGAGCGGCTGGAGCTGCCCGTGAACCTCGCTGCGGGCGTGGCGCGCATTGAGCTGCTGGGCAATCGGGAGCTGTACATGGATCGGCACCGCGGCGTGCTGGCGTACACCACGGAGGAGGTGGCCGTCAACGGCGGCGATGTGGTGGTGCGCGTGCGCGGTGCGGATTTGCAGCTTGTGGTCATGACGGAGCAGGAGCTGCGCATCACGGGGAAAATAGCGGGGATAGAGCTGGTGGAGTAACGGGGGGATAAGCTTGTACCGTAGAGCAGTCAACTACCTGCGCGGCCATGCGCGCCTGGAGATCACCTGCGCCGCGCCGGAGCGGGTGGTGAATCTGTGCGCCGCACGCGGCGTACCATTCTGGGACATCGCGTGGCAGTCGGAGATCACCTTCTGCGTGAGCACCACGCCGGCGGGCGTGCGGCGGCTGCGGGAGGTGACGGCGGACATCGGTGCGGAGATCAGGGTGCTGGAAAAATCGGGCGCACCTGAGCTGTGGCGGCGTTGCCGCCGCCGCTATGTCCTGCTGGCGGCGGCGGTCGTGCTGCCGCTGCTGCTGGCGGCGGGCGGCATGTTCATATGGGGCTTTGAGGTCACGGGCAACGACACCGTCCCCACCGAGGAGATATTGCAGGCGTTGGAACGGTGCGGTGTGTATGTGGGCACACGCGGCGTGGGACTGGATCAGGACGCGCTGCGCAACCGCGTGCTGCCGCTGCTGCCGGAGGTGCTGTATATCGCGGTGAATGTGCGCGGCTGCACCGCCCATGTGCAGGTGGTGGAGCGCACGCGGCCGCCGCACCTCTACCGCGACGGTGATGTGCAGAATATCGTGGCGGCGAAGGACGGCCTTATCACGCGGATAGAGGCGTTGGACGGCGTGCAGTGCGCGGCGGTGGGGGACATCGTGCAGGCCGGAGAGGTGCTGCTGTCGGGCGTGGCGGACTCGCCGCGGGGCTGCCGCTATATGCGCGCAACGGGGCGGATATGGGCCCGAACATGGTACGAATGGACGGTTCCTGTACGCCTTTTGTCCGCAGACAAGACGGGGGAGGAGGGCAGCAGGACGCAGTTGTGGCTGGATATGGGGCGGCAGCGGATAAAATTATACGCAGGGGGTAGCGTTTTACAGGGGAACTGTGATAAAATAACGGAGTACCGTGAAGTGCATCTGCCGTTCGGGGTGCGGCTGCCTGTGACGCTGGTGAAGGAGACGACCTTGCTCCATGCGGTGTATGACGGCGAGCGATCGGAGGAGGCCGCCCGCGCCGAGGGGGAGAGTCAGCTTCTGGTGCAGCTGCGGCAGACCATCGGCGAGGATGGGGAGATACTGAAGACGGAAACGGTGACACGGCGGGAGGGCGCATATCTTATGGTGACGCTCCGCGCCGAGTGCGAGGAACAGATCGGTGCGGATGCGCCGATGGAAATACATACAGACGATACAGGGAGGTAATACCCAATATGGAGCAGCGTATCGGAATTGAGCGCATGGAGGAGGCGGTGAACCTTTTCGGTTCGTTCGATGAGAACATCCGCCTTCTGGAGGCGGAATTTCAGGTGCAGGCAGTGAACCGCGGCGGCGAGATCGTGGTATCCGGCGAGCCGGAGAATGTCATGCTCGCGGTCAAGGCGGTGCAGGCGTTGCTGACCCTTTCCAACAAGGGCGAGACGATCACGAACCAGCATGTGCGGTATGTGATAGGGCTGGTGCGGTCGGGTCAGTCCGAGCGCATCAGCGAGCTGACGCAGGATGTGATCTGCATCACCAGCAAGGGTCGCCCCGTCAAGCCCAAGACCATAGGGCAGAAGGAGTATGTCAACGCCATACTCAAGCAGACCGTGACCATCGGCGTGGGACCTGCCGGAACGGGCAAGACCTATCTGGCGGTGGCGGCGGCGGTGGCGGCGTTCCGCGACAAGCAGGTCAACCGCATCATCCTCACCCGCCCCGCGGTGGAGGCGGGTGAACGGCTGGGCTTCCTGCCCGGCGATTTGCAGAGTAAGGTCGATCCCTACCTGCGGCCGCTGTACGACGCGCTGTTCGACATGCTGGGCGCGGAAACCTATCAGAAGTATCTGGAGCGCGGCAACATCGAGGTTGCGCCGCTGGCGTATATGCGCGGGCGGACGCTGGACGACAGCTTTATCATTCTCGACGAGGCGCAGAACACCAGCCGCGAGCAGATGAAGATGTTCCTGACGCGCATGGGCTTTGGCTCAAAGGTGGTCATCACGGGCGATGTGACGCAGATCGACCTGCCCGCCGACAAGGTGAGCGGGCTGAAGGAGGCCATGAAGGTGCTGCGCGATGTCGAGGGCGTGGCGATATGCAAGCTCACGAAGGAGGATGTGGTGCGGCATGTGATGGTGCAGCGCATCATCGAGGCGTATGCCAGGTTTGAGGAGAAGCGTAAATGAAACGACACTATATCCCCGTGACCGCCGATGTGCCCGGCGTCAATGACGGGACAAGGAGCTTTATCCGCCGCGTGATCCGCACCGCGCTGCGTGCCGAGGGGGTTGACTTCCCCTGCGAGGTGGATGTGCTGGTGACGGACGACAGGGGCATACACGCCATCAATCTCGATATGCGCGGGGTGGACAGCCCCACCGATGTACTCAGCTTCCCCGAGTTTGACCTGCACCCCGGTGAGCTGCCCTGCGCAGAGGACGCCGACCCCGGTACGGGATATGTGCCGCTGGGGGACATGGCACTGTCCATGGAGCGCGTGAAGGCGCAGGCGAAGGAATACGGGCACTCCAACCGCCGCGAGCTGGCGTATCTGGCGGTACACTCCGTGCTGCACCTGCTGGGCTATGACCATATGGACGAGGGTGCGCAGAAGGCGCAGATGCGGGCAAGAGAGGAAGCCATCATGACTGTGATGGGGCTGGAGAGATAACCGAAAAGCAAGCAATAAAAGCTCAAATGAAAGAAAGTTGAGGATCACCTGAATGAACATTACAAAAACCGCTATGATCACCGTGTGCGGACGGCCGAATGTGGGCAAGTCCAGCCTGACCAACGCGCTGGTGGGCGAAAAGATCGCCATCGTCTCGGACAAGCCGCAGACAACGCGCAACCGCATTTACGGCGTGTTTGAACGCGGAGGGACGCAGTTCGTCCTGCTCGACACCCCCGGACTGCACAAGCCGCGCTCCCGGCTGGGGGACTACATGGTCAAGGTGGTGCGCGAGAGCCTGAGCGAGGTAGAGTGCGCACTGCTGCTGGTGGAGCCCATCGCCCATGTGGGCGAGCCGGAGAGGGTGCTGCTGCGGCGCATACAGGAGGAGAAGCTGCCCTGCGTGCTGTGCATCAATAAGACAGACACCGTGGAAAAAAAGGAGTCGCTGCTGGAGGTCATCGCGGCGTACAGCGCGGAGTATGACGGCTTTGACGCGATCATTCCCATCTCTGCACGGACGGGGGACGGACTGGACGACCTTCTGAAGCAATTGCAGCGGTACGCGCAGGAGGGGCCGCGCCTGTTCCCCGAGGGCATGACGACCGACCAGCCCGACAGTCAGGTGTGCGCCGAGATAGTGCGCGAGAAGATGCTGCGCTGCCTCGACAAGGAGATACCGCACGGCACGGCGGTGGAGGTGACGAAGTTCTCCGAGCGGGAGGACAGCGGCATTATCGACCTCGATGTGACCATCTACTGCGAGAAGGCGAGCCACAAGGGGATCATTATCGGAAAGGGCGGCGAAATGCTCAAGCGCATCAGCTCCGCCGCCCGCCGCGATATTGAGAAATTCATGGGCACGAAGGTGTACATGGAGACATGGGTGAAGGTCAAGGAAAATTGGCGCGACAACCCGAATTTCATCCGCAGTCAGGGGTACAACGAGGAGTAAGGACGGGGGATATTTCATAATCACCTATTTAATACGGACAGGAGGAGCGGGATGTTTAAGAAAAACGGACGCGGGCCGCGTGGCGTGAATTTCGTGTGGCCGCTGGCGGGCGGCTATCTGGTGTATCTGGGCGGAAAGTTGCTGTGGATGTGCGCCAAGGGCGAGAGCAGCAATATGGTGCTCAGCACGCTGGCGGGCATTGTATTCATGGTGCTGGGCGGGCTGGTCATCCTGCGCGAGTGGCACATCTACCGCGGCGGCGGGCAGGAGGACATTGAGGACGCACTGCCCGAGGAGACGGGGGAGGCTTGCGCCGAGGAGGACGAGGAATGACGCAGGAGCTGCTGGAGGCCATCGTGAAGGCACACCCGTGGACGGTGCGCTTCACGCGCTATGAGTACCGCGAGGCGTTTCAGGCGTACACGCAGTGCTATGCGCCGCTGTACGCACGCGCCGCCGCGCAGACGGAGGACATCTCCGCGCTGGCGGGCGAGATCGTCGATGCGCTGGCGCAGCAGCGCGCAGGGCTGCGCTTCTGGAGCCGCGGTGCGGCCGTGGCGGAGCAGAAAACCGTCACGGTGTGCTACCTGACACCGATGCTGCTGCAAGCGGAGGAGGTGCGCTGCCGCGAGCTGGCGTATGCGCTGCGCGACAAATGGCGGGAGAGGTGGCCGTCGGACGGCTACGAGACGGCGGACTTCGCAACGCTGGCGGACGGCTTCCGCCGCTCCGTTATGGGGATAGATCTGGCCAACAAGCATCTGAACAGGGAGCGGGACAGATAGAGCGGTAGGGCGGCAAAACAGCGAAAATGACCGGTATGCCGCCTTAAAAAATGTTAGGTATGTCAAAAATCCGTCTGCCTTTTTGTAGAATTTGCACACAAACGGAGGGGCAATTACGGCAAAAAGGTAGAAATAGTTTTGCACCGGCGAAAAAAACTTGTCAAGAGATTTACACGGTGCTATAATGTGTGCCATATCGGAGATGGGGCGTTTGCTCCGCTCTGAGAAAACTTTATTTCCAAAAAGGAGAGCTAAAAATGAAGAAGTTTCTTGCTCTGATCCTTGCGCTGATGATGGCCCTGTCTCTGGTGGCCTGCGGCAGCAAGGATACCGCCAGCGATGACGCCGCCACCGACGGCGATGCCGCTGCTACCGAGGATGTCAACATTGCTGTCGTCCTGAAGTGCACTACCTCCGAGTACTGGGGCTATGTGCAGGAGGGCTGCGAGAAGGCCGCTGCTGAGCTGGGCATCAAGGTCACCGTTACCGGCCCCAACGCCGAGAGTGACGTTGCCGAGCAGGTCAACATGATCGAGACCGCTATCGGCTCCGGCTGCGACGCTATCGTCTGCGCCCCCAATGATGCCGCTGCCGCAAACAGCGCATTGCAGGCCGCTATCGATGCCAACATCCCCGTCCTGTCCGTTGATACCAACTGCGGTATCGAGGGTCAGACCTGCTTCGTCGGCACGATGAACGATGAGGCTGCCTATCAGGGCGGCATCTGGGCTGCCAGCCAGCTCGGTGAAGGCGCGAAGGCCGTGATCATCTACGGTCAGGAAGGCGACAACACCTCCAACCTCCGCAAGGAAGGCTACACCAAGGCTTGCGAGGAGAAGGGCATTGAGATCCTCGACGCTCTGTCCGGCCAGAACACCACCGACGGTGCTGTTAAGACCATGGAAGACCTGCTGAACAAGCACGGCGATGCCATCGATGTGGTGTTCTGCCACAACGATGATACCGCGCTGGGTGCTGCGAAGGTCTGCGCTGAGCAGGGCATCACCGACATCATCATCGTCGGCTTCGACGGCAACGCCTCCGCTTACGAGGCCATTGCCTCCGGCACCTCTCTGGTGAAGGCCACTGTCGCCCAGCAGCCCATCGAGATGGGTTATCAGGTCGTCAAGGCCGCTTACGCTGCCATCAAGGGCGAGGCTGTTGAGCCCACCATCGCTGCCGATGTCGTGGTCGTGACCGCCGAGAATGTGAAGGACTACATGTAAGCCTGACTATTAAATAGTCGCCACATTGCATACATCAAGTAAAAAGGGGGCGACAGGAAACTGTCGCCCCCTCATGCTTTTTATGAGAGGCGCACTCCTAAAGCCGAAACGAAAGGCGCAGAATAAGGGAGAATCGAGGTAATTCAATGAGCGAGTATGTTGTTGAACTGAAAAACATAACCAAGCGATTCCCGGGTGTGGTCGCCATGCGAAATATGTCCATCGGTATTCGCCCAGGTGAGATACACGGGCTGATCGGTGAGAACGGCGCAGGTAAATCCACACTGATCAAGGTTCTCACAGGTGTGCATATCCCCGAGGAGGGTGACATCTATGTGGACGGGGAAAAGAAGGTATTCAAAAATCCTGTACAGGCGCGTGAGGCAGGCATCGCCTGTGTGTATCAGGAGCTGAACATTGTCAGCCAGCTTTCCGTGGTGGACAATGTGTTTATGGGCCGCGCTATCAAGAAGGGCCCCCTGCTGGACTATGCGAAGATGGAGGCCGTGGCAAAGGAAGCACTTACCACGCTCGGACACCCTGAGATCAATGTCAGAACCGAGTGCGGCAAGCTGGGTATCGGCTTGCAGCAGATGGTGGAGATCGCCAAGGCGGTCTCGCTGGACGCGAAGCTGATTATCATGGACGAGCCGACCTCCTCCTTAGGCAAGGAAGAAATCGAGCAGCTGATGGACACCGTGCGCAATCTGAAGAAGAAGGGCATTGCCATACTGTTCGTTTCTCATAAACTCGAAGAGCTGTTCGAGCTGTGTGACCGCGTGACGGTCATGCGCGACGGCGAGCATATCGTAACCGAGGATATTACCAACATCACCGAGGATCAGCTGATCTCCGCTATGGTCGGGCGCACGCTGGACAACCTGTTCCCGAAGGAATTCGGCGAGAAGGGCGATGTGTGGCTGGAGGGCAGAAACCTCAACGAGGCGGGCGTGCTGCACGATGTGAGCTTCAAGGCACACGCAGGACAGATCACCTGCTTTGCCGGACTTGTCGGCGCGGGACGCACGGAGACGATGCGCGCCATCTTCGGCGCAGATCCGCTCGACGGCGGCGAGATATATATCAAGGGGCAGAAGGTCAACATCAAAAAGCCCGCGGACGCCATCAAGCACGGCATCGGCTTTTTGACGGAGGATCGCAAGGGACAGGGTCTGGTGCTGTCCCTCGGCGTGAGGACAAACCTCATTCTGGCGAACATGAAGGGCTTTACGAAGGGACTTTTGTTCGACGACAAGAAAATCGAAGAGACCGGACAGGCGAACATCGCCGGGCTGAAGATCAAGACACCCTCGCTCGACGAGGTGACAGCCCAGCTCTCCGGCGGCAACCAGCAGAAGGTGGTTATCGGCAAATGGGTCAACACGAACGCGGACATTCTGATATTCGATGAGCCGACACGCGGTATCGACGTGGGCGCGAAGATCGAGGTCTACAATGTGATGAACCAGATGGTCAAGGAGGGCAAGTGCGTGATCATGGTCTCCTCCGAGCTGCCGGAGGTGCTGGCCATGAGCGACCATGTGATCGTCATGCGCGGTGGCCGCGTGATGGCGAATATAGAGAGAGATTCCAAACACTTCAATTCCGAAGACATAATGAAAGCCGCATGGGGAGGAGAGTTAGACTGATATGAAAAAGAAAACCGAAATCAAAGATATTTTGCAGAAGCTGGGCACGGCACTGGCACTGGTGATCCTTGTCATTATTTTCTGCATCGTCCGGCCCGACACATTCCCGAAGATCGGCAATGTGATGAATATTCTCAAGCAGGCATCCATCAACTGTCTTATTTCCTGCGGTATGCTGTGCGCCCTGATCACCGCCGGCATCGACCTGTCCGTCGGCTCGAACTGCGTGCTGTGTACCTGTACCATCGGCGTTCTGGTGCAGAACTACGGGATTACGAATCCGTTTGTTCTGATTTTCGCCGGTCTGCTGGTCAGCACACTGATGGGCTTCCTGAACGGCACACTGCTCACGCGGCTCGACCTGCCGCACCCCTTCGTTTCCACCATGGGCATGAAGAATGTGCTGCTCGGTATCGCACTGGTCATAACGGGCTCGAAATCCATCGCCTTTACGGGCGCGGGGGTGGACAGCGTGATGTGGATCGGCAGCTACTCCTTCTTCCAGGTCAAGGACGCCGCCGGTAAGGTCACTTTCCCCGGCATCCCCGCCAGCTTCATTCTGGTGCTGATCGTATTCGTCCTGTTCGACATTTTCCTGCGCCGCACGGCACTCGGCCGTCAGATCTACTGCTGCGGCGGCAACCCCGAGGCGGCTCGTCTGAGCGGTATCCCCTCCAAGGATGTGCTGACCTTCGTGTACACGCTCTCCGGCTTTATGGCAGGTATGGCCGGCGTTGTCTCCGTAGGCCGTCTGGCTACCGCCAACGCCAACTCCGGCGCGACATACGATAACGACGCTATCGCCGCCTGCATCGTGGGCGGAGCCTCCTTCACCGGCGGCAAGGGCACCATCTGGGGTACCATGATCGGCGCACTGCTGATGGCGGTCATCCGCAACGGTCTGAACCTGCTCGGCGCACAGAACGATATTCAGTACATCGTCATCGGCGGCGTTATCATCCTCGCCGTGACCATCGATGTCATGCGCAACAAGGTCGAGGCGAAGGCGCGCAAAATGGCTGCGCAATAAGCCCTTCCCCCGTCCGGCAGTGAATAGGGAATGCAGCTCTGCCTTCCCTATTCTTCTGCGTTTTCTTCCGCGTTCTCTATTATCATCAGCAAGTACCGATTATATAAGGAGGCTGTATCAATGTTTGATGCTAAGAAAGTACATCTGGGAATCGCACCCATCGGCTGGTGCAACGACGATATGCCGGAGCTGGGTGCGGAAAACACCTTCCAGCAGACCGTCAGCGAGATGGCTCTGGCCGGATTCACCGGCTGTGAGATCGGCAACAAGTATCCCAAGGATCCCGCGGAGCTGAAAAAGGCACTCGACCTGCGCGGTATGCGCATCGCAAGCCGCTGGTATTCCTCTTTCCTGCTGACCCGTCCCATTGAGGAGGAGGAGAAGGACTTCATCGCCAACCTCGACTTCCTGACGGCCGTCGGCGCAAACCGCATCAATGTCAGCGAGCAGAGCTACTCCATTCAGGGCTGCGCTGATGTCCCCATCCTCACCGGCGGGCACAAGCATGTGATGAACGACGCGGAGTGGGAGCTGCTGTGCAAGGGGCTGAACCACCTCGGCAAAATCGCCGCAGACCGCGGCTTCAAGCTGTGCTTCCATCACCACATGGGCACGGTCGTGCAGACGAGCGAGGAGACCGACCGCATGATGAGCAACACCGACCCGCGCTATGTGTTCCTGTGCTACGATACCGGCCACTTCACCTTCGCCGGAGAGGATCCGCTGGCCATGCTGAAGAAGTATGTTGACCGCGTGGGTCATGTCCATCTGAAGGATATGCGTCTGAGCGTCGTCAAGCAGGTGCGCGAGCAGAATATGAGCTTTTTGCAGGCCGTCCGCAGCGGCGCGTTCACCGTCCCCGGCGACGGAGATGTGAACTTTGACCCCGTTTTCGAGGTGCTCTCGAAGGCGAACTATGAGGGCTGGCTGCTGGTGGAGGCGGAACAGGATCCCGCCAAGGCAAATCCGCTGGAGTACGCGATGAAGGGCCGCCGCTATATCCGCGAGCATACCGGCCTGTAAGGAGAGCAGCATGACATACTTCAATAAGAATAACGAATTGCAGCGCGGCTACAATAGCTATATCGATGACAGCACCAACCGCATGGGCACGATGATGAATGTGGGGCTGCTCGTCATGGAGGACGGCGACACCTATACCTACGAGAACGATGAGCGCGAGGTCGCCATGCTCCTGTTCGAGGGCAAGGTGACATACGCCTACGCGGGCAAGACGGTCGAGGCGGATCGCCCCGACTGCTTCCACCACGAGGCGTACTGCCTCCTCGCACCGAGAAAGACGAAGATCACTCTCACGGCGCACAGCCACGCGGAGATCTATATGCAGGACACCGAGAACGAGCGCGACTACGAGCCGGTCATGTACACCCCCGAGACGGTGCAGACGCAGTACGCCGGCTCCAAGGGCGAGCTGATGGGTGCGATGGAGCGGGAGATCAAGACCTTCTTCGACTACGACAACGCGCCGTTTTCCAACATGGTGCTCGGTGAGGTGCTCAATCACCCCGGCAAGTGGAGCAGCTATCCGCCCCACCACCATCCCCAGCCGGAGGTGTACTTCTATCGCTTCGACTATCCCCACGGCTTCGGCGCGGGCTTTGCCAACGGCGATGTGTACAAGACGGAGCACAATGGCTGCGCCGTCATCAACCACGGCTTCCACTCTCAGGTGGTTGCGCCGGGCTACGCAATGTGCTATGCTTGGGGTATCCGCCATCTGCCCGGCGACCCGTGGCAGAAGACGCGCATTGACGACAAGGAGCACGATTGGCTCTGGAAGCCGGATGCCAACGACCACATTTACCCCAATCACTGATCAGGAGGAAATACAATGAATACCGTCCGCTTAACTATGGCGCAGGCACTGGTTCGCTTTCTGGAAAATCAGTTTATCGATGTAGACGGCGTGCAGAACCGCTTCGTCAAGGGTCTGTTCATCATCCCCGGCCACGGCAATGTGGTGGGTCTGGGGCAGGCACTGTCGCAGGAGGGAAAGCACCTTGAGGTCTATCAGGGCAAGAACGAGCAGGGCATGGCGCAGGCCGCCGTCGCCTTTGCCGCACAGACAAAGCGCAAGCAGATGATGGTGGCGACCTCCTCCGTCGGCCCCGGCGCGGCGAATATGGTCACTGCCTGCGGCACGGCCACGGCGAATAACCTGCCGCTGCTGGTGCTGCCCGGAGATACCTACGCCTGCCGCCAGCCCGACCCCGTATTGCAGCAGGTGGAGCACACCCACTCGCTGGCCATTACGACCAACGATGCGTTCAAGGCGGTCTGCCGCTACTGGGATCGTATCGTCCGTCCCGAGCAGCTCATGAGTGCGATGCTCAACGCTTTCCGCGTACTGACAGATCCCGCCAACACGGGCGCGGTGTGCATCGCCATGCCGCAGGATGTCGAGGGCGAGGCGTATGACTACCCCGAGTCCTTCTTCCAGAAGCGCGTGTGGCGGCTGGAACGCCGTCCGGCGACCGAGGCGTCCTTGCAGGACGCGGCGGCGGCCATCCGCAGGGCGAAGCGTCCCATGCTCATCTGCGGCGGCGGCGTGCGGTACAGCGAGGCGCATCAGGAGTTCCTGCACTTTGCCGAGACGCTGGGTATTCCCTACGGCGAAACGCAGTCCGGCAAGTCCGCGACCGACTGGAAGAACCCGCTGAACCTCGGTGGTCTCGGCACGACGGGCTGCTCCGCCGCGAACGAGATTGCGCGCAGGGCGGATCTCATCATCGGCGTTGGCACACGCTATACCGATTTTACCACCGCCTCCCGCTGGCTGTTCAAGGACAGCTGCAAATTCGTCAACATCAATGTCTCCGACTTCCAGGCTCTCAAGCTGGATGCCGTGCCCGTTGTGGGCGACGCGAAGGTCAACCTGCCGCGCCTTGAGGCACTGCTGAGCGGCTACAAGACCGGCTACACCGGCCAGATTGAGAGAGCCAAGAACAAGTGGCTCTCCGAGCTGAAGCGGCTGGACAGCATCGTCTATTCCTCCAGAAAAACATGGAAGCCCGAGGTGAACGATGCCAACCGCGCCAGCGTGGAGCGTTTCTCCGAGGATCTGCACACGAAGCTGTGCCAGACCACGGTGCTCGGCGCGATCAACGCCTTCATGTCCGAGGGTGATGTCGCCATCGGTGCGTCCGGCTCTCTGCCCGGCGATATGCAGCGCATGTGGCGTCCCACGGGCATCGACACCTACAACATGGAGTACGGCTACTCCACCATGGGCTATGAGGTCGCCGGTGCGTTGGGCGTGAAGCTGGCCATCGGCAACGAGCACGAGGTATACTCCTTCGTGGGCGACGGCGCGTTCAACATGCTCCACAGCGAGCTGATTACCGCCTGCCAGGAGCACAAGAAGGTGAATATCTGCCTGTTCGACAACGCCAGCTTCGCCTGCATCAACAATTTGCAGGTCGGCCACGGCAACAAGGTGCTGTGCACCGAGCTGCGCCACCGCAACCGCGAGGGTCTGTTCGGCGATTTCATGAGCATCGACTACGCCGCCGTTGCCAAGGCCTACGGCTGTAGGAGCTTTACCGTCCGCACGATGGACGAGCTCATGCACGCGCTGGAGAGTGCGAAGAAGGTGAAGAACCGCCCCGTCCTCTTTGATATCAAGGTGCTGCCCAAGACCATGACCGATGGGTACAGCTCATGGTGGCGTGTGGGCGACACGGAGGTGTCCGAGCTGCCCGCCAATGTTGAGGCGTGGAACGACCTTCAGGAGCATCTGAAGGATTGCCGCAAGTATTGATCGTTAATTACCTAAAGATAAGGAGTGTATACACATGGATAAGGTTTTGAAAATCGGCATTATCGGCTGCGGTGCCATCGGCAAGGATCATTGCCGCCGCATTATCGAGACTGTCCCCGGAGCCACGGTTGTCGCCGTGTCCGACTATGTTGCCGCCGCTGCGGACGAGACGGCTGCCAAGTTCGGCATCCGCTCCTTCGGCAACGACTGCGACGGTATGATCCTCGACCCCGAGGTCGAGGCGGTGGTCATCACCTCCATCGACCCCACCCATCACGACTATGTGATGAAGACGCTGGCTGCGAAGAAGTGGTGCTTCTGCGAAAAGCCCCTGAGCCAGAACGCCAAGGACTGCGAGGACATCCTGCGCACCGAGATGGCACTGGGCAAGCGTCTTGTGCAGGTCGGTTTCATGCGTCACTATGACCGCGGCTACGCGGAGATGAAGCGCATTATCGACTCCGGCGAGATCGGCGCACCCCTGATGATTAAAGCCTGCCACCGCAATGTGTCACAGGGTCCCGGCTTCAAGACGGAGAACGGCGTGACGAATGTCGCCATTCACGAGCTGGACATCTGCCGCTGGCTGCTCGACGACGAGTACGAGGATGTGCAGTGCGTCAAGGTGCGTCAGAGTGCGAACTCCAACAAGGGCTACGACAACCCGCAGGTCATGCTGATGCGCACCAAGAAGGGCTGCTTCATTGATGTCGAGGTGCAGGTGGCGGACGGCTACGGCTACGACATCCAGTGTGAGGTCGTCTGCGAGAACGGCACCGTGAAGCTGCCCGATCCCTACGCCGTGGTGCGCCGCTCCCGTCCCGCCGGTTGGGACAGCCTGAAGCCCGCCGAGTCCATGCCCATCATGACCGACTGGAAGGAACGCTTCATCGAGGCGTATGACATTGAATTCTGCAAGTGGGTGGAGTCCGTCCACGCCGGCAAGCTGACCGGCCCCTCCGCGTGGGACGGCTATGTCGCCTGCGTCGCGGGCGACGCGCTCAACGCCTCCCGCGGCACCTCGACCTTCCTCAAGGTGGAGACGATGGAAAAGCCCGAAATCTACAAGTAATATAGAGGGATTATCATGGACAAGAAGAAAATTGAAATCCTCGCGGCGAAAATTCGTCTTGAGACGCTGCGGGTCATCCACTCCCGTGGGTTCGGCCACGTCGGCGGGTCGATGGATCTGGCCGACCTGATGGCCGTGCTGTACGGCGAGGTCATGCACTTTGACCCCAAGAACCCCCGCGACCCCAACCGTGACTGGCTGGTGCTCTCCAAGGGTCACGCAGGCCCCGTGGCCTACGCCACCTTCGGGCTGATGGGCTTTTATCCGATGGAGGACGCCTATACCCTCAATCAGCCGCACACCAGATTCCCCAGCCACACCGACCGCAAGCTGACCCCCGGCGTGGATCTGACCACCGGCTCACTCGGTCAGGGTGTCTCCACCGCCACGGGCGCGGCACTCGGCAATAAGATCGACGGCCGCACGAACCATGTCTTCTGCGTCATCGGCGACGGTGAGGCGGACGAGGGACAGGTCTGGGAGGCTCTGCACTTCGCCTACGCGCACAAGCTGGATAACATTATTTACTTCATGGACAACAACGGCTACCAGCTGGACGGCAAGACCACCGATATTCTCGACCACGGCGACATCGCCAAGAAGGTTGAGGGCTTCGGCCTGTATACGCAGGAGGTCAACGGCCACGATGTTGAGGCGATTTACAACGCCATTCAGAACGCCTATGCCAGGAAGGGTGTTCCCTCCTGCATCGTGCTGGATACCATCAAGGGCAAGGGCGCGACCTTTGCCGAGCCGAAGCGGGATCATTCCTCCCAGCCCAACGAGGAGCAGTGGCAGGAGGCTCTCGCCGCCGCCGAGAAAGCATTGCAGGAGGTGGAGAAATGAAAATCGAACTGATTGGAAAGCATGAAAAGGACAGCCGCGCCTGCCGTGACGCTTTCGCGCTGACGCTCAAGGACATGATGGCGGAGGATAAGAGCATCTGCTATGTGGACTGCGACCTGATGGGCTGCATCAACACGAAGCAGCTCCGCGCCGCTTTCCCCGACCGTGCATTCGAGGCAGGCATTGCCGAAGCCAACGCCGCCGGTGTGTCCGCCGGTCTGGCCGCCACCGGCAAGAAGGTGTATCTGCACAGCTTCGGCACCTTCGCCAGCCGCCGCATCTATGACCAGATCTATATGTCCGCCGCCTACGCCGACCTGCCCGTGCATGTGTTCGGCTCCGACGCGGGCGTGACCGCCGCGTTCAACGGCGGCACGCACATGCCGCTGGAGGATGCCGCCATGTACCTGTCCATCCCGCACACGGTGGTCATCGATCCCTGCGACTTCGCGCAGTTCAAGGCCGTCACAAGGCTGGTGGCCGACTGCGACTGCGTTACCTATGCCCGCTTCGTCCGCAAGGACATCATTCAGGTCTATGCTGACGGCAGCGAGTTCCGGCTCGGCAAGGGTGTCGTCCTGCATGAGAGCGATAAGGACGCAGCCACCATCATCACCTCCGGCATCATGGTGGACGAGTCTCTGAAGGCCTACGAGCAGCTCAAGGATGAGGGCATCGCCGTCCGCGTGGTGGATATGTTCACATGGAAGCCGCTGGACGAGGAGCTGCTGCTCAAGTGCGCCGCAGAGACGGGCGCGATCGTCACCGCCGAGAACCACAATGTCACCTGCGGCCTCGGCAGCGTCGTGGCCAACTGCCTTGCCAAGAACCGCCCGACCGTGCAGGAGTTCGTGGGCGTACAGGACGAGTTCGGACAGGTCGGCCCGCAGGCCTTCCTGATGGACGAGTACGGCCTGCGCGCCGCGAATATCGTGGCCGCCGTGAAGAAGGCAATTGCAAGAAAATAAGGATAAAAACAAAAGGAAAACAAGAAAAGGAGTGCAGAATTATGGCAATGGATGCATTTTCCGCCAGTCTGATGGCGGACAAGCGCGAGATCATCTTCGCGCCTACCGTTTATAAGTTCCAGACCTTCGCGCAGATGGCGGAGGAGTTCAAGCTCGGTGAGCGCGATGTGGTGCTGACGAACGAGTTCATCTACACGCCGTTCATGAAGGAGCTGGGTCTCAAGAGCAGCTTCGTGTTTCAGGAGAAGTTCGGCGCGGGCGAGCCGTCCGAGGCCATGATCCAGACCATGTACGACGCGATTCCCTACGACAGCTATGACCGCGTGATTGCCGTCGGCGGCGGCGCGATCATGGATCTGTGCAAGCTGCTGGGCTGCAAGCGTCCCACCTCCGTCCACGAGCTGTACTACAAGCGTTTCCCCGTGGTGCATGAGAAGGATGTTATCGCCATCCCCACCACCTGCGGCACGGGCAGCGAGTGCACCAACATCTCCGTCGCCATCGTCAAGACGGAGATCGACGGCAAGCTCACCGGCGGCGAGACGAAGCTGGGTCTTGTGTCCGACGACATCATCCCCAACAAGGTCTGCCTCATCCCGGAGCTCATTAAGACACTGCCCTACAAACCCTTTGCCTGCTCCGCCATCGACGCGCTCGTTCACGCCACCGAGTCGTTCCTCAGCCCGCACCGCAAGACCATCACGAGCGAGATGTTCTCCGAGAAGGCGATGGACATGATCCTCAAGGGCTTCAAGCTGATCGACGAGAAGGGGCAGGATGCCCGCTTCGAGTATCTGGACGAGTTCGTCACCGCGAGCTTCTTTGCGGGCATCGCCTTCCTGAAGGCGGGCTGCGGCCCTGTCCACGGCATGAGCTTCCCGCTCGGCGGCACCTATCATGTGCCCCACGGCGAGAGCAACTATATGCTCTTCGGCGCGATTTTGCGCTACTATGATAAGATGAACCCCACGGGCGAGATCATGAAGTTCAAGAACCTCGTGGCGAGCATCACCGGCTGCAAGGCGGACGACGCTATCCCGTACCTGTGCGACCTGCTCCAGCGCATCCTGCCGCTGCGCCCGCTGCGCGACTGTGGCTTCACCGAGGCGGACTTCAAGTCCTTCCCCCTCAGCGTGGAGGCCAACCAGCAGCGTCTGATGACCAACGCCTACTATCCCTTCGACCTCGCCTCCGAGGAAGCCATCTACCGCGAGTGCTTCTGATTGACAACTTCCAACTGATATCTGACGAATTGAACAGGAGAGAATATTATGGCTAATACTGTTTTGTTTGAGAAGAAAGAGGGGGGCATCGCCCTCGTGACCATCAGCCGTCCTGAGGCTCTGAACGCCCTGAACAGCACCGTCGTTGCGGAGCTGGAGCAGGTGGTGACGGAGCTGGAGAACGACCGTGACATCCGCTGCATGATCCTCACCGGCGAGGGTCGCTCCTTTGTGGCGGGCGCGGACATCGGCGAGCAGTGCCCGATGGATCTGACCGCAGGCCGCCGCTGGGGTCAGCGCGGCAGCGCACTGTTCCGCCGCATCGAGAAGCTGGAGTTCCCCACCATCGCGGCGGTGAACGGCTTCGCGCTGGGCGGCGGCTGCGAGCTGGCCATGTCCTGCGACATCATCCTCGCCTCCGAGAAGGCCAAGTTCGGCCAGCCCGAGGTGGGTCTGGGCATCACGCCGGGCTTCTCCGGCACACAGCGTCTGCCCCGCCGCGTGGGTACGGCCAAGGCCAAGGAGCTGATTTTCTCCGGCAAGATGATCAAGGCAGATGAGGCCAAGGAGATTGGTCTTGTCAATGCTGTCTACCCCCACGAGGAGCTGCTCAGCGGTGCCATGGAGATGGCGAAGTCGTTCGTCAAGAACGCCCCCATCGCCGTGAAGTACGCCAAGGCCTGCATCGACCGCGGTATGCAGACGGATATCGACAGCGGCATCGCCGTGGAGAACGAGCTGTTTGCCATGTGCTTTGCCACCGCAGACCAGAAGGAGGGTATGGGCGCGTTTTTGGAGAAGCGTTCCGCCACCTTTGAGAACAAGTAAGGGGGCAGCCGCATGAAAAAAGCTCGCATCATCTCCGCGGAGGAGGCCGCGCTGCTCGTCAATGACGGCGATACCATCTCCACCGGCGGCTTCGTCAGCTCCGCCTGCCCGGAGGCTCTAAGCAAGGCACTGGAAAAGCGGTTTCTGGAGACGGGGCATCCCTGCGGTCTGACGCTGTTCTTCGCCGCCGGTCAGGGACACCGCGACGGCACGGGCGGCGACCACTTCGGCCACGAGGGCATGGTCAAGCGCGTCATCGGCGGTCACTGGGACCGCGCCGCCACGCTGGGTGCGCTGGCACTGGAAAATAAAATCGAGGCGTACAACCTGCCGCAGGGCGTTATCAGCCATATGTACCGCGACATCGCCGCGCATAAGATCGGCACGATCACCCATGTCGGCCTCTATACCTTCGTCGATCCCCGCAACGGCGGCGGCAAGCTCAACTCCGCCACCACCGAGGACATCGTGAAGATCGTCAACATCGAGGGACAGGAGCGGCTGCTGTACAAGTCCTTCCCCATCAATGTGGTGTTTGTGCGCGGCAGCTATGCCGACGAGTACGGCAACTGCACCGTCCACCACGAGATCGGGCCTATCGATGTGACCGCTATGTGCCAGGCCTGCAAGAACTCCGGCGGCAAGGTGTTTGTGCAGGTGGAGAAGGTCGTACAGGGCGGCACGCTTGACCCCAAGCTGGTCGCCATCCCCGGCATTTATGTGGACGGCATCGTTATCGGCTCCGCCGAGGATAACATGCAGTGCCTCGGCACACCCTATGACGGCAGCCTCACGGGTGAGTACCGTATCCCCATGGATGCTATCCCGCCCATCCCGCTGGACGCCAAGAAGATTATCGCCCGCCGCGCCGCCATGGAGCTGCCGCCCGATGCCATCGTCAACCTCGGCACGGGTGCGCCTGAGAAGATTGCCAATGTCGCCGCCGAGGAGGGTATCAGCGACAAGATGACGCTGACCGTGGAGGCCGGCTCTATCGCGGGTGTTCCCATGGGCGGTACGCAGTTCGGTGCGTCCGCCAACGCCATGTGCATCATTCCGCACAATGTGCAGTTCGACTTCTATCAGGGCGGCGGCCTCGATGTGGCATTCCTCGGTCTTGCCGAGACCGCGCCCAACGGCGATTTGAATGTCTCCAAGTTCGGCACGCGCCTTGCCGGTGCGGGCGGCTTCATCGACATCACGCAGAACGCAAAGAAGGTCGTCTACTGCGGCACATTTACCGCCAAGGGTCTGAAGACCGAGTGCGTGGACGGCAAGCTCGTCATCACGCAGGAGGGCGCGAAGAAGAAATTCGTGCAGCAGGTGGAGCATATCACCTTCTCCGGCAAGTACGCCGTGCAGGTCGGCCAGCCCGTGCTGTATATCACCGAGCGCGCCGTGTTCGAGCTGCGTCCGGACGGCGTGACGCTCATCGAGATTGCTCCCGGCATCGATTTGCAGACGCAGGTGCTTGACCAGATGGATTTCAAGCCGCACATTGCGCCCGACCTCAAGCTGATGGACAGCCGCATCTTCCGCGAGGAGAAGATGGGCTTATCCGACGACTGACAGGAGGAATTTTCAACCATGATGACCGCAAAGGAATACATCGACTCCCTGCGCAA
>CAVDXW010000025.1:0-24879 GCA_963613145.1 Bacteroidaceae bacterium | reverse complement strand
GAATGTCCCCCCCCCCCCCGCTATATAATCCCGATAATCCCGGAGATGGAACAAAATGACCAGAGTATTTGACTTTCACACACATATTCTGCCGGGGATCGATGACGGCAGCCGCAGCGCGGAGGAGAGCCTTGCCATGGTGCGTGAGCTGCTTGCGCAGGGGGCTTCCGGCATCGCGGCCACGCCGCACTTCTACGCGCAGAGCATGTCGCCGGATGATTTTTTCGCACGGCGGCAGTGTGCGTGGGAGGAGCTGGAGCCATGTCTGGGCGCGGACGCTGCGGCCATACGCATGGGCGCGGAGGTGCATTACTTCGAGGGAATCCACCGCTATGACGCTCTGGAACGCTTTCGGCTGGAGGGCACAGAGCTTCTGCTGCTGGAGATGCCCGAATGCGCATGGACGGCGCGGATGGTCGATACGGTGCTGGAGGTAAACCGGCGCAGGGAGATGACCGTCCTGCTGGCGCATATCGAACGGTATCTCACCTACCACAACAGAAAATGGTGGGAGCCGCTTTTGGAGAACGGCGTTCTCATGCAGGCCAGCACAGCGTTCTTCATCGGAAAGCCGAAAAAGGCCATAAAGCTGCTGCGGGAGGGGAAAATCCACTTCCTCGGCACGGATGCGCACAACATGGGGGCGCGACGACCCGACATGGCTCCCGCACTGGAGACAATCGCCCGCAGAGGCGGGGAGGAGCTGCTTCGGGAATTGACGGAAAGGGAGGCTGCGGTGCTCGGTGAAACGGAAGCTGATATGGATCGCCTGCGGCATAGCGGCACTGCTGCTCCTGCTGGCGTTCGTTAGTCTGAGGAAGCCGGCGACGCAGGGCTATTTTGACCCGGCTGAGGCGGACGCTTCGGCCTCCGCCGCGCAGGAGAGCGAGGAGGCGGAGCCGTATGTCAGCCCCGTGGACTTTGACGCTCTGCGCGAGATCAACGAGGACATCTACGCATGGCTCTATATTCCGAATACGGAGGTCAGCTACCCGCTGCTCCAAAACCCGCAGGACGACACCTACTACCTGCGGCGGAGCATGGAGGGGGAGTACGACCTCAACGGTGTTCTGTTCACCGAGGCCACCTACAACGGCACGGACTTTTCCGACCCGCTCACCATTGTTTACGGGCATAATATGAAGAGCGGCGCAATGTTCGGCTCGCTCCAGCGCATGTACTCCTCGCAGGAGGGCATGGAGGAGTATTCCGAGGTCATTATCTACCTGCCGGAAAAGGAGCTGCACTACACGGTGTTTGCGGCCGTTCCGTTCGATAAACGCCATATTCTGTACAACTACGATTTTACGGACGAGCGCACCTATCGCCTGTTCTTTCGGGAGATACTGTCCGTCCACGCGCTGAACGCGATTTACGCGGAGGATGCGTTCATTCAGTACGGCGACAACGCGCTCATCCTGTGTACCTGCCTGAACGGTGATCGCGATAAGAGATTTCTGGTCTGCGGGAAATTGTCTCAGACGATTTCCACGGGGGCCGTCAAATAAAAAACGGAGGTCAATCAGTATGAAAAAAATTGCGACTTTATTGCTTGCCGTCGTTCTTGTGGCGGCGATGGCTGTACCCGCATTTGCAGCCAGCTTTACGCCGAGCGTGGAGAACAAGGGTGCTCCTACGGTTGAAAAGGTTGTCGACAAGGATGAGGGAGATTTTTCCGGAGAACTTATCGTGACGCCTGTGAAGGATAAAGATACAACAACCTACACCGCTGGTGGACTTCGACTGGAAGCAGTGTATGGCAAGCTGGAACAATACAGCTTGCGCTCTCTGTGCAAGGTGTCTGCCATCGGCGGTGTCCCCGTGGACGATCTCGTTGTTCGGGATTTGTTTGATGTGGGCCTGACAGGGGATGATGCGAACTATTTTAATACAGCGGGCAACTATCTCAAAATTACCTTTAAGGTGTCGGACGCAAGCTCGCTGGTGGGGGCGTCACTTTTCAGCGTAGACGGTGAAAAATGGAGCATCCTTGAAGGCACCGATATGGTGAAAAACGCTGACGGAACGGTGACAATAACCATCCGCAAGATGGGAGTGGTGGCGTTCCTGTACGACAACGGCACAATACCCGACAGAAACCACAAGAAAAATACCGTTGACGACGGCGAACACTATGCCCCGCAGACGAGCGACCCGACATGGCAGAAAAGCGGAAGCCCTTCGGAAAGCAGGATGCCTGAGCGCGGCGTGTAGTGCCGGAGTCGGGCGCAGGAGCGGAAAGCGAGGTGCTGCGCAGTGCGATTGAAAATCAATCGGGAGCATGTGAAGGTAATATCCATCCTGCTCGCCGTTTTGCTGCTCGGCGGTCTGCTTTTCACGCTTCTGCACCGCTGGGAGGCGCATCGCGGCGCGGTGGAGGTCGTCGAAACGGAGGAAGCCTACGATGACGGCCTTTATCTGGACGGCGTTCGCTATGCGCCGAAGGAAGGAGTGGAAACGCTCCTGCTGATCGGCGTGGACAAGTACGAGAGTCAGACGCAGGAGACGAGCTATATCAACAGCCAGCAGTCGGATTTCCTGATGCTGCTGGTGATCGACAAAAGAAATCAAACCCGTGCGGCACTGCATCTCAACCGCGACACCATGACGGAGATACCCGTGCTGGGTGTGCGCGGTGAGGCAGCGGGCAGCATTACCGGCCAGCTCGCGCTTGCCCACACCTACGGCAGCGGCGGCGCGGACAGCTGTCAGAACACGGTGAAGGCCGTCTCCAACCTGCTCTACGGAATGAGCATCGACCACTATATCGCCGTAACGATGGATGCGGTGGGGCGGATCAACGATCTGGCCGGCGGCGTCACGCTGACGATGCTGGACGACCTCACCTCCGTATCGCCGGAGATGCAGAAGGGCGCGACCGTGACGCTGACGGGCGATAAGGCTCTTGCCTATGTGCGCACCCGCTACGGGCTGGAGGACAGCAGCAACCTGCACCGCATGGAGCGTCAGCGGCAGTATCTGACGGGACTTTCCGATGCGCTGACCGCGAAAATGGAAGCCGATGACGGCTTTTTGCTCGAGGCACTGGACGCAATATCGGCGTACATGGTGTCCGACTGCACCGTGACCCAGCTTTCGCAGACCTATGACTGCTGGGAGAGCTATGAGGACGGCGGCATCTATACCGTGGAGGGAACGGCCAAGGTGGGCGAGGAGTTTATGGAGTTCTACCCTGACGAGGCCGCCCTGCGCCGGCTCGTCGCGGAGCTTTTCTACACGCCGATGGAGTGAGGGAGCGGAAGCTTCGGGTTATAAGCAGGGCTGATTTATGCGGAGTAAGAAAATACGCGAACTGCCGGGCATTTTCGACAGACTGAGCCGCAGAGGAATATCCTCTGCGGCTTTTGGTTGGCCGCCCCGCGCTGCGGACGGGTCAACGCCGCCGCCGTTGCTGTCTGCTTTAACGAAAAAGGGCGGCGAAAAAGGCACAATTTTTCCAAATCTTATAGAAGAAACGAGTGGTTTTCTGGTGTATAATAGACGAAAAGGCAGAATCCACCAAAAAAGCAGGAGGACGACACGATGGGAACTTATACCAGCCTGAGTTCGCAGATACGAGAGAAGGTGCGGGCGGGAATGCCGCTGGCGCAGGCGGTGGCCGAGACACGGCAGGCGTATGACAATATGGGGCCGGTCAATGTGCCGAATCCCACGGGCGAGCAGCTTCAGGAGGCACTGCGCAGGGATATTGCGCCGGTGCAGCGCATGTACCGCGACTTCAAGCCGACGCTGCTGGACAAGCCGGAGCTTATGCAGAAGCGCTTTGCCTATTCCGAGCGGTGCCGCGATGTCCTGACGAAGCTGGCCGCGGAGAACGCCGAGCGGGAAATTATCTTCGATCAGACCGCCAAGCGGATGTTCTCCGACACCTTCGGCGAGGATAAGGTCGGCGAGCGCATCAGTGCGCGGCGGTGGATGTGGCAGCTGATTGACAGCAGCAACACGCCGGAGGCGACAGCGCACAACGAGGAGGTCGTTGCGCTGGTCATGCTGTGCGAGTCGGTGCGCAATCAGGATGTTGAGCTGGCACAGCGCACCTTCCGCGAGACGCGCTATAACCACTACATCAAGGCGGGCATGACCGAGGAGCAGGCCGCGCAGAAGGCTGAAGACGAGCTGGCGAACGGCACGAACCGTCTGATGGAGCTCATGCTTCAGGTGGCGGACACGGGCGTTATCAGCAGGGAGGAGGCGGACAAGACGCGGGACGCCATCCTCTCCGGCGAGGCGGAAAAGCAGCCCGGCGGACTGGAGGCGGCGTACCGCAAGCTCATCAACCCCGGCACCTCACTGGGCTGGAACATACTCGATATTACGGAGGACTTCAAGGAGTTCGGCGCGCAGATAACCGACGAGGTGTATGACGAGAAGTTCGCCCCCTATGCGACGACGAAATCCACCTCCACCCAGAATGCCACCGTGCAGCAGGTCGCCAACCCGTTCTACGCCATTTTCGACGGCGCGGAGCTGGTAAATGCCGGCGGCTCACAGATCCTGCCGCGGCAGGGAGAGACGGTTCACTTCAGTGCCATCATGGACTTCGGCATGGACGGTGCGACAGGCATCAGCCAGACGCGGCTGGACACCGTGTCACGCTCACTGAACCGCTTCGCACTGAAGAAGGAGCAGGATGTCACGCTGCGGAATAAGCCGAACGACATCAATGTTTATTCCAACGGGCGGGGACGCACCGTGATTTTGCTGATGGACAACATCAGCATCGACAACGGCTTCCGTATGGACATCAACGCCGATGTACCGGGGCGGCTGGTCAACGACGGCTTTGAAAAGAGAGTGAAGGAGCTTCAGGAAAAGAGCCTGACAAAGGACAAGCTGTTCCGCAGCTCCGGCAAGTACCGCGACATGAAGCGGGCACTCAACGCCCTCGCGGAAACGAAGCTGCCCGACAATCCCACCGAGCAGCAGGCAAAGGACTTTGCCGACAAGATCAAGGCAGTGCAGGAGGCGGCAAAGGCGTATAATCAGCGCAAGAGGGATCAGCTGGCCGAGCGCGGCACGAAAAAGGGCAAGGACGACTACGAGCAGTACCGCATCGACTTCGGCAAGGAGCTGGAGAGCTATGCCGATCAGATGGCCAAGCGTATCGGGCTGGTGCAGGAGCACATCGACACGATGAAAAAGGTCATCGCGACTGAAGAGCTGGAGAGGGATATACTCCGTCAGGGGATGATAAATGAGCCGGATCCCAATGTGTCCCCGTTCCAGCGCAGCGTAAAGCTTGAGGACGACATCTTTGAGGCGAGGGAGCGCGCCAAGGCGGAGGAAGCGCGGCGGGCAAAGGAGGAAGCGGCGCGTAAGGAAGAGGAAGAGAAAAAGATACAGGACGCGAAGGACGCTGTTGTCGGCGAGAAATTCGATAAGGCACTGAGCGAGGCGGAAAAGAACGCCCCGCAGATTGAGCTGCCGCAGGATATGGGCAGAAAGGCGGGGCCGAAGCTGACGACCGCGCTGGACGAGGCGAAGAAGGCGTATGAGAACGCCCTCGAAAGCGGCAACGCGAAGGAGGCAGACCGTCTCGGCCGTGAGCTGGTGGCTACGATGGCGGTGAACGAGATGGTCAAGTGCGGCTACGGCTGGACGGCGCAGCTGGGCGACCGCTTCCGCAACCTTGCCGAGCGCGGCGGTCTGAGCGTCATGACGGAGCAGATGATGCGGCACGAGAAGTTCGTCAGCCGCCTTGAGGGGAAGGACTTCTCCAACAGGCAGACCTTTATCGACATCGCCGACACCACGGCGAGCATCGTCGGCAAGCAGGCCGTCAAGGAGCTGATGGCAAAGGAGCGCAAGGACAGGGCGGCGCAGAGGAATATGCTGCGCAACGGAGGCAAAGAGCCGCTGCAAAACCAGAACAACGCGCCGCAAAACCAGAACAACGCCCCTGTGATAGGGAATCCGCAAAAAAATCAACCGCAGCCGCCCGTCATGGGCGGCCCGATGTAACGGACACGGCAAAAAGCACACCCCCGGTGTGCTTTTTGCCGATTTTTCCGTATCGGAAAAACGATATTTTGGCGAAAAAAGGGACAAATCTGCGCGGTCATGGGTGGACAAACCGCAAAGATTGTGATAAAATTTCCGTAAAAATTTCTCACGGCAAAATCCCGCGTGGCGGTGCATTTCACGAAAAGATAGTGTTTGAAGGGAGTATTTTTCTTATGGGTTTTTTCGCTGCTCTTGAAGATCTTTACAAAAATATCAAAAAGGCACGCCCCGATATGACGGAGGCGCAGGTACGCGCCGAGGCGGAGCGGTATGTGCAGAACGCCATGCAGCCCATGCTCTCCGAGGGGGAGATATATGAGCTGCTGGAAAACAAGGACTTCCTGCGGGACGGTGTGCCGCCCCGGAAGCTGCCCCGCTATTCCGGTGCCGAGCGCAAGGCGCGGCGGGAGAAGGCGAAGGCCGTCCGTCAGGGTGTGTATGATTTTATCGCCCTTGACGGGCAGGGCGTCGAGCAATACAAGTACAGACTGAATGAGGGCGGCCAACGGCCGGACGCGCCGGGGCTGACCGAGGAGCAGCGGCAGGAGATACTCCGAACCGCACGGAGATATGAAAACCGCGAGGAGCAGCGGATGTTCCGCTATATTCCTCCCACGGCCACGCCGCAGGAAAGGGCGCGGCTGGAGGCGATCAACAGGGAGGCCGCGTTCCTGTTTGACACCAACGAGGTGAACTGGGAGAAGTATTACACCGATACGGTCGCCCAGCGGAAAAGCAGCGGCGATGCCAGGTATGCCGGCAAGACCGACGAGCGGCTGCGGGCGGAGCTGGAGACGGAGATCAAGACCCGCCGTGGCAGTATGATCATGGATCGCCTGCGCGAGGTGGGCAGGCTGGCCGACAAGCTGGACGACCTGAGCAACCCCGCCCTGTCCGGCGAGGAGCTGGCCGCCAACTATGTGGAGCTCAGGCAGGCAGCGGCTCTGTGCTGGGAAACGGACAACTATCTCAGCAACTTCGGGAGAAACCGCAGCATCGTCAGCGAGGAGGATAAGGAATATACAAAAGCATTGCGGGAGATGCAGGGACGCTTTGTGACGGCTGCGGGGCGTATCGTTATCTACGGAAACCCCACCTTCGAGCTGTTCGACCCCAGTGCGCTGGACGGCATTGACAGCCGTGCGGTGGGCCAGGAATTGGAGGACCAGACCGAAAACATGGCTCGCGGTCAGAAATTCCAGAGAGACCGCGAGCGCAAGCACACAAACTGGAATACATACGCCAGGGGCGGCAAGGTGCGTGAGCATCTGGACACCGCGATCGAGGACGCCGATTCCAGCTACACCTGTGAGCAGATCAGGTATGTATTTAATGATGTGCTGGAGGCCAACGGCTTTACACCGGGCGAGGGCGGCGCAAGAGTCACCGCCGAGCACTTCAACAAGGACGGCAGCAAAACCGTCAAGGAGAACGCAGGCGCAGACGAGCTGGCCGAGGGTCGCCCGCTGGTGGTGGAGCAGGACGGCCGCGTGGCGGTGCTGTGCCAGCGGTACCCCACCTCCACCGAGCTTGTGTGGGACAAGCCGGAGAAGCTGTTCAACTACTCCCTGCGCTACGAGAACGACAAGCTGCTGGAGCAGGTGGCGGAGTCCGACAAATGGTATAAGAGCCGTTCCACCGCGTTCAAGG
Source organism: Bacteroidaceae bacterium (assembly GCA_963613145.1). Taxonomy (GTDB): domain Bacteria; phylum Bacillota; class Clostridia; order Oscillospirales; family Oscillospiraceae; genus Vescimonas. Next base: position 17,205 of record CAVDXW010000025.1, on the reverse strand, counting down.
AGATGCGCCAGAGCTTTGAGGCTATCGCCAAGCTGACGAAGGACGGCCTGACCGAGAATCCCCAGCAGCGGAAGGCACTGACGGAGAAGTACAGTGAGCTGCTGCTCAAGACCGAAGCCTATCTGGAAAAGAAGAGAAAAGAGGGCGTGGGCGACGGTCACAACGATGTGGAGCAGGGGCATATCCGCGTAGCGAAGGCACTGAAGCAGTACGCATTGGATAAGCTGGGCGATCTGGAGATAGTGGACAAGGCGAGCAACGCGCTGGAGCGGTACGCGGGCATGTCGCCGGAGGAGAAACGAAAGGCCGCCAAGCGCGACCTGTACAACGCGCAGCAGAAGGAAGTCAGAGAGGACATGACGCAGTGGCTGAAGGATCAGTGCGCCGCGTACCCCGCCGACCTGCCGCAGGCATTCCTGATGGAGACGAAGAACCGCGCCGTCATGCTGGGCGCACTTCTGGAGGCAAACTACAACGAAGAGTGGGTAAAGCCCGTCTACATGTGTAGTGAAAAAACGGAGGACTTCGCCACCTACACGGTGGGCAGTCTGATCGCTGCGGAAATGGTGAAGAACGAGCGGGCGCAGCGTCTTGCCGAGGGCAAGGCGGGTCCCGGCGCGTTCGAGACGCGGATGCAGAACGACTACCGCGCCATCGTGCGCGAGCTGGGCGAGGCCGCCGCGAAGTATACCGTGGGTGAGCCGAAGGGCGAGATGGTCGAGCTGTTCGGCGAGACGAAGCAGCTGATGAGCCACGAGCAGTTCACCGAATTCCTGACCATATTCAACACGCAGGAAATGGCGCGGGAAATGCCGGAGGCGCAGACGGTGCAGCAGCGCGTGGAGGCGGAGCAGCGCGAGGCGCAGGAGCGCGCCGAGCAGGAGGCACTGGCGGCGCGTGAGGCGGCGGACAAGCCCCTGCGCGAGGAGCAGGAGAAGCTGAACAAGGTGGGTCTGGGCATCTACACCTTTGCGCAGAAGGACATCGTACCCCTGATGGACAAGCTGCGGGGTTCGCTTGCCGACGGAAAAACGACCTACGGTCTCCGCGACTCCGTGGATCTGCTGAGCAGCTATGTCATTTTGGGCATGATACAGATGGAGGAGCTCGGCGGCAGCAGTAAGCTGGAACGGGCAATGCGGGACGATGAGGCGGCAAAGACGCTGCAGGTCAATTTGCAGATGACGGACGGCTTCAGAGGGATGCTGAAGGAGATCGCCACGGAGGACGGAAACGCGGCCTCCATCGAGAAAATTTCCAAGGTATTGACGGAGAAGAAGCCGCAGGAGCTGGCGCGGAAGATACTGACGGATACGAAGTTCAAGCAGAGCCTTGAGAGCAATATGAAGGCGCAGGGCATCGAGCACAGCAAGGGCTTCAGGCTGGGCGGCAAGCCGCCGGTAAACGGGAAGAACGAACCGCCGGTGATGGGGCAGCACTGAGAGATCGGGTCTGTATTCGCATACGAACATAAAATAGCGGAAGGAGATTTTCCATGAGTACATTATTAGAGAAAATGACCGCTCTGGTAGAGGGCATAAAGGCGACAAATCCGCAGATGACCGATGAGCAGGCACGCGCCGAGGCGGAACGCTATGTCAACGAGGCAATGACTCCCATCTACTCCGAGCAGGAGATATTCGAGATGCTGGACGACCCACAGTACCGCCGTCCGGGTGTGCCGCCCCGCAGGATGCCGCGCTATACAAGCGAGGAACGCCGTCAGCGGCGTGAGTTCTCCCGAAAGCTGCGGCAGGAGCTGTATCCGACGATACAGGAGCACCTGCATATCGCCGACAAATACGCCTACTACCTGAACGAGGGAGGGGTGGATCCGCACCACAACCCCGATCTGTCGGAGGAGGATCGGCGGCAGCTGGAGGCGGACAGGCGTCACTATTCCCGCGGTGTGGGCTGTCTGTTCCATCACGATATACAGCGCGAGCGGTTTTTCCGCGAGAATCCCGAGGCGACGGAGGACGATCTGGCGACGGCACAGCAGCTCGTCGATCTGCGGAACGAGGAGATCGCGTTCCTGTTCGACACGAACCCCAATCACTGGAACGCATACTTCGCGGAGACCGTCCCCAAGTGGCGGGCCAGCGACCCGGAGCTGGCCAATGTGACTGACGCGGAAATCCGCGAGCTGATACAGGCGGAGCTTTCCCGGAAGCGCACCGATATTGTGATGGGAGCCATGCGGGAGTCGCTGGAGATCACGGAGCATCTGACCGAGATGACCGACCCCGGTCTGCCGCCGGAGGTGCTGGGCGACAACTACGCCAAGATCGCAAGAGCCAAGGGTCTGATCATGGATATCGACGCTGACTTCAGCAACCGGCCTGATGTTCCCCTCACGGAGGCGGAGCGGAAGCAGATGGAGCAGTGGAAGAAGCTGCAGGGTGCCTATATCGCGGCGCATGACCGCATCGAGCTGCGCACCAACCCGATATATGAGATCATCGACCCGGAAATACTGATAGGTGACTGCGATGTCAGCAAAATGAACACGGTATACGGCGGCTATCTGCGCGAGACTCTTGAGGGTGATGAATTCCGGGCAGAGCGCGACCGGAGGTTCCCGGAGCTGGACAACTATGTGAGATCGGGCGGCAAAAGCTTTTCCGATAAGTTTGAGGGGCTGTTGCAGGATACGGCTGCCACCACCTTCTATAGCCGCGACATGGAGCTGGAGGCGAATTTCCAAGCCACGGTGACGGGATACGGCTTCACGCTGGGCGGCGATGACGGCGCAGAGTGCTTCTGCGATGAGTTTGACGCACAGGGTCAGCGCAGACTGAACGATGAGGCGGGCGTGGAGGAGCTGAAGAGCGGCCGTCCGCTGCTGTTCCGGCAGGGCGAGCGCGTGGCGGTGCTGACGCTGGATAACCCGCTGTCCCCGGTGATGACATGGAAGAGGCCGGAGGCACTGTTCAACTACGGGCTGGCGGCCGAGAACACGGCGATGCTCAAGCAGATCGCCGACTCCGACAAGTGGTATCAGACGCGCTCCGGCAACTTCAAGCACATGCGCGAGGCGTTCGAGGCGCTGGCCGCCGAGGGCAAGACCCTGAGCGACAGCAAAAAGGAGCGCGAAGCACTGACCAAGCAGTACAAGGATGTGATGAAGCTGTGCGATACCTACCTTGAGGGCAAGGAGCGCGAGGGCGTGGGCGACGGCCACAACGATCTGGAGCGCGGCCATATCGCCGCAGCGCGGGCACTCCGTGCGCACCTGACGACGAAGCTGGATGAGATCGAGTTCGTGGACAAGGCGCGGCAGGATTTGCAGAAATACCGCAATATGACGGCGGAGCAGGTTCGCGCCGATATTGCCCGCGAGCAGAAATACCCGATGAACGAAATCCGCCGCCAGAACATCTCCAGATGGCTGGAGGCCACGGGTCGCAGCTACAGGAACGAGATATTCCCCGCGGCGGTGGGCGCGGCCATTGAGGAGGGCAGCGCGGGTCTGATGCGCTACCTCACCATCGACCCCAAGAGTACGATGAGTGTGCGGCACAATCTCCTCAACACGGATGTCTCGCAGATGAACGCTGTCAACTTCGTCGGCGGCATGATCGCTGCGGAGATGATCAAGGCGGAGCGCGAGCAGCGCGCTGCGCAGCAGCTGGAGGGCGCAGGCCCCATCGAGCGCAGCTTCGAGGATGCCGAGAGTGCAAAGGAGCGGATAAAGAATCTGGGCGAGGAAGCCGTTCTGGAGGTCATGGGCAAGATGCCCGATCAGCTGATCGGTGAGGAGCTGGCGAGGTTCATTTCGACCGTTGATGCCGAGCAGCTGGCGCGTGAGATGGACGCGGCACTGGAGCTGAAGGCGGATATCGAGAAGGGCGCACGCGAGGCGGCGGAACAGGCCGAGCGCGAGGCGCGTGAGGCAGCGGACAAGCCCCTGCGCGAGGAGCAGGAGAAGCTGAACAAGGTGGGGCTGGGCGTTTACACCTTTGCGCAGAAGGACATCGTGCCCTTGATGGACAAGCTGCGGGGCGCGCTTGCCGGCGGACAGACGACCTACGGCCTCCGCGACTCCGTCGATCTGCTGAGCAGCTATGTCATTCTGGGCATGATACAGCTGGAGGAGCTCGGCGGCAGCAGTAAGCTGACACGGGTAATGCGCGACGAAGAGCTGGCAAAGACGCTGCAAGTCAATTTGCAGATGACGAAGGACTTCGGAGATATGCTGAAGGAAATCGCTACGGAGGACGGAAACGCGGCCTCCATCGAGAAGATTTCCAAGGTGCTGGCGGAGAAGAAGCCGCAGGAGCTGGCACGGCAGATACTGACGGACGCGAAGTTCAAACAGAGCCTTGAGAGCGATATGAAGGAGCACGGCATTGAGCTGGGCAAGGGCTTCAAGCTGGGCGCAAAGAACGAACAGAAGCACGAGCAGCAGCCCGTGCAGCAGATACCGAATAAATAACGGCGGCGCGCCGTCCCGCAGGGGCGGGGTGCCCGAACAGGAGGCAGATACATGAAAACGATGCGTGTACCGGCTGAGGTAAAGCAGCTTACCGCCATCAATGAGTTTATCAGCGAGGAATTGGAAAAATACGGCTGCTCCATGGCCGTGCAGATGCAGGTGGAGCTGGCGGTGGAGGAAATCTTCGTGAATATCGCCAACTACGCCTATCACCCCGAGCTGGGCGAGGCGGAGGTCGATGTGGACGCGGGCGGCGACCCGCCCACCGTCACGATTCGCTTCCTCGACCACGGCAAGCCCTTCAACCCGCTGGAGCGCGAGGATGTGGATGTGACCGCCGCCGCCGAGTCCCGGAGCATCGGCGGGCTGGGCATCCTGCTTGTCAAAAAAAGCATGGACGATGTGGAGTATTCCTATGAGGACGGCAAGAACATCCTCACCATCCGCAAAAAGCTCTGAGCGCGGGACTGCGAGGTGCTAAGGAGCGAATGCGAATGAAAAACAGGTACAAGATCCGCTTTTCAATGGGGATGAAGAGCGTTCTGAACATCATCCTCATCGCCGTGATCATCGGCGGCGCGGCGGTGCTGTTCAGCTATCACGAATACTGCGAAAATCTGGACACGCAGATGACGCAGACGGCGGAAAACCTCGCCGTGGCAACGGCGGCGCTCGTCGAGCCGGAGTCCATCGACCGCTATCTTGAGCGCGGCAAAACGGACGATAACTACATCAGCGTGCAGACGCGGCTGATGGAGATCCAGCAGTATTACGGCGTGGTGGCGATATGCTGCCTCAAGCCCACGAACGACGGCTTCTATGTGGTCTACAACACCGACATGCGCACGGACGCGCTGAAGCTGGGCGATATACAGCAGTTCACCTTCAAGGAGTTCACCGAGATACAGGATGAGCTGATGGCGGGCGAGGCTGTTCCCGCCGTACGGCAGGAGAGCCGCGGCGCAGGCGCGGTGTATGCCCTCGCGCCGATACGCGACAGCAGCGGCACGACCCGCGGCTACATGGCCGTTATATTCTCTATGAAGGAGACGGAAGCGGCGGAGCAGGCATTTCTGACGAAGCTCATTCGTATTCTGGTTATCATCACGGCCGTGCTCGTGGTGCTGTCTGCCATCTCCGCGCAGCTCCTGCTGGTCAGGCCGCTCAACCGGCTGTCCACCATCGCGGATAGCTTCATCCAGAAGCAGAAGGCGGGGCTGGTGACGCATGAGGAGAACATGCTCGCCGTGCCGCAGCTCCACCGGGGGGATGAGATGGGGCGGCTGTATCAGGCGGTGCGCGAGATGGAGCAGAGCATCTACGACTACATACAGAACCTGACCGCTATCACGGCGGAGAAGGAGCGCATCGGCGCGGAGCTGTCCGTTGCCACGGAGATTCAGTCGAGTATGCTGCCGTGCATATTCCCGCCGTTCCCCAACCGCACGGAGTTCGACATCTACGCCACGATGACACCCGCCAAGGAGGTCGGCGGCGATTTCTACGACTTCTTCCTTGTGGACGATGACCATTTGGCACTCGTTATCGCGGATGTCTCCGGCAAGGGTGTGCCTGCGGCACTGTTCATGGTCATCACCAAGGTGCTGCTCAAGAACAGCGTACAAAGCGGCAAGTCACCCAAGGCGGTGCTGGAGGAGGTCAACGGCCAGCTCTGCGCCAACAACCCCATCGACATGTTCGTCACGGTGTGGCTGGGTATTCTGGAGCTGTCCACGGGCAAGCTGACCTGCGCCAACGCGGGACACGAGTACCCTGCGCTGTGCCGCGCCGACGGTCAATACGAGCTGGTCAAGGATCCGCACGGGCTGGTGCTGGCCTGCATGGACGGCAGCAAATATAAGGAGTATACCCTGCAGCTTGCGCCGGGCGACAGACTGTTTGTCTACACCGACGGCGTGGCGGAGGCGACCGACACACACAACGAGCTTTTCGGCACGGACAGGATGCTCGCTTCGCTGAACAGGAACATCGACACCACGCCCGACGCGCTGCTGCCCCGTCTGAAGGAGGACATTGATGCCTTCGTGGGCGAGGCTCCGCAGTTCGACGACATTACGATGCTCGGTGTCCGTTATCTGGGCAGTACAAAGCCTGACGGCGACAGGACGCAGGCATAACAACCAACGGCAAAATAATAAAGGAGACACTATGAAAAGGATTTGTTCACTCTTTCTTGCACTTGTGATGCTGCTTTCCCTCACCGCCTGCGGCGGGAAGACGGAGCAGGACAGCTCCGGCACGGACGATGCGCAGGAGCTCGGGCTGCATGTCGAGCTGGAAGCAACGCTGACGAAGGAGGAGAGCTTTACAAACGATGACGGCGTGGTGCTGCTGACGGAGAAATACACCCTGCCGCAGCTGGCACTGTATACGCAGAGCGGCGAGCTGTACGAGTTTGACGGCTCCATGCTCGCGGAGTGCTGCGCCAATTTCAACGCGGAGCTCGTGAAGGCGGCGGAGGATCTCGATGCCGCCGCGCAGGAGTCTTTCGCGGCGGCAACGGAGGCCTATGACGCGCTGGACGAGGAGGGCAAGGCCAACTGGATGCCCTACGCAGAGGAGCTGACCTACGAGAGCGGCTATACGACCGACGGCCTGATCAGCGCGGTATGCACAGCGTACAGCAGCGGCGGCGGCACCCACCCGAACAGCGGCCTCAAGGCGTGGAATTTCGACCTGCTCAATGGTGAGTTTCTTACCTTCGACACCCTCTCCAATGAGGAAGACCCCCTCAGCAAGAACCTGACAGGTCTGCTTGCCTCTAAAATTTCCGCGCAGATATACGACAACAATTTGAGTGAAGGCTACTTTGACGACTATCTTGACAAGGTGAACGACCTCGCCGAGAACGCCAGCTTCTACTTCACCGAAAGCGGCATGACCGTCTATTTCGATGTGTACATCCTCGCCCCCTACGCCGCCGGTGCGCAGAGCTTCGACATTCCGTACAGCGAGTTCTACTATGCCCTGAGTGCGGAGGCGCAGCTGCTGCTGACCATCCCGCAGGAGGACGCGGTCGTGTCCGATTACTACGCTGCCCAGACGATGTGGTCATGGTTCTATATGACCATGCCTCCGCTGGTGAGCTCCGATGAGCCTGCGGCCAAGGCGGACGACGGTACGGAGCTGTACGCCGTGGATATGGGCTATGTCACCACGATGGATGCTCTGCGCGACCTGCTGTGTACCTATGTGAGCGAGAGCCTTGCCGACGAGTGGCTGGCCACGGGCAAGTTTGTCGAGAAGGACGGCGTTCTCTACGCCACCATGGGTGAGCGCGGCAGCGACATCACCATCGGCAAGCTCGACTATTCCGTTACCATCAACGGCGAGAGCGGCGTGCTGACCCAGACCGTGAGCTATCAGGACTTCGATGAAAACGGCAAGCCGTCCCTCACCGGCGAAACGGCGACCCTTGAATATCCGTTCACGCTGACCGGCGGCCACGCGGTGTTCGCGGCCTTCCCCTGCCCGCTGTAAAAACCGTATACCGAAAAACGAACAAAGCCGGCGGGCTTGACGCGGCATTTTCTGACGGGATAACAAATTTTGCGACCTAATTTCCTGTCTGCGCTTGACCTTTTGTGTCGCTTGCATATAATAAAAGAGTAAAGCCAAAATGCGTTAAGTCTGTGTTAAGACCATAAAAATCAGGAGGTAAATTACATCATGGAGAAGCTTATCAAGGGAACGACCCTGCGCAGGAGACTGATCAAGTGCGGCATCGCGGCGGCCATGCTGGTGCTGATGACCACACCCGCATTCGCCACGAGCTATGACACGGTGGTCAACCCCGTTATCAGCCTCATCAACAACCTGCTCGGTCCCATCCTCGGCATCGTGGGCGCGGTCGGTACGCTGTACTGCGTGCTGCTGGGCGTAAAGTTTGCCAAGGCGGAGGAGCCGCAGGAGCGCGAGAAGGCCAAGACCCATCTGAAGAACGCCATCATCGGCTTCGTGCTGATCTTTGTGCTGATCGTCATTCTGAAGATCGGCATGGGCGTGATGATCAAGTGGGTGAACGAGTCCGCCGGTACGAACATCACCAACATTCCCAACGGGAACTGATTTCCGTGCAGAGAATGCGGCGGCAGCTTTAATAAAAGCGTGAGGCGGAGAGCTGCGTATGAGATCTCCGCCTCATATGCTGAAACGGAGCGGCTATTCCCGAGGCATCGATGACGAAAGAGGGACTGCAAACATGAAAAAAACGCATATTGTGCGGCACGGGCTTGTATTGCTGCTGGCACTGTCGCTGTTGATACAGCTTGGCACTGTCCCCGCCTCGGCGGATACGCCGGTGGCCGGTGCGGACGGAACGGTGGAGATCTGGCGTTGGGAGCGCGTGGACAGTCAGGACGACCTGCCGCGCCGCGACAGCGCAGGCTACCGCCACCCCGTGCTGCTGCTCTACGAGTGGAACAGCGGGAAATACATGGTGGACGGCTCCCGCCGCACCAGCAGCAGCCCCTTCCAGTTCATCCGCACCGACCTGCCGGAGGGTGTGGCCTACGGGGAGAAGTCCTTCCGCACGCTGAACAACATCGCCAATATGGAGCTTTACTACCGCAGCGAGGACAGCAAGAACGGCAACGCCAGACAGTACAGCTTTGTTATCGGCAGCGCGGACGGTGCGCTCCAATCCATCGCCTATTCCGAGCAGCATAAGGGCTTTCTGACCGCCACCGGCAAGACCAACACCGTGATCAGTGTGCTGACCCCCGGCGTGGTCAGCTCTGCCGATATTGCCTCGGGACATGTTGGCCTGCTCTATAATGTCGCATACGACCGGGATGTCCGCATCTATGCCGACAGCGACAGCGGTAACATCAACTGCCAACACTCATGGCTGTGGAGCAGCATGACCCAGTTCGTTATGTATGTCGGCTACAAGGAGCAGCTTTCCGCCATCCGCAGCGATGTCACCATCGGCAGCGGACAGGTGGCCAATTACAACGGCTATGTCTACATCGAGCCGAATGTGACCGTCACCATCGAGGAGGGCGGCGTTCTGAGCGTCAGCGGTGTGCTGTACAACAACGGCACGATCGTCAATAACGGCGGCGACATCGTGGTGCAGAAGGACGCGACCATCGAGCAGTTCTGTTTGGGCGGCAGCAAGGGCGGCGCGATTACCTGCAAGGGAGGGAATCTTGTTGTTCTCGGCGGCGGCTGCGTCACCACAGGGGCCGGTACGGGGAGCGCGTCCCTCACCCTGAGCAGCGGCGCGACCTGCACGAATTTCGGCACGCTTGCGGTGGGTGCATCGGCGCAGGTGGACTCCGGCGCGACGCTGGACAACCGTTCCTCCGGCACGATGCTCTTTGCCTACAAGGCGAAGGCAGCGTACAGCGGTACGCTGAACACCCTGAGTACCGCCGTCAAGTCGTCCGCGAGCACCTATGAGAACATTACCGACAACGGAACGGGCAGCTTGCAGAATGCGGAAATGCTGGTCGTGGGCAAGGATGTGCTGCTGAGGAATGAAGGGACCGTCCGCGTCGGCTTCTGGATAATGCAGGAGGAGAGCGGCACGGACTCCGTAACGGCCAGCGGCAGCGGCCGGATATACATACCGTCGTGGGCGGTACAGTGTATAGAGCAGTGGACATGGACGAATACCTTCCCCTCCGTGTGGCGGGACATGCTCACCGTAGCGTGAAAGGGACAGAAGCACACCGAAAAGAGAGGATGAGGCAAAATGCTCAAACAGATAATGGAAAAGCTGACGGAGCTTGAGCCGAAGAAGCTGCTCAGGTGGCTTTTGCTGCTCATTCTCGGCGGCGCACTGCTGGGCTATATCCTCCGCCAGCTCGTCCACGGCCTTATCACCGCAGCCGGCGGCAGCGGCTTTGAGCTCGATCTGATGCTCCTGCTCAAGCCGGGCACATGGCTCATGGGCTACGCGGTGCTGTTCGTGTTCTGGATCATCCTGTGGCTGTGGCCGATGGTCTTCGGCGGCAAGGGCGCGGGCAAAGGACTGCTCGGCACACGCGGCAAGGACAATGTAATCAGCGACAGCGCACTGGAAAACAGCCGCTTCCTGACTGACAAGGAGCGCGACAAATACTTCCCCGCCACGACCTATGACCAGCTTCAGACCGTGAAAAAGGACGGTATCCCCCTCCGCGCCCTGATGGACAAAAAGGGCAAGCTGGAGATCAACTTCCTCTCCGGCGCACATTCGCTGGTCATCGGCTCCACCGGCTCCGGTAAGACGACGACCTTCATCAACCCGATGATCCAGCTCATCGGCGCGACAAACTGCGGCAGCTCCATGATCATGACCGACCCCAAGGGCGAGCTGTTCTCGCTCCACTCCAAATTCCTCAAGGAGCGGGGCTATAATGTGCTGCTGCTCGACCTGCGCGATACCTATTCCTCCAGCCGGTGGAATCCGCTGGAGAGCATCTGGGACATGTACCAGCACTATGTCCGCATTGCCGACGGCATCCGTGCCCACCGCGACGCCATGGCCGCCTATCCCGACCTGAAGCAGCCGGACGGCCCTGCGGAGGACGGCGCACTGTGGATCGAGTGGAACGGCAACGCCTACGCCGATCCCACGCACTGTCAGGACGACATTGCCGTCACGAAGCAACGCATTTACGATGAGATGTTCGAGGATCTCAACGACCTCATGTCCGTCATGTGTCCCGTGGAGAATGAAAAGGACCCCTTGTGGGAAAAGGGCGCACGGTCGCTTATCATGGCGATCTGCATCGCCATGCTGGAGGACAGCGAGGATCCGCGCCTCGGCATGACGAAGGAGAAGTTCAACTTCTTCAATATCAACAAGGCACTGAGCAACAGCGAAAACAACTTCCAGGCACTCAAGGATTACTTCGAGGGGCGCAATCCGCTCTCGCAGGCGGTGACGCTCTCGCGGCAGGTGCTCTCTGCCGCCGACCAGACGATGGCAAGCTATATGTCCATCGCCTTTGATAAAATGAATATGTTCAATGACCGTGGATTGTGCGGACTGACCTCCGCTACGGATATCGACGCGGCGAGCTTCGCCGAACAGCCCACGGCACTGTTTTTGAAGATACCCGACGAGAAGGACACGCGGCACGGGCTGGCGGCGGTGTTCGTGCTGTGCATGTATAAGGCACTCATCAAGGTGGCCTCCGCACGGGAGGATCTGAGTTTGCCGCGCAATGTGTACTTCATCCTCGATGAGTTCGGCAATATGCCGAAGATTGAGAAATTTGACAAGATGATCACTGTAGGCCGTTCGCGTAAGATATGGTTCAACATGGTCGTGCAGAGCTATTCGCAGTTGAACAATGTCTACGGCGAGAAGGTGGCGGACATCGTGAAGTCCAACTGCGGTATGAAGATGTTTATCGGCTCGAACGACATCGGCACCTGCAAGGAGTTCTCCGAGCTGTGCGGCAACATGACGGTGCGCACGACCTCGACCTCCTCGTCGCTGGGCAGCAAGGAGGGGGATGTGAATGTCTCCACGCAGACGCAGACCCGTCCGTTGATCTATCCCAGCGAGCTGCAAAAGCTGAACAACAAGGAATCCACGGGCAATGCCATCATCGTGACCTTCGGCAATTACCCGCTGAAAACGAAGTATACGCCCAGCTACAAGTGCTCGCTCTATCAGTTCGGACAGATGGAGATGGGCGACCTGCGCAGCAATATCTTCCGCGCAGACAGCGTGTACTACGATCTGGGCACGAGAAACAACACCGTACTGGGCGAAGGAGCGTGAGGTGTGCTATGAGAAAACGACACGGCTTTACCTGCCTGCTGTTTGTCGCGGCGGTGCTGTGTGTGCTGTGCGCACCGGCGTATGCGGACTTCGGCTACAGCGGCGCACTTGACCCCGAGACGGGCGAGCCGCTGGAGAGCTCCACCACCTCGGCGAGCAGCACCCGCGTCACGGTGTCCGACGGCGTGGTCTATGACCGCGACAGGCGCGGCTATCTCTACACGGTGGGCGACAGCGCGCAGTTGCTCTCCACTGTGGTGGACGGCATGGTCGTGCAGGGCGAGGTGCGTCTGGAGCCGGACGAGGGCATGGAGGTCACGCTCTACAAGAACGGCACGGCACTCGATCAGCCCGACCTGACGCATATCTACGAGACGGGCGACTATGTTGTCGAGGAGACCGTGAACGGCCAGAAGTACCAGACCATTGCCTTTTCCATCGTGGGCGATGTCACCTGCCGCCTTTCCGGTTATACGATGCCCAGCGGCTTTACCATCACCAATGTGACGCTGGACGATCAGGAGATATACTTTGACCGCGGCTATGTGTCCATGGAAAAGGAGGGACACTATGTCGTGGATTACACCTGTACACGCGGGGGAAGAACCTACACGCTCGATGTGACGGTGGACACCACGCCCCCGACGCTGGCACTGGCCGAGCTGAACGAGAAAAATCAGGCAAGAGGCCCCGTCTCCCTCGCGGATGTCGAGGAGGGAGCCAGCATCGGCATCACGCTTGACGGCAAGCCGATCAACTACACAAGCGAGCTGACCGAGAGCGGGGAGTACAGCATCGTCCTGATGGACAGGGCGGGGAATGTGACGAACTATAATTTCACGATCCTGCTGTATTTCAACTGGAGCAGTCTGCTGTTCTTCGCCATCGTGCTCGGTGTGGCCATCGCCGTCACCGTGTACATCGTCGTTTCGCGGAAAACGCTTACGGTGCGCTAACAGCCTATTTCGAGCTTCCTACGGAGGGAATTTGTTATGAATGTCTTGAGTGCCTTTCAGAGTGTCAGCGGTTGGTTTTCCAACGGCATAGAAGGCCTGTTCTCCCGTATACTCTATGTCCTCGAATCGGGGCTTGTGTGGGTCATCGGCATTATGGATGAATGCTTCTCCGTGATGAGCGGCATCACCAAGGTGCGCTATCAGGGGGAGACGAAGACGCTGCTGGATGTGTTCTTCGGCAACACCGTCGTGGAGAAGATATACTGGGCTATGGCTCTGCTGGGCATATTGCTGTGCTTCGTGTTCGCCATCATCGCGGTGGCGAAGAAGGCGGTGGACTCCGGCGACAAGATGAAGCAGTCTATGGGCGACATACTGACGGGGACGCTCAAGGCGATACTCATCATCGTCAGCCTGACCTTCATATTCAACGCGGTGCTGAGCCTGTCGGACAAGCTGTTTACGCAGATCAACTACGCCTTCAACCACGCGGACACTCTCGGCAAGGAGGACTCGATAGAGTTCACGGACGAGCAGTACGCGACAATGGCGCGTGTGCTGGAGACGGTCGCGAACTACTCCCTCATGCCCTCGTACAACAGCCGCTATAACCTCAACAGCTGCTATAACGAGATACGCGGCGACCTGCAATCGCTGGAGCAGGAGGGCGTGTTCGACTTCTACTATGTCTCGGAGGACGGCACTACCTCGTGGCAGGCCGCCTTACAGGAGATTGTCAACGCGGGCGACCTGAGTCAGGATCTGCGCTTTGATGCGTATAATACGGAGATTTCCAACGCTTTGCTCAAGTGCATGAAGACCATGCAGACGGACAGCTCGTTTGCCCCGCTGCGCAGCTACACGCGCCAAATCATCACAAGCAGCTACAATGCGCCGCTTGACCGCATGGTGTTTTTAATGTGTACAATGCGTGCTGCCCGCAATCCTGTCTATAACCAGAATGCGTCCATGGACGATCCGCTGCGCAGTGCCTATTACATGGGCGAGAAGAGCATCTACAACTACACGGATGTCACCGGCGATTTCGACATTACCAACTTCGACCATATCCTGCTGCTGATGGTGTCGTTCAAGCTGATTTGGGATCTCGCGGTCATTATCTTCGACTGCGTGGCGCGCATATTCAACATGATATTCCTCTACCTCATCGCGCCGCCCTTCATCGGCGTGATGCCGCTGGACGAGGGCGGAAAGTTCAAGCAGTGGACGACCGCCTTTGTGGTGCAGTGCTTCGGCGTGTTCGGCACGGTGATTGCCATGCGTGTGCTGCTGATATTTATTCCCATTATCTCCAGCAGCGACCTCGTGCTGTTTGACAACAGTTTGCTGAATCAGGTCGGGAAATTCGTGCTCATCCTCGGCGGTATGGCGACGGCCAAGCGCGCCAGCGGCGTGATCACGGGTATTCTGGCGGACAACGCGGGCTATCAGGCCATCAACGCCAGCAACATGGGCGAGAGCGTCCGCCATACGATGGATCATCTGCGCAACCGCGTTACCGGCTACGGCGATGTCGGCAACCTGCGCAAGAACGATCTGGGTATGCGCAGCATGTTCGGCGGCAGCAGGGACAAGAATAGCGGTGGCGCACAGAGCCAGGGCAGAGGCTACCCCGGCGGCGGAAAGGACAGCGGCCCCTCCGGCGATGCCCCCGCCGCGGGCGGCGGTACATCGACAACGGGCGGCGGCACGAGCACCGAAGCCTCCGCGCCCACCGAGCCCGCCAAGTTCACGAACCCCACACAGCCCCAACCCACCGAACCCACGAAGGTCACAGGGCCTATGCAGTTCATGGGCGCCGAACCCCAAAACCCCGCCCCCGATATTCCCGAAGCTCCGCCCATGCCGTACTACGACACGAGCAACCCGCCGCCCGATGCGCCGGATGTGCCGGCTATGCCCCATTGGGACAGTGAGGAGGGGCGGCAGATGCCGACGATACCGGAGGCACCGGCCGCGCCGCATTGGGATGCGGAGCAGGGCCGTCAGGTAGCCACCGCGCCGGAAGCGCCGCCCATGGCACGGTCCCTGCCGAAGCTGCGTCCCGTACCGCCGCCGCGCTATAACAACAATAATAACAATAACAACGGGCATTGATAAGAGATACCCACGGCAGACATTACAGACTACGATAAGGTGGTGACAGCTCCCTATGCGCATGATACCGGGCAAAACAAAAGTTGAGATCGAGTTGTTCAAGGGCGTGACGCTGCCTGATATTCTGGTGGGCGGCGTGGCGGCAGCCATGGTCGTGTTCGTAGTGCTGTCCAGTCTGCCCGGAAAGATATTCATCGCCATCGGTGTCGCGCTTCTGGCCGTTGGCCTGATCGTCCGCATCGACACAGTGCCGAACTACCTCTATCTGCTGCACATCATACGCCATTTCGGGTATGTGCGCATGTTCGGCAGGGTGTTTGACGACAGTATGCTGATGGCGCGCAAGGAGGGTACCTCGGACGAGATGTGCTTCGACCGCCTGTTCAAGGAAAAGGAGCAGGAGGTGCAGATGCCCAAGAGCCGCAAGGAGAAAAAGGCGGCGGAAAAGGAGCGTAAGCAGCGCGAAAAGGAACGGCAGGCCGAGCGCAAAAAAGAGGACAAGCTGCTCAAGAGCAAGGCGACCCCTCCCGAGGAGAAGGAGGCGATACGCGCCCGCCGCGCCGCCGCCGCGAAGGAGAGTGCCCGCAAAATAGCGGAGGCGAAGGAGGCCACCGCCGACCGCGCCCCGATGGAGCGCATTATGGCGTTTACGGGCATCGGCGGCGGCTATATCGAGTACGGCGGCAAGTATTTCGGCGCGGTGCTGGAGATACCTGCGGTGGAGTTCCGCTTCTTCAGCACATTCCGCCGCAGCAACGCCATCGAGAACGGTCTGGGGCGTGTCCTGCGGGCAATCAATGCCGATTACGCGGCGAATATCGTTAAGATCGAGCGTCCCATCCGCTACGATGACTATCTGCAAATCGAGTACGACCGTCTGGACGACCTGAAAGCGTCCTTTGAAAAAGGTATGCTGGGCGAGGAGGAGTACAAGGCGCGTGTCGAGATCATGTACGACCGCATCAACGATGTGCGCTCCCTGTGCAGCGACAATAAGGTCATCGAGCCGTTTTACTATCTGGTGCTGTTCGAGAGCGACAAGCGGCAGCTCTACAATCAGGTGCAGTCCGCGCTGACCACGCTCCGCGCCGCAGAGATGTCCCCCAAGCTGCTGGACGACAAGGGACTGGCCATGTTCCTGCGCTATACGAACCAGCTGGATTTTGACGAGTCGGATATTGAGAATATCGAGCCGCAGGACTACGCGGCGTGGGCCATGCCGCAGACGGTGGATGTCAAGGCACGCACGGTGCAGGTCAACCACATCGTCACGCACAACCTGCGCATGGTGGCGTATCCCACCGCCGTGGGTGATGCGTGGCTGGCGGGCGTGATGTCCATGCCGGGGACGAAGGTCGTCGTCAAGTGCCGCCCGATGGAGCGGGCAAAGGCGATACGCGCTATCGACCGTTCGTTGCAGGAGCTGCGCGGGCAGTATATGGCCACGGGTGTGGACTCGCGGCGCATCGAGCTTCAGGAGCACATCGAAACGCTGGGCGGGCTGCTGGCTACCCTACAGCAGGACAACGAGTCGCTGCTGGAGGTGAACATCTATGTAACGGTCTACGACATTGCCGCCACCCGCGCCGACAGCTCCATCCCCCAGCCGCCCAAGTCCGACAGAACCGTTATCACCAACATGAAGCGGGCGGTGCGCCGCTACTATCAGGAGAACGGCTTCCGCCTGAACAACATGGAATTTGACCAGATGCAGGCGTTCATCGGCTCGCAGGTCAGCGGCTATGACCCCATGTCGCGGCAGAGCCGCGGCATACCGAGCAATTCGCTGGCGGCGTGCTTCCCGTGGATATACGCGCATGTCTCCGATGTGGGCGGCATCAAGCTGGGAAGCAGCGACGGCGTGCCCGTGTTCATCGACTTCTTCCGCCGTGACAGCGAGCGCGTCAACTCCAACATGGTCATCGTGGGTAAGTCCGGCTCCGGTA